>JAICIO010000092.1 GCA_025924315.1 Phycisphaerae bacterium
GCGCGCCGCTATCTTGTTGGGTCCGCTTCCGCGTCCGGTTTATTCGCTTTTTGAACCGAATAAATACCGGGTCCGCTGACGCGGACCCTACACAGCGCGGGAATTAGAGCGAGATCCGTATTACTTGGACCACGCGAATTGGTCCGGAAGCAGGTCTCATGTTTCGTACGCGCCTCTCCTGGGCGCTGGCGATCGCCGGCGCATGCGTCATCGTTTCTCTACAGACGTCGAGCTTTGCGGCGACGGTCCCGGTTGCGAGTTTCTCGCTGCCGGCGCCGTCGAGCGTGTCGTTCTCGACGAGCGCGGCCTTCGGGCCGGATGGCCTGATCTATGCCTACGACGGACTCAACGTCTTCAAGCAGAATGCGCTGAACACAGGGGCATTCACGAAGATCAACACCGGCACCGCGGGCGTCGCGGGATCGGACGCGGGGCCGATTACGTTCACGTCGGACGGACAGAAGATTGTTGTGAGCACCGCGACGGGCGGGTTCGATTTTTCCGGAAACAGCAACGGACTTTTTCTGACGCTCCCCGCTGCTGGCGGCGCTTTCACCGGCCCGTTCAATGCAAAACTCGCGAACACGCTCGCGTTCAAGCCGCTGCAGTCGAGCACGGTGACAAACGCCGCGAACAAGCTGGCGGTGGACTTCGGCAACGGCGACTTCGGCAATCCGATCAGTGGGGTCGCATATTACGATCTGACCGACGCGGGCGCTGGCTCGATGACCGCGAGTAAGACGGTGATCGGGAATATCCCCGGCGCGAGCACCGATGTCGCATTCGACGGCGCCGGACACTTCTATGTCGGCATCGGTTTCGGCACGAACGTCGGCGACATTCGCAAGTTTGATGTTTCGGATCTCGACAACGCGTATAACACGGATACTCCGCTGGCGTTTTCCGACGGCACGCTGATCAATCCGGGAAATGGCGGAAACAACAGCGGGGCGGGGATTTTTGTCGCCGATGGCTCTGTGTTCGCCGGAAGCGGAAGCGGAGGAGGGCTTGTTGTCATCGGCCCGGATGGCAACAGCAAGGTGTACGACCTCGGCAAAGGCTTTGCCTCGATTTTCTACAATCCAACGAATGACGAGTTCGCGGTGACCGACTTCGATGGCTCGGTCGACATTTTCCACGCGACTGATTTCATCCCAGAGCCGGCTGGCATCGCCTTCCTCGCATGTGCATCCCTCGCGCTCCTGCGCCGCCGCGGACGGAGGTGCGCGTGAAGCATCTCCACATTCAATCGTTGTTGCTGAGCGCTGCGCTGCTTGTCGGTGCGAACATCGTCCGCGCCGATGAATTCTTCGCCAGCAAGGTGATCGATTATCAAATTGGTTCGCCGAGCCAGGCGGGGTTTTTGGATTCGTCGCTCGCATTGGGTGGTCCGCGCGGCGGGGGAAATTCGGTGCAGAGCGTCCACGTCACGAACCTCGGCGTCAGCGGACAACTCACGCTCGGTTTCGACGATCCCGCCGGTCCGACCCAGCGCGCGATCGCAAACCACGCAGGCCCGGATTTCATCGTCTTCGAGAACCCCATCTACGCGGGCGGAGACACTACGAAATCCTTCGCGGAACTGATGTTCGTCGAAGTGTCGTCGAATGGGACGGATTTCGCGCGGTTTCCGGTTCAATCAAAGACCTCCGCGCCCGTGGGCGCATTCGGCACGATCAACCCCGCCGACGTAACCGGCTTCGCGGGCGTGCATCCGGTCTTTGCCAACACCGATCCGGTGAACGGCAACACGATCGATCCGTTCGATCCGTCCGTCGCGGGCGGAGATGCCTTCGACCTTTCGCTTCTCGCCACTAATTCGCTGGTGACGAGCGGCGCGGTGAACCTCGACGAGATCCGCTACGTTCGCCTGATCGATGTGAAGGGCGACGGCACGCTGATGGACGACGGCCCGCTCTTCGGCGTCGCGGCCAATCCCATCTACGACCCGACCGGCAGCGGCAGCGGCGGGGCGGACGTCGACGCGATTTCAGTCATTCATGGTGAAGTTCTTCCGGAGCCGGAGACTTTGGGAATGCTGGGTCTTGCTTGCTTGTTTCTGAGAAAGAGACCGCGGCGCATCGCATGAGCGCTCGTGAGATTCATCTTCAGTCCCGACATCGCGCCGGCGGATTCACGCTCGTCGAGCTGCTGGTGGTCATCGCGATCATCGCTGTGTTGATCGCGATTCTGTTGCCGGCGCTTACTCGGTCGCGCGAGGCGGCGAATCGCATTGCGTGTCAAAGCAACGTGCGGCAATTGCTCCTCGCGTCGTTCGCATATGCGGTGGACAACAAAGGCAGCTGGCCGACGGCGCACGTCGATTTTCTCACGCAGAATCTCAACCGCTGGCACGGCTCGCGCACCAGCGCCAGCGACCCGTTCAAATTTGTCGACGGATCGCTTGTTCGTTACATGCAGGTGCAGGCGGTGAAGCAGTGTCCAAGCTTTGAGCCGACCAAGGCAGGATTTGAAGCATCGTGCGGCGGGTATGGTTACAACGCCGGCTATTTCGGTGGAAGCGAAAATGTGCCGGAGCTTGCGTCGCTCCCGCTTGGACCGGCGGCGTGGGACAAGCAGGTCGGCAACGTTCCCGCGAAGATGGCGCAGATTCAGCATAGCTACGCAAAGATTGCATTCGCCGATGCCGCGATGGCCGACCCGACGCTGATCGAGTATTCCTTTCTCGAACCACCAACGACAATCTACGGCCCGAGTTCTCCGTCGCTCCACTTTCGTCACAATGGCTATGCGAGCATCGGCTGGGCCGACGGACATGTGACGGCGGAAAAGATGGAATGGACGTATGACACGCCGAACGTCTACGGCGCGAACAACCGCTTGATGCACCTCGGGTATTTCGGCCCGCATGACAATTCGCTCTTCCAGCGGAATTGAGTCGCGCTCGCGCGCGCATCTCGTGACCGAAATCACACGGATTCTGTCCGCTCCGCGCCTATCATCGGCCGTGATATTCATGAAGACTGCCACCAAGCTACCGCTTGTAACGGGAGGCTGCTAAAATGGACGGACATCGTATAGACGGAACTACGGAGACCCTTTCCAGGTGGTGTGTGGCCAACCCTAGCGTCGAGAAGCTTCGACAAAACATTCAGACGGTTTTTCTCGGTCATTCCTCTGCGGTCGATTTGCTGCTGGTCGGCCTGCTGGCGCGCGGCCATGTGCTCATCGAAGATGTTCCCGGTGTCGGCAAAACGGTGCTCGCTAAATCGCTGGCGCGCAGCATCGATTGCCGCTTCAGCCGAATTCAGCTCACGCCCGATCTGCTCCCCGGCGATGTGCTGGGCGTTTCGGTTTACAACAGCACGACCAAGGAATTCGACTTCAAGGCCGGCCCCATTTTTGCCAATATCGTGCTCGCGGATGAGATCAACCGCACCACCCCGCGAACGCAGTCGGCGCTGCTCGAAGCGATGAGCGAAGAGCAGGTGAGCATCGAAAATCTCACGCGGCCGCTCGCGCGACCGTTCATGCTCGTCGCGACGCAGAATCCGTTTGAATTTGAAGGCACATATTATCTTCCCGAAAACCAGCTCGATCGATTCCTGTTGCGAATTGCGGTGGGATACCCGGATCGATCGGCCGAGCATCGAATTCTGCTGACCCAACCGGGTCGCACAGCGCTCGATCAGCTTTCGCCGATCATGACCGCGGAGGATGTTGTCCGCCTTCAGGATTACGTGCCGACGGTGAAGATGGACAACGCCATCGTCGAATACATCCTGGATCTGGTCGAAGCGACGCGCCACGACGAGCGATTGCACCTGGGCGTTTCGCCGCGGGGGGCGCTGGCGCTTACGCAGGCGGCGCAGGCCGCCGCCGTCGTTCACGATCGCGATTACGTCACGCCGGACGACGTGAAAGAGCTGTTCATTCCCTGTTGTGCGCATCGCGTGGTGAGCAAGACGTACTTGCACAATGGCGAATCGAACGCGACCTCGCGCGTGCTGCAATCGATTCTCGTTAAGACGCCCGCCCCGAGATAAATCAGTAAGGATGAAGGATGAATTATGAATGATGAAGAAAGGCAACCAGCTGCTTCGATTGCTTTTCATCCTTCATCCTTCATCCTTCATAATTCTTCCGTATGACAGTCTTCTGGCGTCGAATAGCTCCTGCCGATTACGCCACACCGGTTTGGCGACGACCTTCACTCGACTTCTCTGTCACCGGCCTCGTTTACTGCGCGATGATGCTGTTCATGGGCCTGGCCGCGCTCAACAGCCAGGCGAATCTGCTCTTTGGCGTTTTCGGTTTGATGATCGGCATTTTGCTGATCAGTGGAATCATCAGCCGCGGAGTTTTGCGTCGGTTGTCGTTGCATCGCGTGCTGCCGGAGCATGGCGTGGTCGGCCGCGAGATGTCCGTCTCGTATGAATTCAAAAACCTCAAGCGCTTCTGGCCGAGCTTTGCGGTGACAATCGCGGAGATGGAAGGCGTTGAAGCGTTTGTCCGCCAGCCGCACGGATATCTGCTGCACGTCGCGCCGCATTCGACGACGACGGTGCCGGTTCAATTGATCCCCAAGCGTCGCGGGTTGCACGCGATGGGCCGGTATCAGCTCAGCACGAGTTTTCCGTTTGGATTCATCAAGCGAGCGATCGATCGGCGGCAGGAGGATAAGTTTCTCGTTTTTCCGACGTTCGCGGCCGTCGATCAGAAGCTTCTGGCGCTGTGCCGATCGGCCGAGACGAGCGGCACGCAAATGCGTCCGCGGCGCGGTGGCTCGGACGAATTTTATGGCCTGAAGGAATATCGCACCGGCGAAAATCCGCGCTGGATTTACTGGCGGCGCAGCGCGCGGACCGGCACGCTCGTCTCACGCGAGATGACGCACGTTTCGCCGCCGCGGTTGCTCATGCTGCTGGACACGCATGCACCCGATCGCAACGGCGACGGCCCCGCGAAGGTCGAACAATGCATCGCGATGGCGGCTTCGCTGGTGAATGCGGCGCTCGAAGCCGGACTGCCGGTCGGCATGATGGTATGGAATGGCGAGTGGGAAACGATCGCACCGAGTCGTGGAAAGCGCCAGCGGCTCGATCTGCTTTCGATCCTGGCACGGCTACCGCTCAATACCGAGCACGATACGCAGCGATTGCTCGATGCGAGTCACGCCGAACAAAAATCGGGGACCACGATCGTTCTGGTGACGCCGCGCGACGTACAATTGGGTCTGCAGGACAGCGCGCGGGGATCCTTTGTCGTGATTACGCCCGGCAACCCGCAGACAGAACGGTGGTTCACCTTTCCCCCGAACGTTGACTTCGCGCATGCGATGCCGCCGGACCAGCAGCCGGAGGCGGTGATGGATTACGCCAGACGTTGAGAATCACGATGTACGAGATTCGCCAATTTCGGCCGGCCCTGTACACCCTGATCATCCTGGGCATCACGGAGTTTGGGCTCGCGACGCAATCGGTTGGCGTGTGGGCGCTCGCGGTCGGGGCTGTGCTGCTCAACGGCTGGCTCGTGCGGAACGGATATTTCCGCCCGTTGCCGCGCCTGGCGGCCAACGGCATCACGCTGCTGCTCTTTGTGCTGGCCGCGATGCAGGTGCGATCGGAAGGGCTGTCGCGCGCCGTCACGGTGGCGGGGCAGTTCCTCGTCTTTCTTCAGCTGGTAAAGTTATTCGAGCAGCGCGCGAATCGCGACTACGCGCAATTGCTCGTGCTAAGTTTGCTCCTCGTCGTTGCGGCTTCGATCAGCACCGCAAGCCTCGCGTTCGGACTGGTGCTGATCGCTTATCTCTTCCTCTCGCTCTACTGCTGCTTGCTCTTCCATCTGAAGGTCGAAACCGATCAGGCGAAAGAGCTCATCGAACTGCCCGAAGCCGCGCGGGCGCGCAAGAGCGCTGCCGCTCATCCGCAATTATCGAGATCAATGAGACGGCTGACGATCGCGATTTCGATGTTCTCGCTTGCGGTCGCGGTGGCCGTGTTCCTGTTCTTTCCGCGGAGTACGGGCGCCAGCTTGCTGAGCGCGCTGCAGTTCCAGAACAGCCAGACGCTCACGGGCTTCAGCGACGAAGTGAACTTTCAAACTGTCGCAAAGATCACGCAAAGCGACGAAGTTGTGGCGCACGTCGCGGTGACGAAAAATGGCAGGCCGTATATCAGCCAGTCGCCGCTGCTCTTGCGCGGAACGACGCTCGACTCGTACGGCGGTGGTTCGGCGGCGTGGCAATGGACGCATTCGCAGAGTCCGGACGATCCCAATCGGCGCACGATCGATACCGATGTGAACGCGGACGTCGAACGAACGCTCTCGCCTGCGCCGGAGGGAACGGATCTGTATCGTCAGGAAATCTCGCTGCAACCGACGGGCACTGCCGTCCTGTTCGCGATGCCCGGGATCGTCAGCATTAGGAGCGTGCGCGACCCGCTGCGCATTCGCTATTTTCCCGATGAAGCGACGCTGCAAACGATCGAGCGCCTCACCGCGCCCGTGAAATACATCGTCACGTCGCGAAACAGCCTGGAGAACACGTCTGACACCGCAAGCCAAGATGGTCCACCGCCTCCGCGGCCGTCGTGGGGCGCCGCCTTTGGATCTGAAGTGCAGTCGCTGGCGCGCGAGACCGCGCAGGCGGCAAAATCGATGGTTCCAAAAAAGGACGGCCAGCCGCAGCCGGACAACACCGACACGGATCCGAATCAATCCGACAACGGCAATTCCGGCGACGTGACCACGAGAAAGCACGTGCCGATCGATCCGCGGATCGAAAAGTACGCGCGCCAGCCTGAAGTTTCCGGTAGCGATGCACAAGGCGCGCTCGCTGCGCGCCGCGATCCGACCACGTTTATTTCGCCGCTCGATGAGCAGATCGCGCGGAACATGGAGCACTACCTCCAGACCAATTTCGAATACACGCTCGACCTCACCGACGCGAAGCGCATCGAGGGCGAAGATCCGATGGTGTCTTTCCTCTACGACCTGAAGCGCGGCCACTGCGAATACTTCGCCGGTGCAATGACGCTCATGTGCCAGAGCCTCGGGATGCAGGCGCGCATGGTCGTGGGGTTCAAGTGCGACGAGTACAACGACATGGGCAAGTACTATGTTGTTCGCCAGTCGCACGCGCACGCATGGGTCGAAGTGCGCACGCCGCATGGCTGGGTGAGCTTCGATCCGACCAGCGGTCGCGGCGCGGACACCGTTCGTCAGGAAGGCGCGTATGACAAGGTCAAGCACTTCCTCGATTTTCTCGAGTACACGTGGGCGAATTCCGTCGTCGCCTACAACCGCGACAGCCGCCAGAGCCTCGTGAACAACACCGAGCGCACGCTGGTGAATACCGCCATCGCGGGCACCGCGGGGATGTCGCAGGTGAAGTCGTGGTTCAACACCTCCAATTGGTTTTCGAACGACAGCTGGATCCTCGGCGCGCTTTCGCGCGTGCTCACGTGGGTGATCGGCCTGCTGATCGTCGCGATTTTCCTCGGCATCGGCTGGTACGTGTGGGACAACATCAAACTCCGCCGCCGCGCCAAACGCATGGGCATCGACACCTTGCCCGTTTCCGACCGAGTGCGCCTCGCCCGCCAGCTCGGCTTCTACGACGAAATGCTACGGTTGCTGGAAAAACACAAGATCGTCCGTCCCCCGAACCTCACGCCGATGGAATTCAGTCGTTCAATCACGTTCGTTCCGAGTAACGTGTACGACCTCGTCCAGCGCGTAACCGACGTCTTCTACCGCGTCCGCTACGGCGGCGCCGAACTCTCCCCCGGCCAACAAACCCGCCTGACCACCGTCATCGCGAGGATCGAACGATCGCTGGAAGCGTAATTTGCGAAGAACCATGTGGCACAGCCGCCCTAGGCTGTGCTTTCGGGAGACCCGCGATCGACGGTGCAGCCGCTACCATTCTCGCCAAGGCGCAATGGCAGGTCCGGCTTTGCCGGATGTTTTCCGTTTGTGAGGTAATGTCCGCCGGATGCGGACCGTGCTTGCTAGCGGCGACTCGCCAGGAGCTTAGGCACAACCATGGCGGCAAGTGCGGCCCAATAAGTGACGGCAATTCCAACGGAGACGAAAGACAGAGTGCCACGGCTTGTCTTGCGGACGATTGCGACAATCGCCAGAAGCGTAGCGACGGCAGCAACCGGAAGCGAGCCTACCCCGATGAAATCCGTGTTAGTCGTGCCGTCGATAAAAGCGATCGCTAATCCTGCTGCGGCGATGGCGATCAGAACAAGCGCGATGAACGCCAATCTAGATCGTCGGCCGCGGACACCGCTTGCGTAATCAATTTGTTCGATTGCCATACAACGTATTGCCGTTCCTCATTCGCGTCTGTGCAAATCACGCAGCCGGCCGCACGCGGCGGGTTCTACGCAGAGACGATAGCATCAAGCCGCACAAGCTCACGCAGCCGAATGACACTGGTTCCGGAACAATTTCGGCGAGCCCGTAATCCGGTCCATAGGAATTCGGATAGTGGGTGGGGTTGGCGTCGTTGTACATGTCATTCCATTTGCCCTGGCTGACCGTCGATGAATTGGTGAGAACCAATTGGGTCCAATACTCTCCGCCGTTGAAGTTGTTCGGTTCTCCGCTGTCCCAGTTTCGATACGTAGTGGTTTCGCCATCCGCCCACTTGAAGTTGTTGGCGTGAGCCGTCCCGGTGACGTCTTGCTGCGTGGGTCGTAAAGGCCCAGCCACAAGTAGGGGTACGCGCTGAACGTTTGGCTGATCCAGGTCTGTTCGGCGGCCGATCGAATCGTCGCCAGCGAACCGCCCATCTGCTCGCTCGCAGCTTCCGCGTCCGTCCAATTGGAATTCGACAGCACCGAATAGAAATGCCCGTTCACCGGACTTTCGATCGGCCCAAAAACCACCGCCGCATTGGAGGCGGAAACGAAGAACGCGATCATACTGATAACAACCGCCCACATTTTCCGAGACATGAGCTTCCTCCCTTGGTTTGATGCTGCAGAGTAGCAGCTTTCAGCGCATGAAGCGACAAATTACATCCGCCGGTACGGAAGGTGAATGATCGCGGCGCCGGCGGCGAGGCTGATCGCGGCGGCGAAGAGTTGGAAGCGGTGCGCCGGCCACACCAGTGCGGCCAACGCACACAGAACGCCGATGCCCAACAACGACAACGAGACGATCGTTTGAAACCGCACTTGTGGCGGCCGAGTCTCACCTCGCGTGACCGTTTGATATTCCAGTGGCTGCTTCTTCATGGTCGGTCGTCTTCGCGGTTCTCCCGTTGCGCTGTCATCACAATTTCTCCGCCCGAAGAATGCTTGCCTTTGGCAGACGACTTAAGTGCTGCTCATAGGCCTTCCACACGTCCGGCTTGGCGGTCGGTGAGAATCCCATCGTCATGAGCCAGTTTCGCACGTCAAGTTCGTGCATTCCGGGTCGCACTTTGGAGAGGTCCAGTGTCGCGCTGTAACGAATGCCCGGCTTCAACTCGACCAGCCGCTCCCGAAACACGATCCGCAACAGACGAACAATCGAAGCAATCATTCTTTCTCCTGCGCCGACTGAAAATCCGCAGGTTCACTCGCCGTCCGACAACACGCCGCCTGCATCGTGAAACATTCGACGCCACAATTGAGCGTATTCCGGCAAGAGGGCCGCAACGCATCGATCAAACGGAACCAGCTTGCGATATCGGATCTCAAACCGTGGACGCCATTCATCCAGCCTCACCCGCGCCAGCCAGATCGATCGGACGAGCATCGGGCCTTTCGCCGGCCCTTTGACGCAGCGGCCGCGCGTGAAACCGAGCAGGCGCGCATCCGTCACAACCGCGCACGCCTCTTCGAGAACTTCTCGCCGCAGCGTTTGCTCCCAATCCTCGTTTCCTTCCGGTCGTCCGCCGGGAATGAGCCATGAGGCTTGGTCACTGGAAACCACGACTACTTCGCCAGAGCCGACGATGCAAATTCCGGCCGACCCGTCTGGCGTGCCTTCGGGCGGCGGCGTCGGCGGATGCCAAGACAGCACCCAGCGGTTCCCGCCGCTGAGGACTTCGATCTCAACGCCGTCAGGTAGCAAGTCGGTCATGATCACGCGGCCGGCTGCGGGATTTTGCAATTGAGGGGCCGCGATATCGCGCCGCGCACACCCCTAACTCAAGTATGTCCTTATGAATCGGTGCTCGCCCCCGATTCGACTGAGTCATCGTCTCTGCGCGGTCATCCCGACGGCTTGGGGCCGCGTCGCGCACACCAGAACCGATAGCCCGTAATCAAGATCACGATTACAGCAACCACTTGCCAAGCACATATCCACCCCCAAAACCAAATCGGATGCCCGAATGATTCGCGAATTTACACCTCTGCCCCAACGGAAGCTGCATTGACGAATCACCATCACGTTCATGAACGTGACGCCACCGCTCCATAATATGGAGAACGCCAGCGTTGCAGCAGGTTTCCAGGACTTGCGTTCGAGGAGGCGGCTCATGGCGGGATAATGGTCAAGTGACGAGATTAGAACGCCCGCAGTTCTTCCGACGGCACGAACAATCGCTGTTTTCCGCTCGCGGCGCGGACGACGGTTAGCCCGCCCATGTGGCCGATGGCATGGCCGGCGATGATCATCACCGCTTTGCCGACCGTCTCGAACCCGCTGAACCCCGGCGGCTGGCACTTTGTCGGCCGATCCAAACCCGCCTCGCCGACTTCATCGAGAAACGCGTGCGTCTGTCCGCGAAGCTCCTTGAACTTTCCCACCACCTCCTCGAACGGCGGATACACGGCCGGATCGTCCACCGGCTCGCTGCCCCAGTCGAACAGCGGCTTCCATTCGTGAACCGGATTCCGCCCGCCATGCAGCATCTGCTGCAGCCGCCCCTCAACCACCGCCAGATGCCCCGCGATCCACATCGCATGATTCCCACCCCAAGGCCCCGGCCGCAGCAGCGGCGCATCCTTCATCGAGCTCAGGTGCGTGATCGACATGTCGCTGAACTTCAGGGCGATTTTAATGGCATCCAATGCTTTCATTGCTTCGCTCCACTTCAATTTGCCTTCATGTAGTGCCGATCAACGGCGTGCGCTCCGGCGCAGGTTATTCTGAAGGGCGTTATGCCGTGTGTACGATGTCGTCCGCTGACAAACCTTCGGGAAACTCGTCGTTCTCGAAGCTCGCGTACGCGGTGCCAACACCAAACGCCGAGATGTCCAAGGCACTCACGAGATCGTCATGTCGCTCAAATGCGAACGTGTAGCCATCCTCATCGAACACCGACTTGCGCAGCACGCGCTCAACCTCGTCAGTCTTCCCTGATCCGAAGGCTGCGCAGAGCTTCGCAGCGTCGCCCCCAGCCGGCCCGGACGGTTTCGCGCTCGGATCGAAATAACCGGGTGAGGAGTCGTACTCATCCTGCAGCTTGCCGTTCTCATACAGTTGGTACCAAAGAATGTCATCGTCGTGATTCAGTACGGCGAGCACGGGACAGCGGAGCTTTCGGGATAGCTCCGTCGCCAGAGATGAGATGACCTGCTGATCCTGGTTATCCGAGTCTTCGTCGAACACGACGACGGTGTCATTCACCGGTGGCGTCACGATGCACGTACGGCCGCCGAGCGTCTTTGCGACAGCGTCCTGCGTTACCCCGCGGAGCGTGTAATTGACGTAGAAGTTTCCCATGCCGAGTTGCTCCTGCCGAATAGCCGTTCATTCTTTGGCCCCCAAGGCCGCTTAACGAGGACTGCAGATCGGCGCCGGTTTTTTGTGACGGGTGGCATTGTAATGGGATCGGGGGAGTGGAAAAATAATACTTCACAAAAAGCAGGGCCGGCTGGCCAATGCATAGCAAACTCGCCGCGCGCGGTCGTCGCTGCTGACGGCGTCAGCGACGCCGTCTACATGTCGCGTGAACTCCTCGCTATGATCCCAACTTCGCCACCGGCGACAACGTGTGGGCATCGCGGGCGAGAAGCCACCGCCCGTCGGGTTGTTTGCGATAGACCGTGAGACGATGACCCGCGAGTTGCATCGCTTCTCCGGCGGCCTGTCCCGAGCCTGTCGAGGTGGCGCGCGGAATCACGGATAGCGAGTCCCGCGCCCGCGTGTAGGCGACCTCGCCAACGACTACGACCTCTTCCAACTCGCTGATGCAACGGATGCGAAATTGTTCGTGGGCGGCGAGGAATTGGGGAGAGAATCTATCCCGGCCGATCGGCGCTTTGCCCGGATTGAGAAACACCACATCGTCCGCCATCAAGCTGAGCAACCGATCCAGATCGGCGGCGTTGGCCGCCTCGATCCAGATCGAGTGCACTTCGCGGATGGCTCGTTCATCGGGTTCCATTTGCAAACTCTCTACGACTTGGAACTCCTAACAGAATTGTTCACCGCAGAGGCGCAGAGGGCGCAGAGAACAGAAATTCATCGAGATTTCCCTCTGCGACCTCTGCGCCCCTGCGGTGATCAATTGCATTTTGTTAGCAGTTCTTAGTTAAACGGCCTCCGCATCGCCGCAGTCACATGATATCAGTTGCCCGCCACATTTCGGACACTGCTCGACGTCACAATTCGGTACATGAAACTGACCTTTCACGACACCACAGTCACGACAAGCAACGCGCTCAGCCCCCCAGTCTCGTTTTTCTTCTCCGAATTTAACACGTGGATAGATATTTTCTTCAATCCTTACCGACACGATCTCTTGAGCCTCCTTTATTCGCTGCGGCCAGTCGCGCGTCATGCTCACGCCGTTGAAGATGATTTTGTCGTCGCTCATGGCGGCGTGACCTATAGAAACCGCGGCCCGATTAGGAAAACCATCCCCAGCGCCGCGGCGTGGATCATCCAGATGCCGAGCGCCGACCATCGCTGCGTCGAACCCGGCAGGGCGAGGAAGCGGTGGCGCTTGGCCGCGAGGAGGATCGCGAAAATCCCGCTGCTCCAGCCGAACAAATCCATGCCGATCAGCGTCAGCGACCACCTTTGGTGGTTGAACATCGGCGGCACGATAATCGGCACGAGCAGGAAGAACGCCGCGATGCCCGAGAAAAACCCCGGCGCGACCGCCGCCATCAGCCACCCGAACCGCAGCCGCGCAGCGCCTACCGTGAGCATCAACTCCTGCCCGCACTCCGGGCAAATCGCCCGCGTGAGCGCCTTAAGGTTGTACCCGCAGACGGGGCACGCCGCGTCGTGCTCACGCAGAAACTCAAGAAGCAACTCCTCCGCGCGATTGCTCGCCGCCGGGGCGTCGGCCGCCTGTGTGATATTTTCTGCGGCTCGATTCACCGCGGCTATGGTAGCGGATCTGGGCGGGTGCGGGATAACGTAGGGCCGATCACCGGCCGGGCCGGCACCGCGCTGCGCTCGACCGACATGAACCTATAACGCCGGCACGGTCCGGTGCATTGGCAGGTTATCCATCGGCCGCCGGGCCGGTGCCGACGGGGGAGGCGCTGCCACACTCCGGGCAGCGATGCGGCGTCCCGCGCAGGTCATACCCACATGACGCACAGCGTCCGTGCGCCGCGCGCACCCGCCCGCGAAGCTCGGCCACGCCGCGTGCGATCGGTCGGACCGTCGCCGCCGACAACAGCACCGCCAACACCAGCAGCGACCAATATGGAACAAATAACCACGGAGCCGGCGCTCCCCGCCGCTGATCTGCAAACAGGTAGTAGCCCGAAGCGACGACGAGCAGCCCGCTATCGCGAGGCGGCGCGTACGATTCGTCCGCGGAATGGGACATCGCAGCATACGTCGGGCGGTTGTACCGGTTGAACCGCCAAACCGATGCGACCACGGCGAACGACGCAATAGCCGCGAGCAGACCGACCACGGCGATCACGGCTCGCATGGCGTCCTCCGATGGATAACGTTAAGGCTGTTGAGCGGCCGCGGCGGCGCACGCGCGCGTTCGACCGCAAGTGAAGTATACCGCCGCGGTCCGCTCCAACGGCGGGTTATGCGGCGGCTTGCCGCCCCCGCTCTGGCACCGCACCGCACTCCGGGCAGCGGTCGGGCGAGGCGCGCAGGTCGTAGCCGCAGGCGGGACACCGGCCGGCGCGCAACCGCGCCCGCCGCGTTCGCAGCAATGCCTCCAAATACCGTTGGCGCACGATCGGAGGCACCAGCAGCGCCGCGAAAAGCGCCCAATATGGCACCTGCGTAACAATCGGCCCGGCAAAGTAATTGCGACGCAGCTCCAGTCTTCCTGCCCACGATTCCAGATAGATCCTCCACGTTCCAGCGGGAATAGCGACAGGCGCGCGGAGATGGTACATGCTGACGCGGGGCGAGCGGTTCTGGATAAGTACAATGAGTTCCTCATTGCGCGTGCGCAGCCAGAAGAAGAGTACCACCAACGACAAAATCAGTGACGCCGACCCGATGAGGTTGAAGAGTTTCCGCCGCATAACGGAATGCCGATCAGTGGCCGAGCCGGCACCGCGCCGGCCCTCGAAGCAGAAGAATCGTACCCGCCGGCTCGGTCCACTGCATCGGTGAGTTATCCGGCAGCCGTACGGCCCTCTTTTGCATCCAATACGCGCAAGATTGCGTTGCGCCAATCGCGGTAGCCTTCAATGACGTCTTCTACGTACACGTCCATATAGAAGTCCAAGCACTCCCATAGACGCTTCTCTCGTGACCGTGTGGTTTTCCCCAAGCCGCCGGGTCGTGCGACCCAGTGTTTGTTCGCCCAGTCCGCGACCTCTCCGCCCCATTGTCTCCACGTCGGCGTGTGATCGACGTTCGACGTGTCGATGAGCGACCAGTCGTTGCCGAAAAGATCCCCGGCGGTGAGGACGAACTGCGTTTCGGACAGGAACGGCGACAGGTGCGTCGCGTACCACTCGTCTCGGTTGTCCTCCGGCAGGTAACCTGTGATTACCCCGAATCGCAGCCCATGCCGCTGCTCGGCGTCGTGGAGCAAATCCGCCGCGTCTTCGGTGCGACCCGCGAGCACCGCATCGACGAACGGAATCTTTCGGTCGAGCTGGATCATGCCAACTGCCGCTGCCGGATAACGTAGTGCCGATCAATGGCCGGCACCGCGCCGACCGGCGGACACTTTACCGGAACGCGCGACGCGGGGCCGGTCCATTGCATTGGCGGGTTATCCGGCTGGTCGCATCGCCGCTACACTCGCCCGATGATAAGCTCCGCGATCGGGTTTTGACCCGTCGCGGGAACATCGGCGATCTGTTCGTAGAACCCTTCCCAGCATCTTTCTTCATCAGTGGGCGCCGGGAACCGCTGTTTGTACTTCCGCCGATCTTCGTCACTGAGACTGCGATACCACGCGTGCCAGCGATACTTGTACTTCTCTCCGTAGCCCATTCGCCAACCGATCGTGACTGACGTGTAGTGCGGGAACACTGCCCATAGCGGAAGCAGAAAGCGCTTCGGGTCAATAGGCTTGAGTTCGAAGTAGCTGACGGAGCGCATTCGCCGTGATACTGAAGCCTCAACTGGGCCGCTCTCGGTGTCGAACGAAAACCGATACCAGTCAACGCGAAGGAAGAGTGAGTCGAGCGTGCGACGCGTCGAGACAGTGCGGGGGTCGCCGCAGCGAACGTCGAACTGTGCAGCGTAGGCTCGCACCAAGTTGATAGCGTCCGATTTCCGCATCGTCGTCTCTAAGCCGGATAACTAGTGATTAACCTGACCGGTCGCGCAGAATAACATTCGCAATGCGCGGGTCCCCGCTGCATTATTCTCGAACGTGCCACCGGCAGCAAGATTTCTGTTGACTCCCTTACAAATGTTCGGTAAATGTTTGCATTCGTGAAACTGCTCGAACAACTCGAAGTTGTCGGCAAACGCAGGCCTTTGGCGCCGAACACGATTGGCCTCTACTCACACTGGGTGCGGCAGTTTCTTTCCTTCGCGGCGCAACAGCAGGGCGAGTGGAAACACCCGGCGCAGCTGGGCACGGGCGACGTCGAAACGTTTCTCAATGACTTGGTCGTGCGTCGAAGACTTTCGCGTCGGCGCAGAATCAGGCGATGTGTGCGTTGGCGAGCCATCGCGGTGACGAGTCCGCTCGATCGATTGGCGGGCGGGTGACATGGGCGCAGAATAGGAGATAGAGTGGAACATTTGGTTGACGCAGGTTGACGCTGGTTGACCGCCGTTTACCGCTGTTGACCGGATTCGTGGAAATTCAAAACGAAGCCACGGCGCGGCGATGCGCTACATCGGGAGGGCGAGGCTCCAGCCGAGCCGCGCACCCCTCCACGGCAGACGGCTCGGCGGGAGCCGCGCCCGCCCGGTCCACGGTTGACGGTGGTTTTCAAAAGTTGACGAAAGTTAACGTTTGTTGATGTGCTGAAACGATTGTCGAAACGAAGCCACCGACGGCGCGGAGCGATGAAACAAAGAAACGACCGGCGCGAGTCCTTCGCGCCGGTCGCTAGAGCCTGCGAATCCTTTCGCACCATCCCTGAACCCATTCGGACGATGCGTCGCTGCATCGTCTTGGAACTGTCACGCGGCCGCGTCAGTGCCCTTCACCGCGTCGTCGGCTTCCGGTCTTTCGACCTCCGGCTCGACGATGTGCCGCTGAACCAGCTCCTCTAAGAACTCGGCCAAACCTTCTTCGTGGTTCGGCTTGATGATCCGCTTCGCGATCGCTTTCACCTCCGGCCGGGCGTTTCCCATCGCCACGCCGAGGCCGGCATTCTTGATCATCGCCAGGTCATTCAGATCGTCTCCGATCGCGATGATCTGCGACGGATCGATGTTGTGCCGCCGGGCGACATGCAGAATGCCTTGCCACTTGTTGACGGCCGGATCGAAAATTTCGAGCACGTCGACGTTCGCCGTCGGCACGCGAATCGCCTGCATCACAATGCGCTCGCCAAACTTTTCCGCGAGCGCCTGTTGCAACCGCAGCGTTTCGCTCGGCTCGGCGACGATGCCCACGCGGATCGTGTGCTCGTGCGAAAAGTTTCCGAGCCGCGGAACCTGATGCAGCGCCGCCTTCGTCATCTTCATCCAGCGGGCGGTCTCGGTGTTCACCGGGATGTCGCCGCTGACGACGTAATCGACGCCGACGGTTCCCGTGTCCTGCAGAGCGAGCACCGCGTGGCCAGATCGCTCGAGCAGGTCGCTCACCTCGGCGGCGAGCTTGGGTTCCATCATTGTGCGATGGAGCGTGACGTCATTTTTCGTATCGACGACCATCGCGCCGCCGACGAAAACGGCCGAGTCGTAATGCTGCACCGCGTCGAGCACCGTGCGGCTTTCCGTCCAGTTGCGTCCCGTCGCGAAGACGACGAGCAGACCCGCCTTCAGCGCCGCTTGCACCGCCTCCCGCACGCGATGGGTCACCGTGCCCGTTGGCGAAAGCAGGGTGCCATCGAGATCGATGCAGATCATTCGGTATCGCGCGTCGGGCATTTCATCCTTGTGGAACGAAAATAAAGCTTAGGTCCCAGAATGCAACGGATGGAAAATTTATCGACGGGTTATCCACACCAGATGCAGGGCGATGACGCGATGATGAGCACAAGCAGTTGCGTCATTTGAGCCAAAAGCCCCGGCTGCTAGCAGCCGGGGCGTTCAGGCCTGTTGCGCGACCGGCTCGTTCACCACCGACATCGCGCGCGAGGTGTGCTGACTCTTCCGGACGATCATCAGTGAAACTGGACATTCGCGTGCGATGCGCTCGGGCCGCCACCCGAACAGGTGCGATTCGAGTCCCCATTCCTCCGCGACGCCGATCACGACCAGATCGTAGTGAGCTGTCTCACGCAGCACGGCATCGACCGGCGAGGCGTGATGCACCACGCGGAACGTGACGGGCTGAGGTTGAGCGGGATCGGCGAACACGCGATCGACCGCGGCCTGGGCGTCGAGCGGCTTATCGCGGTTGGGTTGAACGACGTGCAGTACGGTGATCTCGGCGTTGTTCTTCCGCGCCATGCGACCGGCGAGTTCCATCGCCAAACGATCGTGACTGCTGCCGAGGAAGGGAACGAGAATGCGCTTCACCTGTTCAAGCCCGCGATCGACGAAGATGCCGACATCGCTCGGGCAGGTGCTCAGCACGCGGTGAACCGTTCCGCCGAGGATCGTGGCGCCGATCACCGGCTTGTGAAAGCCCATGAGCACCAGGTTCGCACTGCGACCGGCGGCGACTTTCGCGATGTCGCCGGAAACATCGCGGGTGACGAACGCGATCGAATCGGTCGGCAGATGTAACTTCGCGGCTTCATCAAGCAGCGGGGCGAGGGCGGGATCCGAAGCGTGATCTTCTTCGGGATCGGTGCGGTAAGCGTCGCGTTCGCGCGGCGGTTGAAGATGCAATGCGAAGACACGCGCCCCGCGGTTCGGGTCGCCGATGAGCAGGGCGGCCAGTCGTGCGAGTGCGATTCCGTTTTCCGGGCGCGCGACGGGTACGAGGATCGAAAAGTCTTCGCGCGGTTTGAGTGACGTTGCGGCGGGGCCGAAGAGTCTCGTCGGATAGATCCAATGAAGCAGTGGCGTCGTGAGCGCCGTCGTGACGAGCGCCATGATGACCATCATCGCGAACACCGCGTCGGTGAGCACGCCTTCTTTCAGACCGATGTTGAGGATGACGAGCTCCATCAGCCCGCGCGTGTTCATCAGAATCCCGATCGCGGAGGCTTCGCGCCACGGCAGTCCGACGGAACGCGCGGCGAACATCGAGCCACCGATTTTTCCGAGGCACGCGACCAGGATGATGAGCAGCGTGAAGACCCAAAGCTCCGGCGAGCTGAGCAGGCCGATCTGAGTCTTGAGACCCGTGAACGCGAAGAAGATCGGGAGGAGGAGAATCACGGTGTAGTCTTCAAGCTTTTCGCTGAGCGCGCGGACAAAGGCGGTGCCTTTCGGCATGATCGCGCCCATGAGGAACGCGCCGAAAAGAGCGTGAATGCCGATCGTTTCCGTCGTATACGCCGACGCGAGCACGAGCATGAAGATAATCGCGACGATGGTTTGCGAGAGACGACCGAGGCGGTCGTGAATGATCTGCAAGCGATAGAGGAATGGCCGGACGAGCAGGAACATCACCGCGACATAGACTGCGGAGAGAACTGCGGTAATCGCTGCAGGGTAGACGCCGTTCGCGCGCGCGATCGCGACGACGAACGCGAGCATGCACCAGGCGGTAACGTCATCGACGGCGGCGCACGTGATCGCGACGGCGCCGACTTTCGTCGTGTGCAGGTTTCGCTCGGTGAGGATTCGCGCCAGCACCGGAAAGGCCGTGATGCTCATCGCGGCGCCCATGAAGAGGGCGACCGACGTGAAGCGCATGTGCGGTGTGTCATAGAACAGCCGCGTGTAGAGCGCGAGCGCTAGTCCGGCGCCGAGAAGAAACGGCGCGATGATGCTGACGTGGCTGATGACCACGGCGGCGTGTCCGCGCTTGCGCAGCAACTTGGGGTCGAGCTCGAGTCCCACGAGGAAGAGGAAAAAGATCACGCCGACCTGGCTCAACATGTTGAGCGAGTCGATCGACGCCGGCGGAAAGACGCTTCGCCAGAGGCTCGGCGTGAGCCAGCCGAAAACGCTCGGCCCGAGCATGATCCCCGCGATCATTTCACCCATCACCTGCGGTTGATGAAAGTACCGGAAGACCAATCCTACGGCGCGGCTCAGCGCCAGGATCAGGAGAACCTGCATGACAAGGAGGAGAATTGGGTTGCTTTGAGTGTGGGAACTTTCCGCCGCAACGTGCGCCAAATCTCCCGGAGCGCGCGGGGGCTGCAACGTCGAACCAAAACCGAGGATCAACCACAACCCCGCGACGAAAATCGCCGCCATGATGATGTAGACCGCGGATGCGCGGTTGATCTTCAGCATATTTCGCTGGAGCGACACATTAGCAAATCCACTCTGCTCGCGGAACGATGTGGGCGGTATAATCACACATCGAAAGGGCTTTGATGAACTACAAGCTGGTTGAAAAGCAGGTGATCTTCGACGGAAAGAAGGTGCGCCTGGAGGTGCATCACCTGGAAAATGAAGAGGACGGCAAACGCAGCAAGCAGGAGATTGTCGTTCACAACGGGGCGGTTGTGATATTGGCGTTCGCAGATAGCGAGACGATTCTGCTCATCCGCAATCGTCGGTATGCGATCTCGCAATATCTGCTTGAGCTGCCCGCCGGGACGATCGACAAGGGCGAGATGCCGATGAACACTGCCGGACGAGAGTTGAAGGAGGAAACAGGCTATCTCGCGGGGCGGATTCAGCTGCTGGGCAGCTATTTTTCGTCTCCGGGAATTCTGACCGAAAAAATCCACGCATACGTCGCCTACGATCTGGAGAAGTCGACGGCCGCTTTGGAAGAAGGCGAAGACATCGAGCTGATGCCGACGAAGTTCGACCAGGCCATCGAAATGATCCGCGACGGCCAGATCAACGATGGCAAGACGATCACGGCACTGTTGCTTTACGACCGTTTTCATCGCAAGCCGAAGGATTAGAGGACGGATGCATTCAAATGTTCGAGGTTCCTCATCGGTGGCACCGACATTCCTGTCGGTGATCGGGCACGGTATTCCGTGACCGAATCAACCGCGCGCAGCGGACACGGGTTGAGGATTACCTCGCCCCGCCACAGACAAGAATGTCTGTGCCACCGAAATGCGTGCCGCCGGAAGGAGATTGCCACGGCCCATGTGATGTAGAGGACTGTTATGGCTTGGCAGGATCGACCCTATTACCGCGACGGACCGGCGGCCAACAACCCATTGATGTGGTTGGTGTCCGGATCGGTCAAGCTGTTCACCGTCTTCGGCATCCGCGTCCGCGCGCACGCCTCGCTTATCATCGTCATGTTGCTGGTTCTGCTGTTCGGACTCGGCCAGGGTTCGACGGTTGAGATCCGCGTGCAGAGCATGACGATCCTCTTCGCGATCGTTCTACTGCACGAGTTCGGCCACTGCTTCGCGGCGCGATGGGTTGGTGGTGAGGCGGACGAAATCCTCATGACGCCGCTCGGTGGTCTCGCGCTCGCGATGGCGCCGCGGAATCCGTGGGGAACATTCGTCACCGTCGCGGGTGGACCGCTCGTGAATGTGCTGATCTGCCTGATCTGCGGGGTGGGGATCTATCTCCTCTCGCACGATGTGCTGCTGACGCCGGGATCGATCTGGCATCATTTCAGCGATGTGAAGTACGGCTGGTTCGACGTCTACAACTACCTCTACTGGATCTTCGTCGTCAGCTACTTCCTACTGATCTTTAACCTGATTCCGGTGTATCCGCTGGACGGCGGACAACTGTTGCAGTCGATCCTCTGGCCGAAAATGGGTCACTATCGGTCGATGCTGCTGACGGTGAACATCGGCCTCGTCGGTTCGGTCATCATGTTCATGGTCGGCATCGCAACATTCGGCTCGATCGGCGGGGGGCTGCTGCTGATCTTCATCGCCATTAGCTGCTTCGTGAACTGTCTGCAGCAACGCTGGATGACGCTCGCGAACGGTCCGGAAGACGAAGCCACCGACGGCATCGACTACAGCGCCGCCTACGAGATCGATCCCGAACGCAAGACCAAGCGTCGCCAATCGTGGTCGCTCAAGCGCGCCGCCAAGCGAGCGCAACGACAGGTGAAAGACGAACAACTCGAGAAGGTGAAGATCGACGCGATCCTCGCGAAAGTCTCTGCCCACGGGATGCAAAGCCTCACGTGGACCGAGAAACGCGCGCTACACAAGGCGACGGAGCATCAACGACAACGCGATGCCGGATCGGCGCCGCATCGGTAGGGTGCGCTTCAGCGCCCCGGTTACTCATTAGCATCAAAGAGCCTAACCGGTGCGCTGAAGCGCCCCCAACACCGATCGATCCGCGCATTTGTCGAGTGCGGATCTCGCGCGTATACTTCCGCCTCTTTCGGGGCCGTAGCTCAATTGGGAGAGCACCGCGTTTGCAACGCGGGGGTTGCCAGTTCGATCCTGGTCGGCTCCATTCAATCCGCTCCACCGTTGTTCGCGGCGACGGGCGCTACTTGATCCAAATACTTCTCAGGGGTTAGCAGTTTCCACTGCGGTGCTTTTGTCGTGAAGACAATGACCGGCTCTTCGCCGACTTGCAATTGAGTTGTGTTCGCGTCAAGAGACGTCGAATCCAGCCGCCAACTCAGCTTTGAAACCGCGCCGCGGAGGCCTGTGACCGATGTCGCGGCGATCGACGCCTTTGCGTCGAATTTGAGAAGCTCGCGGTTGTGATTCCACATCACGATTGAGTACGGCGCGCCGTCGGATTTGTAGTTGTCGGCGTATTTGAGGACGTACGCTTCGATGCCCGGCGCGGGTTCGGCGATGCCGACAAGCACGCGGCCTTTCATCGCGTCGACGGACGCGGCATACGCCAGCAGGCGAAGCTTTGGGTTCCACTCATAATCAAAGAGGCTCGTCTTCACGAGACTCTTGCCCGCCTCGAACCAATCGCGCGCCATGTAGTAATCCACGCGCGGAAAATCGTAGAGGAAGAAACAACGGGCGAAGGTGCAGATGATGCCGTAAGGCTTATCGCCGCCGCTTTGTTCGCTGTCGATCAGCGGTTTGTTCGGCGAGCCGGCGCGGGCCATTGCGCCTCTCATGAATTGGACAAAGTCTCGATTGGCGAGTTTGTCGGCGTAGTGAAGTGAATACGC
>JAICIO010000093.1 GCA_025924315.1 Phycisphaerae bacterium
CGCTGCCGGAATAGAGCTCGGCATCGGTGCCGAGAAAGAAGCTCTTACCCATGGGAGATTCCTTCACCGCGCACACACGGTCGCGCGATTCAAGTTCGCCTCGGATAGAGCAAGCCGGTGCGTGACAGCATCGCCATCACCTAAAGCTCACCGCCTCAGCCCCCAAGGCCCAGCCCAAGCATCGAACCCACCCACCCGCCGCTTTAGATATGTAGTTCAAAAGTAGCAAAAACGATCACTCTCGTTCAGACGCGATCGCTTTCGATTGGTTTTCGAACGTAAAAACGCGGATGAAGTTCGAAGAGGTCGATCAGAAGAACGATTACTTTTCGCAGATGAACGACGTTCGGAGGAAGTGGAACGACCGCTTACCGCAGAAGAACGAGTGTATACACCGGATGATCGTTCATCCGCAACGAGAGAACGATCGTCCGAGGGAAAAACAACATTCATCCGCCCCTCCGCGAACATTTATCCGCGCAGGAGGGTCGTTGGTATGCAGTGGAATCATGAACTTCCGCGCGGAGCAGTCGTTCTTATCCGCGTCTCACGGAGTCCAACCCGAAGAAATGATGGATGTCACCTTTTCCGCTTCCTTGGATTATTGCGGGCACGTATAAAGAGGGCTTTTCCGTTTCGTTTCCGCGCGACGCGCCCGATCGACTCACCTTTTCTGTCCTCACAACGAATTAAACGCGCCGTTCGAAAAGTGCCGATCGCAGACGATTGGCAGCATTTACGACGGTGAGATATCTGTCATGGTCGGGGCCGCGCTTGGCAGCGTCGAATGCGCCATTCGTACACGCGTCATGAAGTTCGCCGACTAGCGCGATGAACCCGTCCTTCTTCTTCTTGCAGTATCGTTCGCAGTACTCCCCCACCGCCAAACGCAGCTTCTTTAGGCCCGCCTTGATCTTGGCAGCAAGACCGCGGGCCTTCTCGCTTGTCTCCTTGTCCTTCTTTGTGTCGGAGTGGTAATCCAAGCTCCAGTATTCAAGAGTCTTTTCGACGAGCGCATCTAGGTCTTTGACGAGAGTATCAATCAACAGGGATTCGCTACTGCGCTTCGCCCAATGTCTCTGGACCAAAAGACCAGTGATAAGGCCGCCCGCAATCGCGCCAGCTACCGGGGGCCCGATCGAGCCCATCATGGTGCGCAAATCTACGAACGCCGCATATGGGATGCCCATTCGCTACTGCCCCTTTTCCGGTTTCGCTTCGTTGATGTATCTCCAGATGAGGTCGCGGTACATCTTGAAGTCTTGATCTTGGTAGGTGAGATCCAGCTTCTGCTTTAGTTGATCGGGGGTGAAATAGCCTCGCCGGACGAGTCCGCCAAAAGCTTCTTCTAAAAAGGACGAACCATATCCCTCGACGCCATCAATCTGAACCGACACCTTGTCCTCTCCAGTCAAAGCCGGGCGAAGATACTCCTCACGAAACCTAGTGCCGTTGAATTCGCCATCGGCGGGGAAGCGCCCAAGCGGTGTGTCGGAATAATCTTTAGCAATATTAATCGTCTTCATGCGAACCTACAGTTTCACAGACCACTCAATCAGGGTGCCGCCGATCGATCTCTTATAGTCGTGTCGCACCGTTTCAACCGTATCATCCGCTCCGTGCTGAATCCGGTATAGGCCAGTTCCGCTGTAGATCGACAAACGGCCCCCCGGGTAAGCCTTGGCGAATTTGACCAAATCCTGAAGTCCCTTGCCACGTTCCCCGCGCCGGGTCGAGCTTCGGCCATACTTCATTGCCGCTTTGATCTTAAGCGAGTCGGGCCATCGATCAAATCGGGCTCGTATCCGTTCGAGGAATCCCGTCGCAGGAAGCGAATTAGGAATGCCGATGCCTTGATCATAGAACATGACCGTAAGAGTACGGTCGCGCCGGTCAAAAGAGGCCGATTGCCACCAATACTTGCGCGACGCGTAACTGGTGCCTTCCGGGTACGCATGCTGTCCGACGTTCACGATTGCCTCTGAAAGGCCTTGATAGAATTCGTGTTTCTTGATCCCGGTCCCGACAAGCCCCTCAATGTCGATACGGAGTTCCTTCGCTAGCTTCCCTTTGTCGATAGGATCTGATGTGCCTCGGCGGAAGTTTAAGAAGGTCACGTCGCCAGTCGGGCCCGGGCTGCTTGGACGATCGAGTCCCAAAAGCTCGAAATACCCCATTTCACACAGCAGACGCTTGATGTTCGGATTCCAGGTCTCGTGGACGGCGCGGAGCCGACCGGTGATCCGCCTGTTCCACATGTGCACTTCGCTCGCAAGGACGAGCGCCGCGGCGGGAGAAATCTCTTCGATAAGCTCAAACCCAAGGTACTTGATCTTATATCTCCCGCGCGCGGCATCTCTGATTAAGTTGAAGTGGCTGGCAGTGGTGTCGTAGTCGCGTTCAAAGTCCAAGTGTTCGGGCAGCATCACGTTGTGGCGCCCGTCGCCCGTCGGCGAAACACTGCTCGAGGTGTGCTTGTCGATGCCCCCCCAACGAGCGATGGTAGATCGCGGTCTGTAGAGACTAACGCGTGGATTAAGAAAGTTACGCCTGGCTCTGCGCTGCAGCCATCGCTTTCGTTTGTTCCTTCGTGCGCTATTCCCACCAACCCCATTTTTGCGTCGGTCGCTCATCGTCCGACGAAAGGATACATCTCGGAACGTCGATCATCCATTTTCGCGCGACTTGCAGCGAGAAAGGGTGCGAACCCTACTGCGAGCTTTGCTCCGCCTTTACCGCGGCGTCCAAGGCTTGCAGATCGTGGATGGTAACGGTTGAAATGGCGCGAATCCGTTTCATTTGATGATCGGAAAGAAGCATTTCGACCTCCTCAAGTCGGCTTCTGATACGCGATTTATGCTCTTCGGAAGTGCTAGGGTTCGCGAGAGCCTCCTGCAGGGTCGCTTTTGCTGCCCGCGCAATGGAGCGGACCTTCAGGCCCTGCACATAGTTTGCAATCTCGACCCGGAGCCAGAGCCAAATGACGCCGAGGAAAACTGACACCGATGGAGCAGCGAGTACGAGCCAAAATTTGATGTGGCTCGAGTCCGGAAGACTATTCGCGTACAAAACCAGGAGTGTACCGCCACCCACCCCCGCAGCGCTAGCGCCGGCGGTGACAGTTCCGCGAGATGATTTGCTGGAGTTAGCCACCGAGTTGCCCCTCCCTACTCGGGCTGGGCGTCCCACGATCCGCATTTTTTTGGGCCCGTAACTCGTTCAGCTGCCGGAGTGTTTCCAAATCGTTGAGAGCCCGCTGCGCGTGAGCTAATGCGAGACGCAGTTGCTCAACATCTCGGGTCTCGGTAGATGGCTGAAGGACATGCGATCGTTCGAGATGCTCGAGCGCGTGCTTTAGTTCTTGAGAGAGCAAGGCGGTCGATACTGCCGTGACATCAAGCTCTCGGGATTCCTTGCGGCCCCTGAGCAGTAGGCGCGCCAGTTCAAAGATGGAACCCGCGACAGCCCCTACTGCGGCCGCTCCGGCAAAGAATGATATGCTATCCAAGGGCATCGACACCCCTTTTCGAACGGGTCAAGTGTCACTCCGCCGTCGCAATTATAGGGAGCGTTGTCGTTTTCTGCACGAGAGAGTAGTCACGATAACGGCGTGCATCCGAAGGCCGACCGGGATGTTCCTGCTGCTGCGGGAACCCTAAACATCCGATGTAAGAAGCATGCGGGCACTGATCATAGGCAGTCCATGGGTGGAGGAGATTCTCGCGGGGCGGAAGGTGTGGGAGCTGCGGTCGTGCAGCGTGCGGTTTCGCGAGCGGATCGGGCTGATTCGTGCGGAGGGCGGGGGCATTGTCGGGACGGCGATCGTCAGCGTCGGGAAACGCTGCGAGCATGCCTCTGTCACTTCACTGCACCTATCGCTGCAGCCTTAGTAGCTTTGCACGGTCGGCTGGCCGGTACTAGTCGGCTGCGTGGTGGGTCGCGAGGGCGCACAACTCGGATGAGTCGCTCTATAGGTGCTAATGAGTCCCAAGGGAATTCCGACTTCGGCGCAACCCCCCAGCGCAATAGTCGCGAGAAGTGCCAACCCGAGAAGCTGTAGACGCTTCATTTGTACTCCTCCCTTTTAGGGATGCTATGCGCTGCAGCGCCACCCGCGCGGTCAACGCCTTGGAACAAAACGTAAGAATGCCGTGCTCCGAACGAACACGAGCTCCCCTTGGTGCACAAATGGGAAGTAGACTGATGCCGCCCCGCGCACTCGGCAAGAATTGGGAAGATGAAGTGTCCGCAATTTGCGCGTCGTGGTCAAGATTTAGTCAGGTGTGCGCCAACCTCGTATCCGTGCCCATCTGTGTTCATCCGTGGCGGAATATTCCGATGTAAGAAGCATGCGGGCACTGATCATTGGCAGTCGGTGGGTGGAGGAGATTCTCGCGGGGCGGAAGGTGTGGGAGCTGCGGTCGTGCAGCGTGCGGTTTCGCGAGCGGATCGGGCTGATCCGGGCCGGGACGAACGCGATCGCCGGAACGGCCGTCGTCAGCGATTGCCTCGGGCCGATGACCGCGCGGCAGCTGGCCCGGGCCCAGAACAAGCATCGCGTGGACGCGCGCGAGCTGCGCGTCTTTGCGAAGAAGTACAACGACCGGTTTTATGCCTGGGTGCTGACGGACGCGCGCGAGCTGGCGCGGCCGATCGAATTCCCCTTCCCGCGCGGAGCCGTCCGCTGGGTGAAGCTCCCGCCGCGCGTCGCAAAAGAAATCGAAATGCAGACCCGCCTGGCGGCGTGAGGGATGCACGAAGCGCGGACAGACCGGGATTTTGCCCACGAATTGCACGAATCTTCACGAATGAATTCAGGGATGGATTTCACTTCGCTGATTGGTGTCCATTCGGTTCTTTCCCGCAAGCGGGATCCCTCATTCGTGGACGCTCATTCGGTATCGCGCCCCGGCTGATGCCGTTTCCGCCTGGCGGAAGGAACCGCGCAGCATCGACGATGTCCTGCACTTCAAGCGCATACCCGCGTGCCCTACAATCCCGCCATGGCAGAAGCCCCGCAAAAATCCTGGCAAGCGAGAATCTCCGAAGCGACCGACGCCATCGCGCAGAAGTTCGTTGAATCAATTTCCTACGACCGCCGCATGTACAAGCACGACATCGCCGGCTCGGTCGCTCATGCGACGATGCTGGCCAAAGTCGGTCTCATCAACGACGCCGAGCGCGATGCGATCATCGAAGGGCTCAAAGGCATCGAGCGCGACATCGAAGCGAACAACTTCGCGTTCGATGAGAGCCTGGAAGACATTCACATGGTGGTGGAGGCGGAGCTGATCAAACGCATCGGCGAACCCGGGCGGAAGCTGCACACGGGGCGGAGCCGGAATGATCAGGTGGCGTTGGATCTGATGCTGTGGATTCGAGAAGTCGCCCATGGTGAGCTGCAGATCGCTTTGTCCGACTTGTGCAAGGCCTTCGTCGGACTGGCAGAACGATCGAAGGATGTCGTGATGCCGTCGTTCACCCATCTACAGCGCGCCCAGCCGATTTCTGCTGGAGCTGAAGCGATGGCGTGGATGCAAATGTTCGATCGAGATATCTCTCGATTGTTTCATTCCGGTCATGGTTACCAGTCAACGAAGCCCCAAAGTCCCTTGGGAAGCGGTGCAATCGCAGGCAGTTCTCTTCCGATCGATCCGGAGTTCACCGCGACGATCTTTAAGGCGATGCAAGCGCCCGAGAGCAGCATTGAGCGCACGGCGTCACGCGATCAAGCTTGCGACTTCGTCTACGCCTGCGCCATGATCTCGCAGCACCTCTCCCGCTGGGCGGAGCAGTGGATTATTTATATGTCGACCGAGTTCAACTTCATCAAGATCGCGGATCGATACACGACCTCGTCTTCAATGATGCCGCAGAAGCGGAACCCGGACATGCTCGAGCTCATTCGTGGCCGGTGCGGGAATGTGTATGGCGATCTGTTCGCGCTGATGACGATCCTCAAGGGCCTGCCCATTGGCTACAACCGCGATCTGCAGGAGGATAAGCGCATCGTCTTCCGCGCCTACGACACGGTGAGCAGTTGTCTCACGATGGCGGCGGCGATTGTGAACTCGGCGAGCTACAACAAGGAAGCGATCGAGCCGACGCTCGACAAGGGCTTCCTCGACGCGACCTCACTTGCCGAATACCTCGTGACGAAAGGCGTCCCCTTCCGCACCGCCCACCACATCGTCGGCACGCTCGTCGCGCGATGCGAAAAGGAGGGGAAGACGTCGCTCGCGCAGCTCACGCTGGAAGAATTCCAGGAAGTTATAAGTGCACACGCGCCGAAGGTCATGTTGACTGACGACGTCTATGGCGCGCTGGGCGCCAAGAATGTCGTCAAACGTTACCAGAGCGCCGGCGCCGCGGGCGGGAAGCCTTTCGAGGAGCAACTCGCGGCGTGGAAAAAGCGCCTGGGCATATCGGGCTAACCGAAGGAAAATTCAGATGCGCATGCCAACCGTCGTGGGTGTTTTCTGCGTCGCTGCTTCAATCGCTTCAGCACAAACCAATTCGCCGGGCGCGGCGCCGAAGGCGACCGTCACGCTCAAGTCGCTGATCGAGAAACGCCAACTGTCGCTCGAAGAATCGCCGTTCAAAGGTTGGGAGAATGGGATCGAACTCTCGCTTCACGTCGATGGCGCGGACGTGAAAGGCGCGCGGAAGTACGGCATGGTCAAGGTCACGAAGGCCGTCGATGACGTCGGCACCGACTTGTCGAAAAAGGGCGCCGGTCCGAAAACCGCGGAGATGAATGACTTCCAAGAGATCCGCGAGCCGATGAACTTCGGCGATCGAAGTCAGCCAAAGCGGACCGGCTTCGATTTCGACCTGACGCTGCCGACTCCATCCGCGCGCCAGGCGACGACACTCAAAACCGTTTCCGGATCGCTCGAGCTTCTGGTCGGCGGGACGAAGAAAGTCGTGGTCGTGAAGCCGATCAAAGCAAGCCTGGGGAAGACGATCGAGGATCCGGCGCTGAAAGCTGTCGGCGTCACGTTTGAAATCATCGATCCCGCGAAGAAGGGAAAGGGCGATTTTTTCGGGCCGGACACGAGCAAAGGCGTCACCGTGCAGATCTCCGGCAACATCAACGAAATCGCGAACATCGACATCGTTGACTCCGCCGGCAAGAAGCTCAACAACGGAGAAATGTCGCAAGACGAAGGCGGGAAGCGGTTGATCAACTATGGCATCGACGGGGCGCTTCCCTCCAATGCCGCGCTGCACATCGAAGTCTGGCCAGGGCAGAAGACGATCACGGTGCCGTTCGAGATTAAAGACGTGAAGTTGCCATAGGCCCGACGCCGGCTCGTCTATATGCTTTTCAACTCAAGGAGAGACCATGAACCCCGTCGGATGGTTTGAAATCTACGTCAACGATCTTTCACGCGCGACGAAGTTTTACGAGACCGTGCTGCAAAAAAAGCTTTCGAAACTGGACGCACCGACCGGCGAGCTGAAGATGATCGCCTTCCCAATGGAAAAGGACGCCTCCGGCGCGACGGGCGCGCTCGTCCAGATGGAAGGCGTGAAGGCGGGCGGAAACAGCACCATTGTCTACTTCGTCTCCGACGATTGCGCAAAAGAAGAATCGCGAGTCGCATCCGCCGGCGGGAAGGTGATGAAGCCGAAGTTCGCGATCGGGCCCTATGGCTTCATCACGCTCGCGTTCGACACCGAAGGCAATATCTTCGGCGTGCATTCGATGACGTAATTCCTCCTCGATCAGACTATGTAATCACCTTCCGAATCCGCCGCGCAACCAGGCATTGACAGCCAGCGGCGTGTATTGCGCGCGCCAATTCGCGCGCTCCTGCGTCACCGCTTCCCGTAGAAACGCGGCGACCGTCGCTTCGGCGCCGATGGACGTGTGATACGCCGCGATGTCGCGCGCGGGATCGGGGAAACTGGCGGTGCGGGACCAGCCGGTGTTTTCTTTGAGGCCATCGGGTTGCATGCCGCCGGGGAAGCTCGCGCCGTCGCTGAAAATGTTTCCAGACGCATCGATTGTCGTGTCGGGGAACAAGTAGAAATTCGCGACGCCGGATTTCCAGAAGATGTTGTTCTTGAGCGACAGCGTCGCGTTGCGCTGCTGCGGCTTTGTCGGGTCGCCGGCGATGAACGATTTCGTCGTCGTGATGTTGACGTTCATCGCGGGTGAATGACCGGCTCCGCCCTTCTTATTGATCACGAGGTTGTCTTCTACGATCGCATTTTTTGTGCGGATGATTTCGAAGCCCAGGCCAATGCCGCTGTTTTGATCGGCGCACACGTTTCGCCGCAGAATGCTCGGCAGATCGGGATTCGCGAGCATCGGCGCGATGAAGCCCGCGCCGCGGTTGTCGATCAGCAGGTTGTCTTCGAACACCCCGCCGGGACGAAGCTGCAGCCCAATCGACGCAGCGCGCGAGATGATGCAGCGGCGTACGAGCGCTGGTCCCGCATGTTCCGCCAGGTACAGATTGTGGCTGAATGTGAACACGCCGCTCGTCGGACTGGTGAACGTATCGTGCCAGCCGTTGTGGTCGAAGATGCATTCTTCGATTGTGAACGGTGCGCCGGGGACAACGCCGTCGGTCGAGTTCATCACGTAAATTCCCTGCGATTTATCGCCGCCGTTTGTCCACGCGCGCTCGATCACGCAGCGGCGCAGGAGGATCGACGTCGGCGAGTGAATGCACAGGTTGTCGAGTCCCCATGCCATTCGGCAATCTTCGAAGTGAATGCAGTTGCCTTTTGACATCCAATCGACGCCGCGTTTCGCATCCACCTTCGATTTGTCGAAACCCGGCAGCGTCGAGTTGCGATGCTTCACGTCGAAGTCGAGCGATACGAACGCGACACTATTGATCGTGTGGTTGAGCGGACCGATCAGCCAGCCGACTTTCGGCCGTGGTGAGCCCATCTGCCCATAGGATGTGACGACCATCGGCTCGCGCAGTGAGCGGCCGCTCTTCGTCCACACATCGATCGCGACGAAATCTCCGCCGCGCTCGAAGAGGATCCAATCCGGAAATCCATCGCGGACCATCGACATCGCCTTCGCGGGGGTCTTCACCGGCTGATCGATCGTGCCGGGGTTCGTATCGCTGCCGCGCACCGAGACGTAAATGCGCTTCGAGTCCGACGAAGGCGTGAAGTTCGTCCAGCCGTCGCTCGTTTGCGCGATCGGTGAGTACGGAAACGGAACCGGATATTCCAAGCCCGTGTCGCCTGAAAGATTTTGTGGAATGGGAGCGGGAACCGGCGCGGGATCGACTGGCGGATGAACCGGTACGGGCGGCTCATTGACGATCTCGAACGAAAACGATTTCGTCGCCGAACCGGATTTGCTCTTCGCGACGATCGCGAGCGTGTGTTTGCCAACTCGAATCGAAACCGCGTTCGCGTCGCCGTTCATAATCCAGGGCTTCGCGCCCTCGCGGTGGACGAACTTTCCGTTGTCGAGATTGAAGGTGACTTCGTCGGCGTTGCTGACCTCTGCTCGGATGCTTTGATGTGGTTTCCAGACAAGCGCGCCGCTCAAAGGCGTCAGGTCTCTTTTGGCGATCACGTCGTAGATGAAGCAGTTGACGATCTGCGGATTTGCAGACATGGGCGGGTCTCCTTTCGGGGGGGTCAGGGAGGTGAGGCGCGAGGTGAAGAATTGCGCAGGGATGTGGAGCGGGAATTGCTCCAAACAAAATCCTAACAACATCGATGCGAAGATGCAAGCAGAATTCTGAGAGAGTGGAAAACGATGGCTGACTTCGACGAGCTCAGTCGAGTCGCGGTTTTGCTGATCAGCAGGTTCCGATCTGCGAAACCGGCAGGCGTCAGATGGAAGTTCTTGTAATTACGACGCTTGTTCCCGTGCGAGCGCGGAACCGACCGCATCAGCCCGGAGGCGCGGGAGGTGACGGAAATGAGAGACCGATGCCCGCTTCCTCTGCGGTCACGGAACTGTACGGTGAACCCTCTTTTTGGGACGTAACACCGCCGTATGGACTGCGACCGTTGAGCACGTTTTTGTCGTTGTACTCGCTCCAGCTCGTCGAGTGCTTGGGGTAATACCGATTCGTCGGCCAGCCGATCGGACGTTGAAAATCGCCCGCCGTCAGAATCACCGGACCGGCGTGTCCGTCCATGAACACCACGTTGTGGATGCTTTGCTTGTTGCTGTGCGCGCCGATGATCGGCCGCGCGTAGAACAGACTCCAGTTGAACCAGTGCTCCGCCGCGAGAATCGTCCGCGGGGCGTTCCATTTGAAGACCAGCTTTGAGCACGCCTTGTTAAGGAAGTCGACGTTCTCCGGCGTGAATCCGCCGGACTTTTCCGTATCAACCACGAGCTTCCACACGTCCGGATCATCAACCCATCCGCGATTCGAATAGTAGCTCGTGCCATACCGCTCATAGTCCGAGTGAACGCCGGGCGCGAGATAATCGGATTGCATTCCGAGCCGGCCGATACCTTCGCCGGGCATATCGGCCGGGCATCGGAAGATGTCGCGGGCTGGACGAGCGTCCTCCTTCGTGCGCGTGCCGGTGAACGGCTCGGGCGCTTCCACTTCTTTGGCGAGATAACGTGTCAGCGCCTTCTCGCGCTCATCCAGATAGCAGCCCGGAACGATGCGATCGGTCGTCGTCATCCCGCCGAAGAAAAAGACGGTGTACAGCAGCGACGTCCCCTTCTGTCCTTTTGCAACCGGGGTGTCGCCGCCCATGCGCGCGACCCAGAAGAGCGGCAGCCGACCCGTGTCGCGCCGATACGTATTCGTCGCCAGCCCGATCTGCCGCAGGTTCGACAGGCACACGGTGCTCTGCGCCGCCTGCCGCGCGCCAATGATCGTCGGCAAGAGCAACCCAATGAGCACCGCGATGATCCCGACGACGACCAGCAGTTCCACCAGCGTAAAACCCCGTCGCAATGATTTGCGCAAACCTGTCATCGTCCCACCTTGTTTATCGCGAAATAATGAAACGCAACTGATGCTAATGTGATCTGCCTCGCCGTCAACGCCCGTTCTCGTTCGTTTTCTTGCGGATTTCGCGATAGGCACTGCCCGCTTAAGCGGGCAGCGCCGGCGTTCAGAGTACGCTCGCAATCAATTCCGCGACCGCCGCGATCTTGTCGTCGAGATTCGTGAACGCGCCGACGTGTTTCAGATTGGGATGCCCACCCCACAGTTCGAGCAGCTTTTTTCCACTCGCGATCGCGCCGGCGGCGTCTTCGAAGCGGCAGAAGTTGCTGGCGTCGCCGTCGTACATGCCGAGCGCGGCGCACGATTCCATCCAGATCACCGTGCCATAGCGCGACAGCTCGCGCGCGTGATCGGTGCCGAGGTCGCGCCAGAAATCTTCCGCCCCGTCCGGCCAGTAGGCGGCGCCGTCGATCGTCCCGCGATCGAGCAACAGCGTTTTGTGCGGATGCTCGCGGGCGAAGCGCTCCTCCTGTTCGTTCTGAAGATGATACATGCGGCGCTGCGCATCGCGACGACCTTCGAGATCGAGCTGATCCCACCGCGTGTTGAGCGCCGTGTAGACCTGCGTAGCGGCCTCGGGAACGAGGACGAAACGCTCGGGGTGAGCGCTCACGAGGCGCTGAGAGATGACGGTTTTGCCGGAGCCCGGACCACCGGTGAGAACGATGCGCTGCATGCGGAGATGATACGTTGATCGAGTCATCCGTGCGCATTGTCTCCCTCTCCCGGCACTCCGGGAGAGGGCAGGGGTGAGGGTTCTTCTTTGGGAGCAGCCGATCCTCCATCGCAGCAGAACCCTCACCCTAACCCTCTCCCGGGATTACCGGGAGGGGGGACAAGCAGCGCGAAGCGCATCTTTCGTGGTGCGCTTCAGGAGAATCGCCAACAGTACGATCGGAAACACGGCGCCAAGCACCTCACCAAAACCGGCGCCGATCCTCGCGGTCGTCAGCATCACCGCCTGCTCGCCCGCGACTTCCGGCGCGCGAATCGAAGTGACGATCAAGTACACCAGCGCCGCGATGCTTGAGATCACCTGCAGCACGCCGACGATGATCCCCAGCGATTGCGACCACAGGCGCATGCCGATAATGCCGGCGCCGACGACGATCAGCAGGATCGCGAGCACCGCATCAACGCCGCTCCAGATCGCAAGCAACGACACGTTGTGAATCACCGCGACGCGGAGGAAGTTGATTCCGGCGCCGAGGACGCCGAAGACGAGCGCGCAAATCCCAAGCGCTAAAAGGCCCGTCGGTTTCGGAGGCGCCGCTAATTGCGATGAAGGTAAGAGTTGCTCCGGCTCGTCGTCTTCCTCGAGCATGATCACATTTTCATTGAGCCCGAGCGTCGGCTTCGACTTTGCCCCGCCCCACTCGCGAACCGTTCGTCCGCCGCGGGTGATGCGTGTTACGCCGTCCTCGATCTTCAGGTCGTAGCCGAAGAACGATGTCACGCAGAAAATTGCGAAGACGAGCGACATTGCCCCGGATAGCCACAGGAACGGTCCGACGAGGCTCATCGAATCTTCACCGTGCAGTGGCCGATTCCATTCCGGATCGCTCCGCAGATACTCGACGGCAATCGTCTTCGCGAAGACGAGATCTTCCCAATCTTCCTTGTTCATCATCACATTTCGCGAATGCGAATGACCGGCGGAGTCGGTGAAGGAGTATTCGACGTACGGCGTCACGCGCTGCATGTAACGTCGCACGAGCTTCGCCTCGACCATCTGGCCTTCGGTCGCATAACGTCGAACGTGCAACTGTTCGTTCAATCCCCACACGAAACCGGCGCCCATTCCGAGAGCAAGCAACCCGGCGAGCACCGCGAGGAGGCGCGCCTTCCGCATCTTCGTCGCGAACTGCCGCGCTTCATCCGATTCCATGTCGTATGTCGCGTGGCCGCGCGCGGTGGCGGAGCGCTCGGCAATGTCCTGGCCGAGCGACTGGAAATGGTGGATCGTGTCCGGGATTTGGCCGAGAGGCTTTCCGTTCGCATCGAACAACGTAAGGACCTCGTGGCTCTTTCCGCCGAAAAGCGACGCTTTTTTATCGATTCCAATCCGGTCGATCTGATTCCACAGAAGCGTTCGCCGAGAGATGAAGCCGTGCAGATGCACGCCGTCCGAATCGATCACCACCTGCCGCACGCTGCGCAGAAGAAAGATTCCGCGGCCGATGAGGCCGATCCAGAGGATACTCGTTCCGCCGATGAAACCGGGGAGAAAGTTGTCCTGCGCTTTGTTCGGCAGCGCCAGGTTGAAGACGAACAGCGCGACCATGAGGAGCACGAGACCAATCCCGCCGGCGAGGCACAGCGCCGCCTGGAGCCCGACGCTGTCGTGCGTGGTGTAGATCCTCGGTTGCTCAATCGTCTCCATCCTGGTCCCTGTTCTTGGTGTGCGGAGTCATTACAATGCAATGCCGTTTCGATTTCCACAGGTCCAGCGCGCATGCAATCATCGAACGTCATCGTCATCGATCATCCGGTCATCCAAACCAAGCTCACCGAACTGCGCGACTACACCGCAGATCATCGTAAGTTTCGCGCGCTGCTCGATGAGATCGCATCGCTGATGGTGTACGAAGTGACGCGCGATTGGCCAACAACGCCCAAGCCAGTGCAGACACCGCTCGAGCGCACGACGGGAAAAGTGCTGGCGCGACAGGTGACGCTCGTGCCGATCCTCCGCGCAGGGCTTGGCATGGCCGACGGTGTGCTGAAGCTTCTGCCCGAAGCGCGCATGGGGCATCTCGGCGTTTATCGCAACGAAAGCACGCTCGAACCGGTGAGCTATTACCAGAAACTTCCGCCGGATATTGCCAGCACCGAAGTACTGTTGATCGATCCGATGCTCGCGACAGGCGGGAGCGGCGCCGCCGCAGTGTCGTTCCTGAAAAAGGCCGGCGTCACCAGCATGAAGTTCGTCTGTCTCGTCGCGGCGCCGGAAGGAATCGACGCGCTACACCGCGCGCATCCGGAAATTCCGATTTACTGCGCTGCCATCGATCGCGAATTGAACGAAAAGGGTTACATCCTTCCCGGTCTCGGCGACGCGGGAGACCGAATCTTCGGAACGTGATGTTCGGCCAAACCTTCGATCCTCACGACTTGATCATCATTTGCCTCCTGATTGTTCTTGAGGGCGTGCTATCGATCGATAACGCGCTCGTTCTTGGATTGCTCGCCAAGCGCCTGCCGCATCACCTGCAAAGCCGCGCGCTGACGTATGGATTGCTCGGCGCGTTCGTCTTTCGCTTCATCGCGATCGCGACGGCGTCCTATCTGCTCCATTGGCGATGGGTGAAACTGGTCGGCGGCGCGTATCTCATTTACGTTTCAGTGAAGCATTTCTTTATTGAAGGCGGATTGATGGGGCACGAGAAGATCGGCACCCGGGACGGTCGGCCCATCGTGATCGACGGAACGACGGGCAAGGAAGTCTCCGGCGCGGTGGCGGACAAGCTCATCGGCAATATCGCGCCGCATTCCGTCGCAAGGGCGGCGCAGAATCACCCCGGCTTTTGGCCATCCGTTGCCATCATCGAGCTGACCGACATCGCTTTCGCGGTCGATTCGATCCTCGCGGCGATCGCGCTGGTCGGCTCGCCGCCGCCAGGCACGCCGCACGGCGCGTGGCACCCGAAACTGTGGGTCGTTCTTACCGGCGGAATGCTCGGCGTGATCCTCATGCGCGTCGCGGCCGTCATGTTCATCAAGCTGCTCGAACGATTTCCTCGCTTCGAAACGAGCGCGTATCTGCTGGTGATCGTGATCGGGATCAAACTCATCGCTGACTGGGGCTTCAACACGTCCGAAGAGCCGCATCGCGTGAACTTTCACGACTGGCAGACATGGCCGTTCTGGGTCTTCTGGCTTTCGATGCTCGTCTGCTTTCTGATCGGTTTCATCCCGCTCAAAAGTACGAATTCCGAAGACACTTAGCGATATCATATCGATCCAAATGGAGTGAATATCATGCCCGTTATTAGGGACCTGTGGACGAAAAACTTCACGAAAACCGACTACCCGCGTTACATCTGTCCTCGCTGCGGCGACGCTACGCTAAAACTCCTTCTAGCGTCCATTTTTGAGTCTGAGGATGGGTCGACCTCCACGAACAAAAGTCGTGAAGAGTGGGAGCCAGATTTTTGGGCAGGCCGATTCAGTTGCGACTTCAAGTGCGCCAAAGACGATTGCGCCGAAATTGTTGCCGTTGTAGGTCGAGTGACACTCAGTGCCGTGCATGGCGAGGATGGTCTCGAGCACTACTCCGAATTCGAACCAGTTTATTTTTATCCGGCGCCCAACCTCATTGATGTCCCAGAAGATTGCCCCAACTCGGTTCGTGCTGAGATTGCCGCGGCCTGTGCGCTTATACGCTGTGACCCCGCGTCCGCGGCGAATAGATTGAGGTGTGCCATCGAAGCCTTCCTAACCAATGAAGGCGTGCGGCGCTTTACGCTCAGCAAGCAGCGCAAATATGCAAACGTTAGCCTTCACCACCGAATCGACTTGTACAAATCAAAAGAGCCTGAATTCGCTGAAATGCTGTTGGCCGTGAAGTGGCTTGGAAACGTGGGGAGCCACGGCGAGATCGCGCTGGACAATGTGTTCGACGCCTTTGACATCTTGGAGCACGTGCTGGAGCAGCGGTTTCACCGTACTGCTGAGCGAATCCGCGTCCTAGCTGGCAAGATCAACAAGAGACGTGGACCCGTCAACAAGCGCACCCGCAGAAAGCGGTAGCGGCTGGGGCCGAACGGAAACTCCGTTTCCAGCATTTGCGTTGCTTTATAATCTTTGAAGCGATGCGGATGGCATACAGTCGCATCGGAAGGAACACTCATGATGAAAACAATTGCGATCATTGGCGGAGCGATTGTACTGATCGTTCTGCTGCTGATCTTCTGGATCGTCGGCGGATACAACCGCGTGGTGAAACTTTCGCAGGGCGTCGATCAACAGTGGGCGCAGGTGCAGAACGTTTATCAGCGCCGCGCCGATCTGATTCCCAATCTCGTGCAAACCGTTTCCGGCGCCGCCAACTTCGAGAAATCCACACTCACCGAAATCACCAATGCCCGCGCATCCGTCGGCCAGGTCAAGATCGATCCCAACAGCGCCCCTACCGATCCCGCGAAGCTGAAACAGTTCGAGGAATCGCAAGGCGCGCTCAGCAGCGCGCTGTCGCGATTGTTAGTGGTTTCCGAGCGGTACCCCGAACTGAAGAGCAATCAGGATTTCCTGGCGCTGCAGGCGCAACTCGAAGGAACGGAGAATCGAATTTCGGTCGAACGCGGGCGGTTTAACGAGGCAACGCAGGCGTATAACACGGCCGTGAAAACGTTCCCCATGGTGCTCGTCGCGGGGATGTTCGGGTACAGTCCCAAGCCATATTTCAGCGCGACATCGACTGCGCAAACTCCGCCGACCGTTCAGTTTGATTTCGGCAACAAATCCGCCACCTCAGCGCCGGTCCGATGAATCGGCGTGGTATTCGCTTGACGGTTTCGCAGAGTAACACGTGTTGATCTGCGAAACCGCCAAGCGGCCGACAACGCGTCATGGTGTACGTGCGGTTTTTAAGACAACTTCGAAGTGATGCGAATCCGCCTCATCCTGTGTTTGTTCGTCGTCAGCACCGTCGCCCGCGCCGCGGAGGTGATTCCGCCAGCGCCGGCGCACCATTTCAACGACTACGCGCATGTCGTGCCGGATTCGACGGCGCAATCGCTCGATCGAAAGCTCGCGGATTTTGAAACGCAGACGTCGAACCAGATCGTCGTCGCGATTTATCCGAAGATGCAGTCGGATTCGTCGATTGAAGACTACACGGTTCGGGTGGCGCAGAAATGGGGCGTGGGCCAGAAAGGTCGCAAGAACGGCGTTGTGCTGCTCGTCTTCGTGCAAGATCACAAACTGTACATCCAGGTGGGTTACGGATTGGAAGGCGCGCTGACGGATGCGACAACGAACCAGATCATCGAGAATGACATCAAGCCGCGATTCCGCGCGAATGATTACGCCGGCGGACTGAGCGCGGGCATCGACGCGATCATGGCCGCGACGAAGGGCGAATACAAAGGCCTTCCGCAGAAGAACGCGCCGCACGGTGATTCCGATTGGGGTGGGATCATCACGATCATCATCATCTTCGTTATTTTTATGATCATCGCCCGTCGCGGTGGATCTCGCAGCTATGGTCGGCGCGGTGTTGGTTGGATGCCGATCTTCCTGCCCCCGATGGGCGGCGGAAGCTGGGGCCGCAGTTCTGGCGGTTGGGGAGGCGGTGGAGGCGGCGGTGGAAGCTGGGGAGGCGGTGGATTTTCCGGGGGCGGTGGAAGTTTCGGCGGCGGCGGCGCGGGCGGAAGTTGGTGAAACGGAAAGCAGCGGCACTGAAGATTCACTGCCGGCAGTGGCACTTCAGTGCCGCTGCGCATTGATCGATCGAATCATGAACGTCATCGAATTCCTCATCCGTCTCGACGACGACGCGATCGTGCACGCGATCCGCGAGGCGGAGCTGCGCACGTCCGGCGAGATTCGGGTTTACGTCGCGAAGGAGAAGGCGCCCGATCCGATGCAGGCCGCCATCGAACAATTCCACCGCATGGGGATGACGCAGACGCGGGACCGCAATGGCGTGCTGATCTTCATCGCCCCGAAATCGCAAACCTTCGCGATCGTCGGCGACGAGGGGATCCATCAGAAGTGCGGCCCGGATTTCTGGAACGCGCTCGTCGACGAAATGCGCGGCCACTTTCGAGAGAACCCAACGCACGCCATCGTCCATGCGATCACTCGGGCGGGTGAGCATCTCGCGCAGCATTTCCCGCGTCGCGCGGATGACCAAAACGAACTGCCCGACGCGGTGGAGCGCGAGTGATGCTCGTTCCGATGTGGCTCATCCTCGTCGGCACTCCCCTCGCGCTCCTCGGGGTATTGTTTCTGATCGACCGCCTTGGCGTCTGGGCCGAGCGCCGCGGTTGGATTTACTGGCGCAAACCGCGACCCAAAACCGTCGGACGCGCTGTGCTGGGTGCATTACAGGAGATCGTCGAACCGGAAATCCGCCACGTCATCGAAGCAACAGAACAGGATCGCGTCAGGATCGACGTTGTCGATCGGCAAACAGATGAAACCCCAGATGAACACGGATAAACACAGATGAAGAGGATGAATCGGTTTTATATCCGTGTTCATCTGTGTTCATCTGTGGTTCCATTCGCTTTTTCCCATCTGAAATCGAATGAATTTGCCACCGCTCGATGCCCCGGATACCATTTTCCGCTTTGAACTTTACGACATTGAACTCCGCTCGCGGGAGCCTGAACCACCATGCGTCTGACTGACATTCTCAAGCCTCAGAACATCAAGATCCCTCTGCAGGCGACCGCCAAAACGGATGCGATTCGCGAGTTGGTTGATCTGCTCGCGACGAATGGCGAGGTGGCGGATCCGAAGAAGGTGCTCGATTCGGTTCTCGATCGTGAGGCCACGCGCACGACCGGCATCGGCAACGGCCTGGCGATCCCGCACGGCAAGTGCACCGGGACGGATCACCTGGTGATGGCGATCGGTCGCCCCGCCACGCCGATCGATTTCCAGGCGATCGACGGCCGGCCGGTGACGATCATCTGGCTGCTCACAAGCCCACCCGACAAGACGGGCCCGCACATTCATGCCTTAGCGCGCATCAGCCGGCTCATGACGATGGAAAAGTTCCGCCAGGCGCTCAATCAAGCCAAGACCAATCAGGAAATCTTCGACATCATCGCAAACCAGGAAAACTTGTTGGCCAAAGGTGAAAGCTGATTCGGACGTCGCTTGCGGTTTCGCAGATCAAGCGGTGTCGACCTGCGAAACCGCAAGCGACGCGCAAGCCTCTCTAGTTTTCGAAGATCTTTGATTGATCTAAGCCGCGCTGATGCCGAGGCGCATCCGTCGCACTTCTTCGCGTTGCAACTCACCGACGATCTTCGTCAGCGACGCGAGCGTTTGGCGGCCTTCGAGGTCGTGCTCGAGCTTTTTGAACTGAACCCCGCCGCGGATGGGTTCGGGTTTGTCGGTGGGCTTGGGGTGGAGCATGCGGCCTTCAAGAATCATCTCTTCGCCGTTATAGGTCATCTGGATGCGGAGACGTTCGCCGGGCAGGACCTTCGGCGGCTCGTTGTTCTTCGGAAGAAACGTGACACCCATTCCGCCGATGCTCAGGTCGCGCGCCTGGACGCTGAGTTCCGCGGCCGCGAGCGGGCGATCTTTCAGATACGCGTGTTCCGGAATGCGCCACATTCGCAGAGTGAACTCGGTCCCCTTCGCGATCGCGACCCGGTAGTTGTTCCGTCGCTGAATGGCTTTGATATTTTCGGGATACTTGAGCAGCAGCGCTTCGAGCACGGTCTCGTTGTTGACACGGAATTCGGCGTTGCGCGAAACAATGGGGACCGCGAAGGCGACCGTCTTGTGCTGGGCTTTGAAGGAGATGCCGATGGGGGCCTGCGTGCCGATCAATTCGTCGATCAAGACGCGATCGTCGGGCGCGGATTCGACCCAGAAATTCCCTTCCTGCTCCGACAGAAAGCGCGACTTGTGATGCCGCAGCATCCCTGCTGAAGGTAACGAAAGAACCATCGCCGAGTTACGGGCGATAGCTTCTGCCAGCATGTCTTGATCTTTGGACATGTCCCGCCGAGCAAAGACGAACGAATCTCCATCCAATTCTTCGGCGCAGGAGGAAACAACCCTTAGATGCGACGGTTTTTCCTCAGGGATGTCCGATAAGATGCGCGATGTAATGCAGCGGCGACGCCCACCGATTTCATTCCGAGCGACGCGAACAATTTGGCTCTTCGCTTGTGGCGGGAGAATGCAACCCGCGGACCTTCGTTCCTCGCCGCTCATTTAGGAATAGTTAGCGGCGGAGCGCAGCTCCGCGGGTTTAGTTTTCACGCGTTCCGCATGAGCCGGTCGCGAGCGGCCGGGCTAACGATGACCGGTTTGCGATTCGGACCCCTATCGATGATCCCGTCACCTCCCGTTCGGCAGAATGCTGTCCATCATTCCTTTCACCGCCTGCTTGATGATTCCGCCTTCGTCCGGATCGCCCTTCAAGAGCGACTCGGTGAAATTCTTCGCTTGCTGCAATGAAATGTGCGGCGGGAGCGTCGGAACATCCGGGTCCGTAATCGCTTCAAACACAACCGGGCGATCCGCGCGGAACGCGCGATCCCACGCCTCGGCGAGCATTTCCGGCTTATCAACGCGGATGCCCATCAGCCCAATCGACTCCGCGTACTGCGCGTACGGGAAATCCGGAATGTCCTGGCTCGCTTCGAACTTGATATCGCCGGCCATGATCCGCTGTTCCCACGTCACCTGATTCAGATCCTTGTTGTTGAGCACGAGGCACACCCAGCGCGGGTCGGACCATTCCTTCCAATACTTCGAGACGGTGATGAGCGTGTTCAGTCCGTTCATCTGCATCGCGCCGTCGCCGGTAAGCGCGACGCAAACGCGGTCGGGAAAACAGAATTTGGCGGCCAGCGCGTAAGGCACGGCCGGCCCCATCGATGCGAGGTTGCCCGAACCGCTCGCCATCATCCCCCGGCGGATCTTGATGTCGCGCGCGAACCAGTTCGCCGCGGTGCCTGAGTCGGCGGACAGGATGCAGTTGTCGGGCAATCGCGGGCTCAGCTCGTGAAACACGCGCTGCGGGTTCACCGGATTCGCCTCGTTCATCGCCCGCGCGTCGATAATCTCCCACCAATCCTTGATGTTCTTCGTAATTCTCTGTTGCCACGAACGATCGCGCTTGCGATCGAGCAACGGCGCGAGCGCCGCGAGCGTTTCCTTCGAATCGCCCTTCAGATTCACGTCCATCGGATAGCGCAGCGAAAGCATCCGCCCGTCGCGATCGATCTGCACCGCCTTGGCCTGGCCCTTCGGCGGATAAAACTCGGCGTAAGGGAAACTCGAGCCGACGACGAGCAGCGTGTCGCAGTCCTGCATCATGTCGTAACTGGGCCGCGTGCCGAGCAGGCCAATGTTGCCGGTGCAATACGGCAGATCATCCGCCAGCACCGCTTTGCCGAGCCAGCTCTTCGCGACGCCGGCGCCGAGCAGCTCGGCGATCTGCATCACCTCGTCCACCGCTTCGAGCGCGCCTTGCCCGACCAACATCGCGACGCGCTCGCCCTTGTTGAGCAGATCCGCCGCGGCTTGCAGCTGCTCCTTCTTTGGAATGATGTGCGGAACGGAGTAGCCCAGCCCCGTCTGCGCCGTGTCGTGTTTCTGCGGCGGATCTTTGTACGTTTCTTCCTGAATATCCTTCGGCAGAATCACGCACGTGACGGTGCTCTGATCCAGCGCAATGCGGATCGCGCGATCGATCACGTGTCGCGCGGCCATCGGGCTATTCACCTGCTGGCAATATTCCTTGGCGACGTCCTTGAACAGGTTCAGCAGATCCACTTCCTGCTGGTAATCGCTTCCGATCGCAGTCGTGGCGGACTGCCCCACGATCGCGACGACCGGCTGGTGATCCATCTTCGCGTCGTACAAACCATTCAGCAGATGAATCGCACCCGGCCCGCTGGTCGCGAGGCATACACCGACGGTCCCGGTGAATTTCGCATGCGCGCACGCCATGAACGCCGCCAGCTCTTCATGCCGCGCCTGAATGAACCGCGGCTGGTCGCCCGCCTTGCGCAGCGCTCCGAACACGCCGTTGATCCCGTCACCCGGATACCCATAGATCCGATTGATCCCCCACTCCGTGAGGCGTCGAACGACGAAATCTCCAACCGTTTCAGACATGGTGAGCTCCTTAAAACGTGCACGCGCCCGAAGCGCTGCTCACCCCACTGAAACACCAGCTAACGAGAGACACAACGTCCAAAAATCCTCGGTTGGCCACGATTTCGGATTGTCATTCCCCCTCTGATTGCACAATTCCCCGTTTAGCCGCGAGCTTGCTCGCGCTGACGCGTGAATGACGCGCGAGCAAGCTCGCGTCTACATGGCCACAAGGCACGCGACGTTCCGCAGCGCGAAGGGGATTCGCACGTTTGTGCTGCCGACCTTCTATCCGCCCGGCGATCCGAACGCGGGAAAGAAGGCGGATAAGACGATGACGTTCATTTACGGCGCGGTCGAGGTGCCGAAATCCGAAACGATCTACGGACGAGTCGCGAAAGAGACATTATCGCAGGAAGGTAGCTCAGTTCACTGAGGCGCGAACTCCCTCTTACTCCCTTGCCCGGTACTCCGGGAGAAGGCAGGGGCGAGGGTTCTGCTCGTTCCGCGCATGTCATCAAATCGCAAGAACCCTCACCCTAACCCTCTCCCGGATTACCGGGAGAGGGGATAAGATTCCGCCAACGAGATCGCATCCCTTACGTACAGGACAGTATGAAGCACGCTCGGTTTTTGTTTCTTTCGACGCTCTCGCTCTCGACCTGCGCGATCGCCTC
>JAICIO010000094.1 GCA_025924315.1 Phycisphaerae bacterium
CTTCTGGATGCTGAGGCGCTCGATCTGCTCTTCGATCTCCGCGAGATCCGGCGGCTTGGTCATGCTGCGAAGACGGATGCGGGCACCCGCTTCGTCGAGCACGTCAATCGCCTTGTCCGGCAGGCATCGGCCGGTGATGTACCGGTCCGACAGCTCAACCGCCGCTTCGAGCGCGGCGTCGAGGATCTGCACGCGGTGGTGCGCTTCGTACCGATCGCGCAGACCCTTGAGGATCTCGACCGCGTCGGTCTTGCTCGGCGGCTCAACGGTGATCGCCTGGAAGCGACGGGCAAGCGCCGCATCTTTCTCAATGTACTTGCGGTACTCATCGAACGTCGTGGCGCCGATGCACTGAATTTCACCACGCGAAAGCGCCGGCTTCAGCACGTTGCTGGCGTCGATGGCGCCTTCGGCACCACCTGCGCCCACGAGCGTGTGCAGCTCGTCGATGAACAGGATGACGTTCTTGGCGCGACGAACTTCGTTCATCACCGCCTTGATGCGTTCTTCGAACTGGCCGCGATACTTCGTGCCGGCGACCATCATCGCGAGGTCGAGCACGACGATTCGGCGGTCGTGCAGAATTTCGGGAACGCTGTTGCTGATGACCATCTGGGCCAGGCCTTCGACGATGGCCGTCTTGCCGACGCCGGCCTCACCGAGGAGAACCGGATTGTTCTTCTGGCGACGGCAGAGAATCTGAATAACGCGTTCGATCTCGTTCTTTCGCCCAATGACCGGATCAAGCTGGCCTTCTCGCGCCAGTTCGGTCAGGTCACGACCAAACGAATCGAGCGCTGGGGTTTTGGATTTGCCTTTTTGGGCGGTCTTTTCCGCTGGCTGTTGTTCTTCGCTTTCCACGCCCGCTCCCAAAAGATTGAGGACTTCCTCCCTCACCTCTTCCAGTTTCAAGCCGAGGTTCATGAGGACCTGAGCGGCCACACCGTCGTGCTCGCGCAGAAGCCCGAGCAAAAGATGTTCCGTGCCCACGTAGTTGTGGTTCAGGTTGCGCGCTTCCTCAATTGCGTATTCGATGACTTTCTTCGCCCGGGGGGTCTGGGGCAGCTTGCCCATGGTGACCATATCCGGACCGCTCTTGACGAGCTTTTCGACTTCCAGCCGTACCTTGCGAAGGTCTACGTCGAGGTTCTTGAGTACGTTCGCCCCGACCCCGCTCCCTTCCTTCACTAACCCTAGGAGGATGTGTTCCGTGCCAATGTATTCATGGTTAAACCGCTGGGCCTCCTGGTTCGCCAGCGCCATGACTTTGCGAGCCCTGTCCGTAAATCGTTCGAACATGTCCATCTCCTGTCAGCCGGCGATTCCGTCGCCGACCCCTCTTAAATCGAGGTCCAAGGTTGCTTGGCGGTCCAAGTTACAAAGACCCCAAACCCTTATTACGTTGGAGCCCCGTCCGTGTTCTTGCTGCGAATTGTAGGTGGCACCATGGCTTAATCAACCGACCAGAGGCCGTGGGGAATTCCCCGTCCTAATTCTTTGTTATCGGGCACGAGCAGGAAAAGGCGTGAAAGAAGATGAAGAAGTCAGTGCGCTCGGGTTTGGCTTCGTTTTGCAGACCGGTCAAAGGCGGTAAACAAACGTCTGGTTATGTCAACTTTCGTAAACCTTCGATGAAGCGATGGATCGTTGTTCCCCAACGTGATCCGAGGATCGACTCCTCCTTTTGCGGCGTGGTCAGCTTTGCGGACCACCCCGCGTTCGACACTCCCTATACGACCGCCAATCAAGAAAATCCGCGAAAAAATCAGCGAATGGTGGAGAGTACGTTGGAGAAGTCGTCGGTCCAGACTCGGCCGGACGAGGGAAGCCGCGCGGGCTGCCAGGATCCCGTCTGCGAGAGCGGTGCGAGATCAACCGCATCACGAGCGATGACCACCCACGTTGATGCAGTCTTGCCCTGCGACCATTGCTGCGGTGTCAGGTCGAGATCCTGCCGGCAAAGCGCGATGCAGCCGGCGTCGCGGGCGAGGTTCGCTACGACAGGCTCGAGATCGAGGTAGAGGTTCGAGATGTGGACAGCGACGATTCCATGGTTATCGAGTTTGTCGAGGTACATTGCCAACGCTTCACGCGTCAGCAAGTGCAAAGGGATTGCGTCGCCACTGAAGGCGTCGAGCACGACAAGGTTCATGGCGCCGTGACGCACCTTGTCGAGCGTTAGCCGCGCATCACCGATGACGACACCGATGCGCGCACCGCGCTCCCGCGCACGGGCGATGAAACTGAAGTAACCGGAGTCTTCCGCGATAGAGCGGACCATTGGATCGATTTCAAAAAAAGTGAATTGGTCTCCACTGGAGGAATATGCGGCAATCGATCCGACCCCCAATCCGATGACCGCGACGTTGTTTCGTCGATTTGGCGCGAGCGACTGGAACAAGCTCCCCAATGGACCGCCGGGGTAATAGTACGTCAACGGTTCGCCCGGAGATCCCGCGACCGTGGTGACGAATTGTCTTCCGTGAAGAGTTGTGCCGTGATACAGCTCGTCGAATCGCCCGTCCGCGGATCGAACGACGCGATGGACACCGAAAAAAGTGCGGTGGATTTCCAGCAAATGAGCGCCATTCACGGTTGTCAGCATTGCGACGAGCAGCAACGAAGCGATTCCGAGTGCAAAACGAACGGGGCTGCGCTTGGCAAACCGGACGCACATTAACAGAGGAACCGACATCGCAAATATGACCGCGGCGATCGGCTTGTCGGGTGCGCTGAAGAGGCGAATCGCCGCCCACGCCAGCCCTCCGGCGATCAGCGGGAGGGTCAGATCAAAGAATCGATCGCCGGGGCTGCGTTGAAGCTGGCGGTGCGATCGGCGAGGCGGACAGACAAGGCAGGCAAAGACGACCGCAAGCGGATACTCCAACGGCCGAGCGAACAGCAGCGGCGCCGCAATGGCGTTGAACACTCCGCCGAGTACTCCGCCCACCGACATCATCAAATAGAAGTCGGTGAGATGGTCAGAGGATGGCCGCGACCGAACCAGTTCCCCATGACAGACCATTGTCGCGATAAAGAATGCAAACAGGTGCGCTCCCACGCCGGCCCAAACCGGCGGAGCTGCGTGCGTAACCATGAAAAGGACCGGAATCAACACCGCCGTCGGCAACGCGTAGACGAACACGCGATGGGACACGATCGGACGCCGCGCAAAAACAAGGATGAATGTCAGCAGATAGAGCGCCAGGGGCAATACCCAGAACAATGGCACTGCCGCAACATCGGTGGTGATATACGTTGTCACGCCCAGCAAATAGCTCGATGGAATCGCGGAGAGAACGATCCATCGTGCCCGCGCCGTCCAGGCAATACGCGTGGGGGTTTTAGTTTCGAAAACAGCCGTCGCCGCCTTTGTCGCAACGACGCAGCGCACGCCGCACGCCATCACAAGCACCGCGAAGGCGACGTAACCGATCATCCAGAGGTGCGTTTGGGTGCGGAGCCCCAGGATTGGTTCGATGAGTGTGGGATATGCCAGCAGCGCGCACATGCTACCAACGTTGCTGGCCGCGTAGAGAAAATATGGGTCGCGCGCTTGGACATGGGACGTCGTTCCGAACCACCGTTGGACGAGCGGAGCGGTTGAGGCCAGCGCGAAGAAGGGCAGACCAACCGAAACCCCCAGCACCTTCAAAAGCCACAGCAGCGGCATCCGTTCGACCACATCGACTAACACAACGTTCGGCAACGAAATCGGCAGAACGATGATCGGAAGCGCGAGTACTACGGCGTGTAACACGACCTGCCATCGGAGCGATAAGCGTCGCGTGATCCGGTGAGCGTATGCATATCCGGCGAGCAGGCATGCCTGGAAGAATAGCATGCAAGTGTTCCAGACCGCGGGCGTTCCACCCAGTTTCGGAAGGACCATCTTCGCGAACATTGGCTCAACGAGGAATAGCAACGACGAACTGAGAAGCAGCGTGGCGATAAATAACGCCGCGCCCGGCGCCGCGGACCTGAAGCATGCCGCGATCAACGGGCTTCGACTCGCGCACAGAGCCTCGTGTTGCAGCGACAATTCATCGTTTGCGATAACGGTCATGGCGTGTCGATCATTTCGACTTTGAAAAGACGGGCATTTAATACAATCGCAGCGTATTTTTCTGTGCGCGACACAGGCGGCATAGATAAGCGTTTACGCTCTCGTTTTTATTGGCACCGTTGCGGAATTCTCTCTCCTGCCGCGGCGCGAAATCTCGCGCACCGCATTTCGTTCGGGACCCAAAATATTTTCATCTCGCTGTGAATTTTCCCATTGACTTCGATCATCATCGCGTCAGACTCTTCGCGTCGGGTTTTGGGGCTATTTGCCAGAACAACAATTCGCGCTGCGGTTGATGGATCGACCGCGTGTGTCGTGCGAAAGGAGTCGCATCATGTGTACCCCTTCCATCCGTACCTCCCGAAGTTCGATCCTCCCGAACCGACAAAACCGTAGCTAACTGCGGGGGTTTTCTTTTCGCTGTTTCAGCAAGGTGGTCGACATGGATGTCGAAATCCTTGAGCCTCGTCGATTCTTCAGCGTCACCGTCACGCCAACTTCTTCCGGTGTTTACGAAATCACCGGCGACGCCTCGGATGACGTCATCACCGTTTCGGTGAACCAGGCGACGTCACAATTCACGATGGACGGTCAGACGTACGACGACGCTCAGTACCTCATGGTCGATGGCGGAGCCGGAAACGACACCATCAGCGTGACGAGTTCCGACCCGGCCGATCCGGTGATGGTCGCCGCGGCGATTTCGGGCGGTGATGGGAACGACGACATCACGCTCAACTTCGACGGCGGCGTGTGGGGCGGCAACGGCGACGACACGATCCGCGTGAGCGACAGCTTCTACGGGAGCGTTTACGGCGAAGCCGGCAACGATCACATGATCGTCAGCGGCAATTGCTACGGCGCGACGATCGACGGCGGGGACGACAACGATTTCATCGACTGCTCCGGCAATAACTTCGCGGTGGTCGTCAACGGCGGAAACGGTGCCGACACGATCATCGGATCCGAGTACGACGACCAGATCAGCGGAGACGCCGGCGCTGACAGCCTCGTCGGCGGTGGTGGCGACGACTCATTCAACAACGCGGACAGCACAGACACGATCGACGGCGGGGCCGGTGCGGACACGGTCTATGCGTATGGGGCCACGCCGACGATGACAAATATCGAGCAGGTGTACTAAGGAGCACGCGAAGATCGAAACCCGCGGAGCTGACTTCGACGAGTTCAGTCGAGTCGCGCTCCCGCCGCGAACTAACGCGAACGACGTCTTGTTCCTATTTAGCGGCGGAGCGCGGCTCCGCGGGTTCGACAGTTCAAAAGCAACGATTACGGGGGACTGGGCTAGATCGGGGTTAGGAGTCGGGTTATGCGGCGCACGAGTGAAACGGGCGCGGGGCAGGGGTTTACGCTCACCGAGCTCATGGTGGTGATGGGCCTCATCGCGATGCTCATCTCATTGCTCTTGCCGGTGATGGGCAAGACGCGGGCGGCCGCTCGAAGCGCCGTTTGCCTCTCCAACCTCCGGCAGATGGGCACGACGTGGTCGATGTACCTTTCGGAGAGCAAAGGCCGGCTGCCCGATTATGTCTGGTCGACGCCGTTCGCGCCGGATGTTTCCTGGCGCGGATACTGGCTTGGCATTCTCGATAACTACAAGGTGCGCGGTGATTCGCTGCTCTGCCCCTCGGCGGATGAGCCGATTCCGTACATGCAGCCAAACAAAGGCTTCGGAAACGTTTCGTACGCGTGGACGGGGAAGTTCTTGGCGCCCGGTACATCCGCGAAATTCAGCACGACCATCTATCGCGACAGCAGCTACGGTTACAACAAGTACCTGACCGCCGGTGGGGGCTTCGGTCCGAATGGGAGGGCGACGCACATCACCGCTGTACGCCCGCTCTGCGAAGTGCCGGTGTTTCTCGATGCGGTATTCGCGGACTTCTCGCCGATCCCCGCATCCGCGGTGTCGACGCCGGCTCCGCCTCCCAACTTGCGTTTCCAGAATATTCCCCTCGGCGCGCCCGATCACTGGCGGTTCCTGATCGCGCGACACGGCCGGGGAATCAACATTTTTTTCGCTGACGGATCGGCGCGGTGGGTGCCGCTGGAAGAGACGTACATGCTCACGTGGAAAACGGACTGGAATAAAGTCCGGCTGACTCTTCCCAATTCGTGATTTCGTTCGGGTGGATCGGACATGATGAACCTCTTCGACTGGTTCAACAGCGGAAGCTACGTCCCCGGCGGGCGGCACGAAACGCTGTGGATGTGGGGAACAATCACCCTCAGCGCGTTGCTGGTGATCGGCTACTGCATCATCGCCGTGAACTGGTATTTCCAGGCGAAACTCGCACGCAAGAGGGATGCCCGTCGGGCGCTCGCGCGTCTGCGCAACATCTGCATTTCGTGTGCCGTGCTTGGCTGGGCATTTTTCGTCAGCGAGACGCCGTGGTTTGTCTGGCGGTTGTACGATCTCGTGCTGCTCGGCTTTGTCATCAGCACGTGGCATTTCGTCTTCAAAATGCGGGGTCTCAGCCTTGTCGAAGAGCGCCTCGCGCAGGTCGATGAGCTCGAAAAATCCGCGACGAAATACCGCGAGATCGCGGAGCTCTTGCCGCACAGCGTCTGGACCGCCACGAGCGCCGGCGAAGTTGATTTCTCCAATCAGCGCTGGCGCGAATACGCGGGAGAGAAAACCTGGATCGACGCGATCGATCCGGAGGAGCGCGAAAGCGCGATGATGAAATGGACGCACGCCGTCGCGACGAAAACGCCCGTTAATTTCGAGGTGCGCCTCGCGGGCAAGATCGGCTATCGCACGTTCATAGTGAAGGCGACGCCGATCGAACACGACCGCGCCTTCCGGTGGCTCGGCGCCTGCGCGGACATTGAAGATCAAAAGCTACTGGCGCTCGCGAAGGAGAAACAGGCGAAGCAGCGCGCGTTCTTTCTCAACGCGCTCAGCCACGACCTTCGCGCGCCGCTGCACAATGTGCTGCTCAACGCGCAACTCTTAAAAATGTCCGCGACGGAACAGCTCGAGGTTGAGAGCCTGACGATGATCGTCGAAAACGCGATCGCCGCGGGTGACCTCGTCTCGAAATTGCTCGACTTCGCCCGCGTCGGCGCGCACGAGCAAAACACGATGCAGTCAATTCCTCTCGCGGGTCTCCTGCATCAGATCGCGCGTCGCTTCACGCCGATCGCGGAGCAAAAAGGTTTGTACCTGCGCACGCAGGCGGACGTGGACGCGACGGCCCAGACCGACCGTCACAAGCTCGAGCGCATCGTCAGCAACCTCGTCGACAACGCCATTAAATACACGCGGCATGGTGGCGTGACGCTCGAGCTCGTCGCACTCAACGGCGACGCGGTCATCCGCATCAGCGACACCGGCATTGGCGTGCCCGCCGCACACATCCCTTATCTCTTCGATGAGTTCTATCAGGTGGACAACTATGAGCGAGACCGCAGCAAAGGTTTCGGAATGGGCCTTGCCATCTGCAAATACCTCGCAAGGCATATCGGCGCCGACGTTCGCCTCGGCGACACCGGCCCGCGGGGAAGTTGTTTCGAAATCGTCCTCAAAGGGAACGATTCTCATAGTGGAAGACGACAAGGCGGCGCGCCTGGCGATCACGCGAATCCTGAAGAAGCGCGGCTTTGCCGTGTGTGACGTCGGGTGCCTCGCCGACGCAATGCAAAGTTTGTCGAGCCCACCCGATTGGGTGCTGCTCGACCTGATGCTCCCCGATGGCTGCGGGATTCATCTGCTGCGCAAGATCCAGGCGGATCATCTCACAAGCAAAGTCTGCATCGTCAGCGGCTGTGGGTCAGAAATGTTGCAGGAAGCGGAACAGGCGGGCGCGGCCCACACGTTTACCAAGCCAGTGGATGTGGAGCGGTTGGTGCATGTCTTGGCGACCTAATTCGACCGATTGCGGATCGCTCGATAAAATATCAGGCGAAGAGGACTAGCCATGCCCAAAGCGCCAACACTTAAAGCTCAGGTTCGTGAACTCATCGACGGGCTGCCTGACGACTGCACCGCGGAAGACATTCACTACCGACTTTATCTTCTAGAGAAGATTCGTCGCGGTGAAGCATCGCTGAAGCGCGGTGGCATCCCTCACAGCGAAGTCCGAAAGCAGGCGGCGGGATGGCGCAAAAAATAATCTGGACACCCGAAGCGCTTGCGGACCTGCGCGGGATTCACGAATACATCTCTCGAGATTCCGAAACGATAGCGGCGCACTTCATCGAGCGGTTACTTGATGACGTCGATCAACTAGCCGATTTTCCCCTCTTCGGCCCCCGCATTCGTGAATTCAGACGATCCACTTATCGTCACCTGATCGTTCGACCCTATCGCGTCATCTATCGTGTTGAGCAGGAGACAGTTGTATTGATCGCGATCGTGCACGGGGCCCAGGATTTGAAGCGTTTTCTTCGTAGAAGAAGGCGCGGGGGTCAAGATTGAAGCACGCCATTTTGCGCGCTCGCGCCTTCGAAAGCTTGCCATAAGTTAGTCGGCATGAGCCGCATACTTCTTCTCGTGATCGTCATCATTCTGCTGCTCGCGGTGCTCCCGACCTGGCCGTACAGCTCAGGTTGGGGCTATTACCCGAGCGGCGGACTGGGATTGATCCTCATCATCATCGTGCTGGCACTGATCTTTGGTGGCGGAAGAGGCGTGCCGCCTCCCTGATTCGATCAATGACTAGATTGATCGCCTTCACGGCCGTCCCAGAGCGTAGCGCCGGGCGGCATTGCGCCACGCGAGCGCTTCGTACGTACAAACGGAATGCCGCCCGGCTCTAAAGCTCTGGGCGGCCGTGAACGTGTTCTTCCATTTCTCCCTTCGTCGGCTTCGCCTGCGGATCGCAGAAATGATCCAGCGCGAGGAAGAGCGCCTTGCTGTGCCGCGCAAAGAGAAAGCTGAAGATCGGCATCGGCGCGATCACGAAGACAAGCTGCACCCAGATCGGCGGATGCAAGAGCGCTTCGAGGGTGAACATCACCACGATCGCCAGCCCCGCGATCAGGCCATAATTCAACGCCCAGATCGACAGTAGAAAATATCCCTGCTCACGCTCATACGCGTAATTGCAGTTCTCGCAGCCATGCAGCGTGCGGAACCAGTCGTCGAGCGTCCGCGTTTGCCGCCAGGGTTTAAAGATCCGCGAGTTGCCGCATTCGGGACAGCGCAGGCGCAGAGCCCGGCCAATAAAGGTCCAGGGATTCAGCTTCGATCGAGCCGGCGGCATCACGAGAACGTTATGACGCGCGGGCATTCCGATTCAACCCCCGCGCGATTTGCCATTTTGTGACAGCGCCCGATTCGCCGCGAAAAGCAAGCCCGCCACCACCAGCCCAATAAAGACCAACAAAACCACATCGCCGCCCATAGTCGCCTCCCTATCAAGAAATGTCTGACGAACGCATTGTCCGCAAGTTCCGACCGGTAGCAATTAAAATCCGGCGGAGTTTCTGGAATCACGTCGTAAAGCGGATCGGCAGCCGCGTCGGCCCGTGCACCTGCAGCGCCCGTCGCGGTTCCCAGGCCCCGACGATCGCCAGCTCCAACGCCTTGAATCGCGTGAGCAAATCCGTGAGCGCGATCCGCGCTTCCAGACGTGCCAGCGGCGCGCCCAGACAGAAGTGAATGCCGTTGCCAAAGGCGATGTGCGGATTCGGCTCGCGCGTGATGTCGAATTCGTCCGCCCGTTCGAACTGTTTCGAGTCGCGATTCGCAGAGCCGATCATCGCGAGAACGAGCTGGCCGCTGCGAATCGTCTGGCCGTGCAACTCGACGTCGCGCGTCGCCTTTCGGTACATCCACTGCAGCGGCGAGCGATACCGCAGCGTTTCTTCGATCGCGCCGGGCAGCAACGACAGATCGGACCGAACGCGCGCCAGCGCCTCCGGGCTTTCGAGGAAGCACAGAATCGCATTGTTGATGAGGTTCGTCGTCGTCTCCTGCCCCGCGACGAGAAGGGCTTGAAAGAACGCGAGAATATCCTGATGCGTGAGCCGCTCACCATCCATCTGCGCGGCTGCGAGACGCGTCAGCAGATTGTCTCGCGGTTGCTTCGCATTCTCCTGCAGCACACCCGCGAGGTAAGCGTCCATTTCGCTCGTCGCCGCGGTGAAGACGTTCAGCGCCTCCTGCCATCCGTCGCGCGCTCCGACCGTGTAGCTCATGTTGAGGATCGCATTGCTCCACTCGACGAACTTCGGCAGGTCCTCCGTCGGAATCCCGAGCAGCTCCGCGATCACCATCATCGGCAGGCGGATGGAATACTCCTCCGCCAGATCCATCTCCGTGCGCGACATGAGCGGATCGAGCAGCGAGCGCGAGAGCCCCTGAATCCGCGGTTCGAGATTCGCGACCGACTTCGGCGTGAACGCTTTGGAGATCAGCGCTCGCAGCTTCGCCTGCCGCGGCGGATCCATGAAGACCAGCCAATCCACCGGCCCGTGTCGCGAGCTGAACGTCTCCCACTCTGTCAACACGCGCTTCACGCCGTCGTAATCGAAGATCATCCACAAGCCCGTCTGCGCCTCGTGAAACAGCGGCGACTTTTCGCGCAGCATTGCATACGCGGCAAACGGCTCTCGGCGAAATTGTTCAGACAGAAGATCGACCATGACGTCGCCCTCTACGGTGCGCGGCGATAGATTTCCTCGCCTTTGTCGGTGCTGAGAATCAGCTGCTGTTCGTTGATCGTTTTGACCGTGCCGAGGTTGACGTGTTTGCCCTTCAGATCGGTGTTCTCGGCATTCACCTGCCCGACCTTCACGCCAAGCAATCCGCGGGCGCTCACGTCCCAGGTTCCAGCCATGTTCAAATGCTGCCCCTCAACCTTGTCACCTTCCATGACGAACGTGTTGTCCGGCTTGAGCGTCAGGTCAAGCGACTTGAACGACTTGTCCGGCCCGGATTGCATCTGCCAGTGCGACATGAGCAACTCCCGATTCCGAACCAGTGCACGGGCGGACATGATCGCGCCGAGGAAGATAACGAAGAACGCACCGTTGATCACTCCGCCGACGATCCCTTGAATTAGGATTCGATCCGGTCCGAATCGCCTCATCGAAATCAGCGCCGCGATCGCCAGGAGAAATCCGATCACAATCAGTCCGGCGTTGATCCAGGCAATCGCGATGACGACGCGGGGGAATTGACCGAGCGATAGGCGCGTGAGCACGCCGATCAGAACGACCGTGAGCGGTGCGAGTAAACTGAAGCGCGCAGCCTGCACGCCGAACGATTCGCGGGTTTCAGCCATTGAGTTCCTTTAGGGGATTAGACGAGAAGAAACGAACCTATTCCAGTTGCGGGGCGGTTTGTGCGTTCTGCAGAAACTGATCGGTCGGAAGCATCGTGATGCAATCCCATGGACAAACCTGATGACACAGCGTGCAGCCGATGCATCGCGGAAGGTCGATCGTGCAGACCTGGAAAACTGCTTCGTGGCGATGGCCGGGAATCGTGCTGATGCAATCGACGGGACACACAATCATGCACGCTTCGCAACCGGTGCACATGTCCTCGTCAAGCAAAGCCAGCACCTTCGGGAGCTTCTTCTTCGCCATCGAATCAAATTGTAACCGGGCGGCGGTGGAAAACATGCGAATTTGCGACGGCTTGAATGCGGCTTAATGCCGCATTAGCGTTGCGTGCATGGCGCCTGGGGCGATCTTTCTCATCGTTCTGGTTGGCATCGGAATCATCACGCTGATCGTGGTGCTCGCCAAAGCGCAGGCCGAGCGAGAGCGGCAGCGTAAGGCGGCGCTGGCCCAATGGGCGGCAGCGAACGGTTTCGATTTCAACGAGCAGGATCCGTGGGATCTTGACGCGCGCTTCCATGGCATCGGCCAGATCGGCCAAGGCCACTCGCGATACGCATATGAAGTGCTCTCGAGGCAAACGCCGCTGCCGTGCTACCTCTTTCAATACCACTACGCGACAACTGAAACGCGGACGGTTACGCACACGAATTCCGACGGCAGCACGTCGACGCGCACCGAAACTTACGAAGAGGATCATTACTACCATTACCTGATCCTTGAAACCGGCGCGCAATTTCCGAAGCTGAACATCCGACTCGAAGGTTTATTCGACAAGATCAAAGGGCTGCTCGGATTTGAAGACATCAACTTCGAATCCGAAGCCTTCTCGCGGAAGTATCACGTGCAGTCCGATCAGCGCGAGTTCGCGTACGCGATTATTCATCCGCAGATGATGGAGTGGATGCTGCAGCAGGACGTGCAATTTTCGCTCGCGAATTCCATCCTGCTGATGGACCTCGGCAAGTTGCCTCACACGGCGGAGGGTTGCACCGCCGCGCTGTCGCTTGCTTCCGGGTTCATCAACCGCATTCCCGCGTTCGTATGGAAAGATTACGGTCATCGAGAACCGGTGACGTTGCCTGAAGTTCTGCAGCCACCGCCTCCGATTCCCGCCGCGCAGACCGCGTGATTGTGAGCGACGCTAAATTCCGATATGAATGAGCGACTCGGCAGAACCCGCGGAGCTGCGCTCTGCCGCTAACTATTGGCGACGAATACCGTTTCCTTATTTATATTTAGCGGCGGAGCGCAGCTCCGCGGGTTCTTGCCACCCGGAATAACTCGGAGTTCGAATGGAATTCTTTCGCAGACTGATCGCTCTCCTTACGCACCTCGGTGAAGACGCCAGCTGGCGATCCATGATCGATTACGTCGGTCCGCACACAATCTACGCGGTGCTTTTTGCGATCATCTTCTGTGAAACCGGCCTTGTCGTGACGCCATTTCTACCGGGCGATTCACTGATCTTTGCGATCGGCGCGGTGGCGGCGCGCGATATTGGCCTGTCCATCACAGTCGTCGCGCCGCTGCTCGTTTGCGCGGCGTTGCTCGGCGACAACGTGAACTACTGGCTCGGTCGGCGCCTCGGCCCGGCGGTCTTTAAGCGCGAAGATTCGAAGCTACTCAACAAGAAGCACCTCATGCGCGCCCACGAGTTCTACGAAACCTACGGCAGCAAGACCGTGATCCTCGCCCGCTTCGTACCAATCGTAAGAACGTTCGCCCCGTTCGTCGCGGGGATCGGGCGAATGAACTACGCACGATTCCTGATTTTCAGCATCGTCGGCGCGATCCTCTGGGTCGGCATCTGCCTGACCGGCGGCTATTTCCTCGGCGGCCTTCCGTTCTTCAAGAAGCATTTCGAGCTGGTGATCCTCGCGATTGTGTTCGTGTCGCTCATTCCGATGGCCGTGGAAGTGATGCGAGCCAGAAGTGCGATCAAGCGCGGTGCATTTCCCGTCGCGACGACGGAGAAGTGATTTGTAGGGTGCGCTTCAGCGCACCGGTTACTTCTGCTCGGATGAATAACCGGTGCGCTGACGCGCACCCTACGCAGACAATGCTTTCAACTTTTCGAGTTCGTTCTTGAGATTGGTCCGCGCGGTCTCTTCAAGCGCCGAACACATCGCGGTGTGAAAGAGTTTTGGCCGTTTGAGCAAGCCTTCCAGGACAGCCGACCGTCCGTTGCGAAAATCGCGATCCGTCACCCACGCGTACTCTTCACGAATCCCCTGCGCGTAGGCGTCGTACTGTTCCGGTGGCGCGGCGAGGATCGTCAGATCCGCGTCGAGAAACATATCCCCGAGCGGGTTGCCATTACTTTCGTGTGTTTTCGTGAGCGCAATCATCTCCGCAACCTGCGCGCCCAGTCGTCCCGACCCGCCAATCTGATCAATCGCGGCGGTTGCCGCCTCTGCGCTCCGCTCCTCGTTGTCGCGTCGCTTCGGATCGTAGATGTAATCGTGAAACCACGCCGTCAGTTCCAGAGCCCATCGTTCATCTGATTTGGAAGTGAGATTCCGGCAGATCGATAACACCTGTCGAATGTGCTCGAGCGTGTGATAGCGCCGATCCGGCGCGATGTACGCCGCCGACAACTTCACATACCACTGCTCCGACACCGCCTCCGAACCACCCCCCACCTGGTGCGCAAGCCGCAACCAGGAAGCATTCAACTCCTCCGCCCGCATCGCCCCCGTGAGATAGTTCCACAAGCCGTGCATGCTTTCCAAATCCTTCGACGAGCGTTCAACGTGACATGGTCTTTCCCGGCCAGCGCACGGCCTGGAAAGGCCGTGTCACGACAACGCGCAACGACCCTTTAACCGATCCCATATTCCTTCCATCGCCGCGTGACGAGCTCTTTCGTCGCGGCGTCCATCTCCAGTTCCTTCGGCCAGGCGCGAATCTTCCCTTCCGCGGGCATTTTTACGGTCGCGTCGAAGCCGATCTTACTGCCCGCCCCGAGATCCGGCGACGCGTGGTCGAGGATATCGACAGGGCCGTGCACAATCTCAGTGTCGCGGGCGGGGTCGCAGTTGCTGAAGAGGTGAAATAGCACGTCCTGCTCGCTGTGTACGTTCACGTGCTCGTCCACGACGATGACGAACTTCGTGAAGCTCATCTGGCCGGCGCCCCAGATCGCGTGCATCACGCGACGCGCCTGGAATGGATATTCCTTGCGGATCTTCACAAAAGCGCAATTGTGGAAAACGCCACTAATCGGCAGCGAATAATCGATGATGTCCGGCACGATCATGCGCAACAGCGGGAGGAAGATGCGCTCCGTCGCTTTGCCCATGAAGTAGTCTTCCATCGGCGGTTTGCCGACGATCGTGGTCGGATAGATCGCATCCTTCCGCATCGTGATGGCCGTAACGTTGAAAGCCGGGTACCAGTCCGCCAATGAATAAAAGCCTGTGTGATCGCCGAAGGGGCCTTCCATCAGCTTCTCGTTCGGATCGACGAAGCCTTCGATGACGATTTCGGCGTTGGCGGGGACTTCGAGGTCGTGCGTGCGACACTTCACGAGATCAATTCCACCACCGTTTAAGAACCCGGCGAAGAGCAATTCTTCGATGCCTGGCGGAAGTGGCGCGGTGGCGGCGTACGGAAGAACGCTTTCCCCACCGAGCACGATCGCCAGCGGCATCTTCTCGCCGCGCTTTTGATATTTGCGAAAATGCCGCGCGCCGTCGTGGTGCATGTGCCAGTGCATCGCACATTTCCGCGGACCGAACAGCTGCACGCGGTACATTCCGATGTTGCGATCGCCCGTTTCCGGATCGCGCGTGTGAATTCCGCCAAGCGTGATGTAGCGACCGGTGCCCGACTGTTTAGCGGCGGCCCGCAGGGCCGCGGGTTCATCAAACACCTGCCCGCTCTTTAAATCCCCATCCAAAGGCCAGCACTGAATGATCGGCAGCTTCGTCAGATCCGCCTGCTCGCCTTCTAACACGACCTGCTGACAGATCCCGCTTCGCACCGACTTCGGCGGATAGCTCGCCATCTTCATCAGATCCGGCAGCCGCTTCATCTTGTCCATGAGCGACGTCGGAATCTCCGGCTTCACCAGCTGCTGCACGCGAGCCGCCAGCGCCTCGAGATTGTCCGTCCCCAGCGCCTGATTGATTCGCCAATAACTTCCAAATGTATTAATCGCAACCGGAATGTCTGACCCCTGCACGTTCTCAAACAGCAGCGCTTTGCCACCCAATGAAGCCGCGGGATTCCGATCCAGTTCGCTATTCCCGTGCGGCGCCTTCGTCTTGCAAACTCTGTCGCAGATCTCCGCGATCTCGAGGATCGGATTGACGGGGGATTTCACGCGAATCAACTCGCCTTGCCCGTCGAGAAAGTTGACGAAATCACGAAACGTCGCAGTCGCCATAGATGCGCGATCGTAAGGGCAAGACTAGGGCGGTCGCAAACATTCCATGCGTTACGCCGACTTTGAATTCGCAAATCGGCATTAAAGCATTAGAACTATGCGCATGTTGAAGCTGTATCGCTCGCAATCCGGTCCCGTCGTGATGAACGGCGCGCAGGCGTTTCCATTGCTCGATTCGATCGGCTGGGATGAGCTGCTGAATCGCGACGATCTGCTTGCGTATCTGACGGAGCAGATCAAAGACCGCGGCGCGGAGCTTCCGCCGGTGGGCCTGCTCGCGCCGATCGTTTCGCAGGAAGTCTGGGCGGCGGGGGTGACCTACTTCCGCAGCCGCGATGCGCGAATGGAGGAATCGCAGAGCGCGGGCGGGGGCTCATTCTACGATCGCGTTTATTCGGCCGAGCGTCCGGAATTATTCTTCAAAGCGACGGCGCATCGCGTCGTCGCGCCCGGCGGAGCCGTGCGCATCCGCCGCGATTCGAAATGGAATGTGCCGGAGCCGGAATTGACGCTCGTGATCACATCGAGCGGGAAAATCATCGGCTACACAATCGGCAACGACATGAGCAGCCGCGACATCGAGGGCGAAAATCCGCTGTACCTGCCGCAGGCGAAAGTGTACGACGGTTGCTGCGCGCTTGGCCCGGGAATTTTCGTCACGAACGAGCCATTACCCCCATCCACCACAATCGCGATAAAGATTCTGCGGGAAAACGCCCAAGCCTTCGCCGGTTCGACGACGCTCGAATCCCTTAAGCGAAAACCGCAGGAGCTGGTCGATTACCTCTTCCGCGAAAACAGTTTTCCCAACGGCGCGTTTCTCATGACCGGCACAGGAATCATCCCACCAAGCGACTTCACGCTCCAGGCAGGGGACCGTATTGAGATGACGATCGACCCAATTGGCACGCTCGTGAACACTGTTGCTTGAAGGAGTTGAAGCGGGTCTCTTGTGACACGGACTTTTAGGACGTGCGAAGACCGCCGCGCGGCCAAAAGCCCCTGTCACGATGATGCTTTTTTATCTTCGATGTGAAAGCATCCCCACAATCGCTTCGACATCGTAAACGCAACCACCCCACGTCCCGCCGCCCGTTTGCTGAAGGGCGGCCCAGAGCTTCGTTGCCGCCGGAAGATTTGGATCGCAATGTAAATCTGCACGGGGTTTGCGCGATTCGAGCAAACGGAGGCCCAGCTCGTCGCTGCATTGGTCGAGTGGTGTAGTCGCATCGCCGATCAGATCGATGCTGCCGTGGAGATGCTCGCGGTCGAGGCGGATGCGGATTCTGTCGCCATCCTGGACTTTGCCAATGGGCCCGCCGCACAATGCTTCGGGGCCGACGTGGCCTATGCATGGACCGCTGCTGAATCCGCTGAAGCGGCCATCCGTGATCAGCGCGACATCATGCAAAGCTTTGGTTGCTTTTAATGCGATTGTGATTTGCGCCGTTTCCGGCATGCCCGCGCCGACGGGTCCCCGGCAGACGAGGACGATGACGTCGCCGGGAAGGACGGCATCCGCTCCCGTGGATTTCACCGCTTCGATGGCGGCGTCTTCGGTGACGAACACACGCGCGCGGCAGACGCGCTCGTAGACGTGGCTTGCCCAGAAGCTGCCGTCGATCGCGGTGCTTTTCACGACCGCGCCCTCGGGAGCGAGGTTGCCGAGCGGGAAGATGACGGTGCTGCCCATGCCTTTAGCTTTCGCGCGCTCGGGTGAGTGAATGACGTCGTCGGGATCGACACCGTCGAGTTCCTTTAACAGGCCACGAAATCGCGCGCGACGCTCGGAGCGTTCCCACCAGGCGAGATTCTCACCCACCGTTGTTCCGCTGACCGTGATGCAATCGAGATCGAGCAATCCCGCATCGCGAAGGTGCAACATGACCTCGGGCACTCCGCCGGCGAGGAAGACTTGCACGGTTTTGAAATAGCGAGGACCGTTCGGAAGCACATCGACCAGCCGCGGGACTTCGCGGTTGATTTCGATCCAGTCCTGCACTTTGGGGCGTTTCACGCCGGCGCAATACGCGATCGCTGGGATATGCAGAAGAAGATTCGTTGACGCTCCGAATGCGGCGTGCACCGCAAGGGCGTTTCGGAATGCCCCTTCGGTGAGCACGTGCGAGAGAGGAATCCGATTGTGCTGAAGATCGATCAGCGCGACCGCGGAGTTGCGCGCCATCTCGAGCCATACGTTTTCGCCCGATGGCGCCAGCGCCGAGTGCGGCAGGCTCATGCCGAGCGCTTCGCCGATCACTTGGGACGACGCGGCCGTTCCTAAAAACTGACACCCACCTCCGGACGACGCGCACGCGCGACAACCGAGTTGTGATGCTTCCTCAAGGGAGAGTTCACCATGCGAAAATCGCGAGCCGATCGATTGCACCGTCCCCGCGTCTTCCCCATCCGTCGGCGGAAGCGTCACACCACCCGGAACGAGAATGCCTGGAAGATCTCTGGCTTCGGCCAGGGCCATCATCATCGCGGGTAGTCCCTTGTCGCACGTCGCGATGCCCATCACCGCGCCGCGTGTGGGCAGCGATCGGATCAAACGACCGAACGCTTCGCAGGCGGTGTTGCGATAGGGGAGGCTGTCCATCATGCCTGCCGTGCCTTGAGTGCGGCCATCGCAGGGGTCGGAGCAGTAGACGGAAAATGGCGTGGCGCCCATCTGACGAAACGCAACGGCCGCCTCGCGCACGAGCAGGCCAAGTTCCCAATGTCCCGTGTGCATGCCGAGCGCGATCGGTGTGCCGTCATCGCCGCGCAATCCGCCGAGCGTGCTCGCGATCAGCACATCATTCCCGCGGAGGGAATTCGGATCCCAACCCATGCCCACGTTCTGCGTGAGGCCGAACAAATCGCCGCTGGGGGAATGGCGGAGCATTCCTTCAGTGAGAGGGAGCGAACCAGAAGGACCCGGCGCTTTGGTGCGGATGCGATAGGAGTCTTCTGAAGTGTGCACGAGCAGGAGTGTAACCGATTCACCGGAGCTATCGCGAAGGCGCGAAGGGACGCGAAGGATCGCGAAGAAGATTGATGGAAAGGCCTCCTTCGCACAACTTCGCGATTCTTCGCGCCTTCGCGACACAATTGTGTCACAACGTCTGAGTCTGCCCACCATCAACATCGATGATCGCGCCTTGGGTGAAACTTGCGCGCCCGGAGGCGAGGAAGGCGACGATGCTGGCAATTTCTTCCGGCGTGCCGAAGCGGGCGATGTTCATGTGTTTGGCCATTTGAGCGGCGGCGGTGGATTCGTCGACCTTGTGCTCGGCGGCGAAACTGCGGATGCGGGTTTGCAGGCGATCGGTGGTGATGGCGCCGGGATTGATGGCGTTGACGCGCACGCCGTCGGTTTTTCCCCGGTCGGCCAAAGCGAGCGTCAGGTTCATCAGGGCTGCGTTCACAGACCCGCCGATGGTGAATTCCGCACCGGGTGCACGTCCGCCGACGCCGATGATGTTCACGATCGCGCCCTTCGAGTTCACCAGATGCGGCCAGGCGGCGCGACAACAGCGCATCGCGCCGAAGAGCTTGAGCGCATACCCATCCGCCCAGTCGTCGTCGCTCAACTTAAGAAAATCGCCGCGCTTGGTGGCGCCGGCATTGTTGACCAGGACATCGATTGCGCCGAATCGCGCAACGGCCGCGTCGATCAGTTTCCGCGGCGCATCCGGCTCGCGAAGGTCGAGCGGTTGAATCAGGCATTCAACACCGCATTCCCGCGCGACCTGGTCGAGCAACTCCGCCGATCGTGCCGCAAGCACCAGCCGCATCTTTTCGCGCGCAAGCGTCAGCGCAATCGCCCGACCGATGCCCTTGCTCGCGCCCGTCACGACCGCGACGCGATTTTGAAGTTCCAGATCCATCAGTTCCGCCCATTAATTTCCGTCACTCGTACCCCATTTGTATCCGAGCATTGCGACGTGGCCGACGAGGTTGTCGAGCGAGCACGGTTCGCCGCAGCGGGATGCGATCATTTCGGCAACGTGGACGCCGGATGACGCATCGTCCGATCCAGCGTTGTCGCCTGCATGAAGCACAAGGCGATCGACGTGCGCTCCACGTGCGGCAAGCGCTTGCAGAGCAATCATCAGATGGCGATTTCCGCCGAAAGCGCCGCAGCCCCAGAAGCCGGTGTGGATGATCATCTGCGCGTTTGGCCCAAGGATGCGATGTGTCTCATCCCGAGCGGCGCGGAAGCCTGCGAATGCGGTCGCGAAGATGTCGCGAATATCGGCTTCGGAATAAGCGCCATGTCCACCGGCCGGCGCGGCAATCGCGATGATGTTGGTGATCGTGGGTGGCTTGATCCGGCGTGTCGCGCGACGCACCGCCTCGAGCGGCGCGACGCCGAAGCGATTGCCGTACAAGCCATACGGTCGCCCCGCGGATGCATCGGGATTCGTGGCGACTTCGATCCGCCGCTCGACGTTGCGAACAAGGATCGGCGTCGCGTTGGTTTCGTCGCTGGTCATCGCACTGAGGCCGCGCGCAAGCAGGGCTTCACGCACGCATGCCAGCATCGGGTGCTCGGCGACCTGCATTTCGTCCTGCGCGAAAAGCGGTGAACCATACGCGAAGAACAACTGTGGGTCGGCAAAGTTGACGTGCCATTCAATTGCGCCAGTCGCCGGAGAGACCACTTGGTAGGTGTAGAAGTTCGGCTCGACCGATGTTGCTAACTCGCGCGCGAGCGAGAGCGGTTCATCAACGCGCTCGGCCCAGCGCGTTACTTTGATCTCGCCCTTCGATTGCTCGCCCGGCGCGTAGGCGATCTCGAAGAGCGCATTCTTATGCGGATGCTGAAACTTCGGCGGATGGTCGCGAAGAAGCGACGCGGCATCGAAGCTCACGCGATAGATCGGTCCATTCATGAAATCACTTCCCCCGAAGCGTGATCGAGAACGTCTTCTGCGTCGCAGCGGCGTATGCTGTGCGCAAGTGGACATCAGACTCATACCGCGTTGCGGCGACGGGCTTGTACGAGACAGCCAAGCGAACGTCCGGTGCGCAGAAACACCAGAGGCGCAGAAGCAGCAAGTGCGCGTCAGGCCGCTCCAGTTGCAACGCGATTGGGCGATCGCCGGCCTTGAGATGCACCGGCTCGATCTTCGCGAAGGGTGGTTTTGTGCAGCAAATGCCGAGGCTGATTTTGTCGAGGGCCTGGAGCAGACGGAAGTCGAAGATCAGTTGTTTCTCTCGCGGATCGTCGCTTTCCTCCGCGAGGCCGTTGCGAAGCGGGAGATCGGTTCGCATCCCGAGCTTCTGGCGGAGCTGTTCCTGCAACTCGATCTGGCGGTGCTGGAACTTGTTCATCTCGAAGCGCGTTCGCGGATCGGACATGTCGACCTTTTCGTGTTTAAAGCTGGTCTGCGTCGCGGCGAAGACGGAGAGGGCGAGGCTGTGCAGGCTGACGAGCAGGCCGGCGTACGGATCGACGGCGGCGGCGCGGTCGGCGGCGGCGGTCCACACTTTCAGCGCGACCTCGCGGCGCGATTCGAA
>JAICIO010000095.1 GCA_025924315.1 Phycisphaerae bacterium
CGAGCAACGGCGTCTCCGAGACGATGGTCGCCATGGGCGCGATTTACTTCTGCTTCATGATCTTCGGCGCGTTTCTCGTACGCATTCCGCACGATGACTGGCTGCCCGAGGGTTACGTCCCGCGGACGACCAACGCGATGATCACGACGAAAAACGTCGCCACCAACACCGCTCTGCGCACGCCGCAGTTCTGGCTGCAGTGGATCGTGCTCTGCATGAACACGACCGCGGGGATCGGCATCCTGGAGCAGGCGTCGCCGATGATTCAGGAGATGTTCAAAGGCCGCGTGAATGCCGCCGTCGCGGGCGGGTTCGTCGGGCTGCTCAGCCTTTTCAACATGGCCGGGCGATTTTTCTGGTCGAGCACGAGCGACAAGATCGGCCGCAAGACAACGTACGCGATCTTCTTCGCCCTCGGCTTCGTGCTGTATGTCTTCTTCCCGCACACGCGCGAAAGCGCACTCAACAGTCTCCCCCTGTTCGCGTTGACGGCGGGCATCATCATCAGCATGTACGGCGGAGGCTTCGCGACCATGCCGGCGTACATGCGCGACCTTTTCGGCAAAGAATACATCGGCGCCATCTACGGTCGCCTGCTCACAGCATGGAGCGTCGCCGGCATCGCCGGGCCACTCCTCGTCAACTACTTGCGCGAATACCAGATCACCGAACGCCACGTCGCGCCGGCCGACGCGTATTCATTTGTCCTCTACGTGATGGCCGGGCTGTTGGTCGTCGGCTTCATCGCCAACGCGCTGGTGCGACCGGTCGACGAAAAGTACTTGATCAGAGAGGAACAACCGCTCGAAGCGCAGAGAGCGTAGTAATCTTCAAGGCCGTCCCAGAGCGAAGCGGCGGGCGGCATCGAATTGCGAGAACGTGATGGAACGAACGACCCCAGATTATGCCACGCCGGCTCGACGCAACTCAAGCTCATCCGCATTTTTGATCATCGCCTGGCTCGTCGTCGCGCTTCCTGCGCTGTGGGGAATCTCTCAGACCGTTAGCAAGTCGATGGTCCTCTTCACGGCGCCGGCCGCCGCTCCGACCACAAGCTTATCAAAATAGGAAATGGTCTTACCGAGATGCGCTGAGCACGCGCGCCTGCTGCGAGAGCGAATCGAGTTTTGCCTTTGCGGCGGCGATGCGGTCGGTGAGGGAATCGGAAATGACCGTCTTCGCGTCGGCGATTGTTTTGGGCGCCGCCGCCTGCTCGGCTTCAATCGACCCCAGCGCCGCATCGGCAGCCTTCGAAGACGCGTCGGCTTGTGCGACGGCGGCATTGGCGGCGTCGGAGTGCTGGAGCGCCGTCCGTACCTGGGTTTGAATCAGCAACGAAAACGGATCGATGTGGCGACGGGCTTTGCCAAGATGATCTGCCCGAACGGCGAGTGCTTCCAATGCGATAACCGACTGCTCGGATTGATGCGAATTCGCCAGCGCTGATGCGACCGCGGATTTCGCCTTCGCCTGTTGACCCTTCGCGGTCGCGATTCGCTGCGGGCCTTCCACGATCGCCTTCGTCGCGGATTCGATCTTTGCCAGCGCATCGGTGATCCGCGCGGCGCGGGCGGAGAGATCATCGAGCTCTCGCCGCGTTTGGGCGATCGAGTTCGTCACTTCCGCCTGCTTCCACTTCATCAAATCCGCATTCGCCGCCAGCGACTGCTCGCGCGCGGCATCGTCGGCCGCCTTCGCTTTCGCAAGCGTTTCGCTCGCGCGCTTCAGCTCATCCGATTTCGCGTGCGCGCTCGCATTTGCGGACTCATAAAGCGCCTTTGCCACCTTCGCAGCATCGGCAGCCGTCGCGTTTGCCGATGCAGTCGCCTGCGCCGCATCCGCCTTCTTCTTCAACTCGCCCGCCGAGCTCTGCGCGGCTGCGGCATCCGCTTGCGTCTTCGCGAGAGTCGTCTGTAGGTACTTGACCACATCCGATGCATGAGAAGCCGTCGCGTCCGCGTCACTCGCGCGCTTGCGCGCAATCGCAAGCCGCTCCGCGATTGTCGGCGGGTTCACATCCAGCTCCGCGAGCTGTTTCGCATCTTCAACTTTGCTCACGCGGACAAGTCCGGTGAAATCGTCGGAGATCACCAGCTTCCCCTCGTCGCCAAACACCGCGTGAATCGCGATGTCCTTCGCCGGCGGAAGCTGACGCAGCGCGGTGCCGTTGGAATTCCAGATGCGCACGTTGCGATCGCGGCCGGCCGTTACCAGTTTCCCATCCGGCGCGAAATCGACCGACAGCACCCCGCCGGGATTCGCGTTGATGTTCTTCATCTGCTTGCCGGCGTTCATGTCCCACAGCTTCACTGTGCCGTCTTCACTCGCCGAGGCGAGCACGTTTGAATCCGCGCGGAAGCTAAGCGACGTGATCGCGCCCTTGTGACCGTTCAGCGTGTAGAACTCGTTGCCGGTCGCGGCCTCCCATACGCGCAGCCCGCCGTTGCGATCGCCGCTCGCGAGCAGCACGCCGTCCGGGCTGAACGCGATTGCGGTCACCCAATCGGTGTGCGCGGTCATCTCGTGCAGCGCTTTCCCGCCGCTCGTGGAATAAATCTTGACCTTCTTCGCCGGCCCACCGAGCGCGACGAGCGATTGATCCGGGCTGATGTCGGCGGCGAGAACTTCGTCGAATTCTTCTCCGACTTCCGCCATGCGTTTTCCGCTCACCACGTCGTACAACACCACATGACCCGACTGCCCGCCGACACCTCCGCCGGCGAGTAGCACGCTGCCGTTGCGACTGAAGCGAAGCGTCTTCGCAAGTCCGTCCTGGAACGGCAGCACGCCGAGCAACTGCGACGTCTTCTCGTCATACAACAGGATCTGATGCGGCGAAGAGAACGCCACAAGCGGCGCCCATGGGCTGGCCGCCATCGCGCCCGGCGCCGCGGCGCGATCGGCGCGGACGATCGGATCGAGCGACACTTCTTTCGGCATCGGCGGAGCGCCTTGGGGCTTCTTGGTCGGCGCCGCCGTCAGCTTCATCTCGACTTTCGGCTTGGTTGCAACTGCTACAGACGAACCAGATTCGAGCGCCCCGCCGGCGATCCACTTCTTGATCATTTCAAGCTGCGCATCCGGCAGCTTGTTCCCCTTCTGCGGCATGTGCGGCTCTTCCTGGAAGCTCACGCAGAGGTAGAGCATGCTGTCGTCCGGGCTGCCGGGCGTGATAACCTTGCCGTCGCTGCTGCCGTTCATCATCGCGCCATAGCTGCTCAGGTCGAGCCCCGCCTTCGCCTTGTCCGGGTTGTGACAGCTCAAGCAACTCTGCGCGAAGATCGGGCGGACGTTGTCCTGGTAAGTGACCTTCTCATCCGCGAAAGCGTGAGCGGTGAAGAAAACGAGAATGGCGATGAAACAGCGTCGCATGTCTTTCAATTGGAGTACTTGGACCATCACGTGACACGGCTTTTCTAAGCCGTGCGCATGGCCTGGAAAGGCCATGTCACGTTCACGCCGCTTAGTGCGTGAAGATGAACTCCTTCGAATTCAAAAGCGCCCAGAACAAGTCCGTCAGCACCGGCTGCGGATCTTTCGCAGAGTCGGCGAGCATCGCATCGATCTTCGTCTTCTCTTGTGACGTCGGCTTGCGCGAGAAGCATCGCTCGTACAATTCATCGACGATCTGATCCGGCGTCTTCTTCGCGGCGATCAGCTTCTTGATCACCCCGCCGCTCTGGATCTTTCGCTCGACGGTCTGGCCATTGAGCAGATGCAGCGCCTGCGAGAGATTCGGCTCCATCTTCACTTCGCACGAGCAGACGGTTTCGCGCGTCGCTCGCCCGAACGTCCGCAGGAAGTAGTTCTGCGTGCGTCCATCCGCGATTTGCACCGCTCGAGCGCCCAAGGGTAATCCGCGGAACTTTTCCTTGGACTCCGTCACTTCGCTGATGCAGTCGAGCAGCACTTCGGCGCGAATTCGCCGGACGGACGCGTGCGAGAAGCTCCGCGAATCGTCCGCATTCGATGCATTGGACACACTATCGAGCTGATAAGTTCGGGAGAGGCAGATGTCGCGCACGAGCTTCTTCAGATCGAAGTTATAGGCGATGAGGCGATGCGTCAGCTCATCGAGCAACTGCGGATTGCTCGGCGGATTGCTGATACGGACGTCATCGACCGGATCGACGATTCCCTTGCCGAAAAACTGCGCCCAGCAGATGTTCGCGATGTTGCGCGCGAAATACGGGTTGTCCGGCGAAGTAAGCCAATCCGCGAGCACCGCGCGGCGATCCTTGCCTTTCACGTCGGCGACGGCGCCGCCCAAAAACTTCGCGGGAACCGGCTTGCCGGTGAGCGGATGATTCACCTCTCCACCGCCGGCATTGAAGACGATCGTTTCGCGCCCATCCTCCGCGGGCTTACGCCCGATCTGCGTGAAGAACGACGCCCAACCGTAATAATCGTTCTGCGTCCATCGGTCGAATGGATGGTTGTGGCATTGCGCGCACTGCATGCGAATGCCACAGAACGCCTGGGCGGTGTTCTCCGCAACTTTCAGCGTCTCGTTTTCGGTCTGATAGTAATTCGTCGGCGGATTTTTGAAGGTCCCGCCGGTCGAGCTGATCAGCTGCTTCACGACCTGATTGATCGGCACGTTCTTCGCGAACTGATCCTTCAGCCAATCGAAATAGAGCAGCGTCGCCTTGTAGCTCATCTCGTTGACCTGGTCGGTCGATCGGATCTTGAGCAGCTCGGCCCACTTCATCACCCACAGGTCGACGAACTCGGGCCGGGCGATCAGCTCATCGACGAGCTTTTCGCGCTTCTTCGGATCGGTGCTGGCGACGAAGTCGTCAAACTCTTTCGTCGTCGGCAGCGTGCCGGTCACATCGATAAACACCCGGCGCACGAACGTCGCGTCGTCGCACAGGCCCGACGGCAGGATTTGCAGCTTCTGAAGCTTCGCGTTGACGAGTTTGTCGATGTAATTGTTCTCGGGAACGTTCGGCCAGACGTAGGTCGGCGCGTCTTTCGGCACGACGATGGTCTGCGAGCCGACGGTAAACGTCGCGAAGCGCGCCATGACGAATGCTTCACCACGATTCTTGGCAGTGACGAGGCCTTCGTGCGAGACTCCGGCGGAGTTGTCGTTGCTCGTCATGAAGACGGCGAGGTTCGTGACGTCGCGCTCGGTGCCGTCGGAATATTTCGCGTGCGCCGACATCTGCTGCGTTCCGCCGGGGCCTTTGAGATGCAGTTCCTTCGGCTCGAGGTCGAGCGAAACGGGCGTGGCAATGTCGGCGGGATCCTCTTTCGCGCCTTGCTCGATCCAGGCGAGGATCGTTTTGTAGTACGGGCTATCCGGCTTGAAGCGCGCGCCGCCACCGTGTGGAACCGCGCCGATCGCTTTTTGCAAGAGCAGACTTTCCGTCGGCTGGGCGAGATTGATCCGGCGGTTCGGAATCTCACGCGTGATGCGGTAGTAATCGCCGTCGGGATCGAAGCCGAAGAGTGAGAGGTGGAAGCCATCCTGGCCACGAGCCGAGCCGTGACAGGCGCCCGAATTGCAACCCGCGACCATGAGAACCGGCATCACATCGAGTTTGAAACTCACGCGATCGAGATCTTTGAGCACCGTCGGGACGGTTGGCGTCGAAGGGCTTCCCGAACCGGCGGCGAGGGCGCGACGCGGGCTGCCGAGCCATGCGAAGATGAAGGCAACGAGCAGTCCCAGCGCTAAAACTGAAGCGATGATTTTATTTACTCTCATCACGTCCACATCCCTCATCGGTGGCACCGACATTCCTGTCGGTGATCGGGCACCGTACGCCGTGACCGATGTGGGTCGATGAGTACATCGGCCCAACACAGGCAAGAATGCCTGTGCCACCGGATTCCTACTGCGTCTTAGCAGCTTGGTCCTGTCGCAACTTTTCCAAGCGCGACACAGGACCTTTCGACTGAGGCGCCTTGGCGACGGCGCTGGCGGCCGCCGATGGTTTATCGATTCGTAAGACACCACCACCCGCGATCGTTTGCGTGATTGGCTCGCCATTTTTCATGACCGTGATCGCGCAGAAGAGCGAGTTGTGTTGGCCGGTTGGACTTTTGTCGGTCGTGTTCACGTCGAAGAGAACTTTATCGTCCTTTGCGGTGACTTCTTTTTCGGTGGTCGTGCAATTCGGGGGAAGGCCGAGCAGCTGCACCTTCGCGTTGCCGTCGAAGGGTGTTTTCTGATCGAGATTGCAGAGGACCTGCGTCGGTTTGCCCTGCTCGGTCGCGGTCATTTCGATCTTGCCGTTCATGATCGGCGGGGCGATTTCGAGCTGGGCGAGTTGCGTGCTCGACCAGAGCGGCCCGTTGACGTCCGCGACGCCGTTCACGACGATGCCCCACTTGCCGACCCGCGCGTCGCCGCTGGCGTTCAGCGGAATGAACGCTTCGGTTGCATTCTCTGGAATTGTGATGGGACCGCTGCCGACGCCCGGCGGATTGAAGACCATCGCGAGCTGGATCGGCCCTTTGAAGTCCGGCTTTCGCTCCGCGACAACCTTCAGCTGCATCGATCCGCTTTGCACGAGCGGAACTTTCGGCTCGACGATCTTCAGCTTGTACGGCGCTTCGTTCGTCACCGCCACCGCCAGCTTGTTCACGCGCGCCTGGTAATAGGCGGTCTGGTTGCCATAAACGACGAGGTCCGCGAGCTGCTTGAACTCACTCGTGAACTTCACGTTCGGATCCGGCGACGCGCCGGTGAGATCGGCGAGCGAGCCCGCGACAGGCGCGTCGGCGGCCGCTTCGAAAACAACCGGCACCGTGTCGAGGTTGGGATCGACCGTCACATCCGCGCACGTCACGCCTTTGGGCAATTGCGCTGCGCTGATCTTTACCGCTCCGCCGAAATCGTTGCGTGTGGCACGAAGGAGCGTCGCGATCCGTCCGCCGCGTGGCACGGAGATCGTTTGCCGCTCCTGCGAATTGGGCGCGACGAGCGGGATGCTCATCTCAAGGCTCGGCGCGACCGGCGTGACCTCGACGCGATACGCATAATCGGGCCCACCACCGTTCAGTTGATCGATGACCCGAACGCAGTATTCACCATCCGCCGGCGGATTGAAGCGAAACTGACTGTCGGGCCCTTCCTTGTCGTCATTCCCGGCAGGCGCTTCGCCTTTCATGGTGAAGATGTGCGCGACCGAATCGAGCGGGCTGCCGAGACGGCGCGCGAAGACTTCAATGTCGAGCGCCTGGTCCTTCTTCGCCTTGAATTTGAAGAAGTCGGCGTCGCCGGGCTTGTCGATGATGCCGTTGCACGCGAACGGCGGCGCGATATCGACCACGGTGGCGCTGTCGACCCAGTTGTTGGGCTCCTTCTCCATGATGTTCGGAAACTTCGAGACGCGCATCTTCACCGGGGAGGGCGCGATCTGACCACCCTGCTGCGGGAAGTATGAGAACAATTCGCTCGCTTCCGCGGGAAGATGGATCGACTCCGCCATCTCGCCGCTTACATCGCCGAGTAATTTCACGCTGAGATCGCTCTCCGCGGTTCCACCCATGGGGAATGCCATCATCGGACGCGGGAAGGTGCCGACGTGCAGGCGATAATACGAACTGTCGCTCCCGCCGTAGGAAGCTTCGTGCAGCTCGATGATGTACTTGCCGTCTTCGGGAACGATTGTCGAAGCGATGGGATCCTGGCGCAGCAGCGGCGTGTCATCCGAGGTCGCAAGCTCCGACTTCTTCTCCGTGAGAATCGAAACGTACGGATCAAACATCGCGTCGCCGAGGCGAATGCCTTCGACTTCGGCGGTCAATCGCTGGCCTTTCTTCGCGTTGACTTCGAAGTAATCGACGTCTTCTGTCTTGATCACGCCGGCGACGGTCGTGTTCAGCTCGATCTTCTGCGCGGTTTTGATGTCGTCGTTCGGTTCCTTTTCCTGAGCGTCAGGCATCGCGCCGACCCAAAAGGTGCGCAGTTCAGTAATGCCCGATGACGTGCGAAGCCGCAGCGTATGCTCGCCGAGTGTTGCATCGGGCGCGATCGCGAAATGGATCTTCACCTTTTGCGGGGATTCGGCTTTCAACTCTTTGACCGTGATGCCGGGCGAGTAGAACAGAACTTCCTGCGCATCGTCGAGCCGCGCGCCAGTGAAAGTGACGTCGAGATCCGTTCCGCGCTGTGCGCCGCGCGGCATCACTGATGTGAGCTGTGGCGACGCGGCAAAGACGCTGGTCGCACATATCGCGATGAGAACGCCAGCGACGACAGAGACGATCTTCTTTCGGTGGCACAGACATTCTTGTCTGTGACGGGGCGAGGTATTCCTGGACCCGTATTCGGTGAGAAAGGTCGACTCGGCCGCGGAATACCGCGACCGATCACAGACAGGAATGTCTGTGCCACCGATCATTACCTGACGCGCCCTGCTCATCACGCGAGAAGTTCCTGCACGACTTTGCCGTCTTTTACGATTTCGATCGGACGCCCGCCGGGCGCGATCAGTTCCTTGTCGGCGGTGATGCCGACCTGGTTGTACATCGTCGTCGCGAGGTCCATGACCGACAGCGGATTGTCGTTGGGCTCCGAAGCGGTCGCATCGGTTGAGCCGTAGATCTGCCCTTTCTTAATGCCCCCGCCTGCAAGCGCGATGCTGAAGACGCGCGGCCAGTGATCGCGGCCCGCGTCTTTGTTGATCTTGGGCGACCGGCCAAACTCGGTCGTCACCATCACCATTGTCGAATTAAGCATTCCGCGGCGCTCGAGGTCGAGGATCAGCGCCGCCAGCGCCTTGTCGAACTGCGGCGTCTGGCCTCTCACCCCGGCGGCGACGTTCGTGTGATGATCCCATGAGCCGTAGGTCATCGAGACGAATCGCACGCCTGCTTCAACCAGCCGGCGGCACATCAGCATGCGCATGCCGGCCGTCGTCTTGCCGTACTCTTCTTTGATTGCCTCGGGCTCGGCCTTGATGTTGAACGCCTCGCGCGCTTCCTTCGAGCTGATCATGCTGTACGCGCGCTGATAGAACGAATCCATCGCGTCGAGCGCATCCGATTTCTCGAGTTTGCGGAAGTGATCGTCCACCGCTTCGAGCATCGTCTTGCGCTTTTCGAAGCGCTTATCGTCGATGCCTTCGGGTAGCGTGAGATCGCGCACGGCAAAGTTGCCGTTGGCGGGATCGGCGCCGAGGCTGAACGGGCCGTAGGCGGATGAAAGATATCCGCTGCCCGCATAGGGGTTCGGCACATTCGGCACGCAAACGTAAGGGGGAAGATTTTTCTGCGAGCCGAGCTCGTGACTCACGACGCTGCCGAAGCTCGGATACTGAACGGCGGGGCTCGGGCGATAGCCGGTGAACATATTATGCGTGCCGCGTTCGTGCGCGGCTTCGCCGTGCGTCATCGAGCGCACGATCGTCATGCGATCGGCGACCTTCGCGAGGTTCGGCAGCGTTTCCGAAAACAGCTCGCCGTCGAGTTTGGTCTTCACGGTGCCGAGGCTGCCGCGATATTCGATCGGCGCGTAGGGCTTGGGATCGAACGATTCCTGCGCGGCAATTCCGCCGGGGAGGAAGATGTGGATGACGGCTTTGGCGACGCCGTCTTTGGTCGCGTAGTTCTTCGCTTCGCCCAACGCTTTGCTGCTCAAGCCGAAGTAATTGCCGAGCGTAAGGCCCAGTCCACCGATCAAGCCGACATAGAGAAATTCGCGTCGAGAATGACCAGGCCGAACGTGCGCGGGAGAATTACACCAATCGCATCCATCATGTGACATGATTGCTCCATCCCAAAACCGAAGACAGGAACATCGCCCGGAAACCCAAACGCCGAAGCGCTGCTTTAATTCCCAGCAGCGGCCGGATTTACCCCACGTTCTTCAATACTGCAACTGCATTGGAATGTTGACAGAAAGATACCTCGCAAAGACGCGATATGAAACCGCCTCGCGAGGCGATTATTGATGCGTTTTTGAGGGTTTCGCGCGACCAATGTATGCGATCGGCGAGAGCGCGAACGCACGCTTCATCTGATTAGCGGTGAGAACTTCCATTTTGCGATCGCGGTGCAGTGCGTGCCTGACGAGGCAGAGGCGAAAAGATTCGTCCGTTTCCGCGCAGCGAAGTTCGTTCGCGGTCAAAATGAAACCAGCGGACGTATCCGGCGTGGCTTTCACCTCGAGATGAAGCTCGGCACTCCCGCGATGGGCGCGGAGGTCATATCCGCAGAAATCTTCCTGACAGTCTTCGACCTTCCAACCCTTCTTCTCGAACGTGTGCCGCACGAATTCCATCGCGGCGTGATCGACGCGGCGGTTGGTTTCGACGTCGCTGAAGCCCGCGTCCGACGAGATGCGCGCGTTGACCGCTTCCTCATTCGGCAAATCCGCCGCCTGCATTCTCACGTGCAGGAGATGCAGCAGCGGCGCGACGTATTGATCCGGAATATGCGCTTCGGTGCGCGGCATCTTCGGCCAGCCCCAGTCCGGCAGCGCTTCCTGAACGGCCGCGATCGGCACCGGCGGATCAAAGAGCTTCTCGAAACGCACATGCGAGAGCTGATGTCCCGGCCAACCATGCTTTGCGCCGGAAACGGTGTGATCATCGAGCACGGTTCCCATCGCCACGATCGCCGACATGGGGGCGCGCAGGTAAACGATCACGCGATCGTCTTTCGCCACTTTCGGATTCACCGACCACCAGGTCGTTCGCTTGGTGCTGATGCTTCGACCGATGTCCGGTAGATGCGTTTCGCCACCCTGACTGATGTAGTAGTTCATCGATTTGTTCTCGCGCCTTTACGCGATTATTACGATTCCGACGCGCGCCGGAAGAGTAATTGGTGGACCAGGCCGGCGAGCGTGACGATCCATGCCGCCAGCGCAATATAGACAAAGACGTGTGGGATCCATTCGAGTAATTTCGCCTGCATCACCTGCGTAACGCGATATGTGCACGCGGTGTACATTCCGAGTGGGAAGACCGCGCCCCAATACAGCGGATCGTAGCGCAACGGGAACCGGCGATAAAGATGCCGCCACACGCCAAGGATCACCAGCATCGGGACCCACCAGGTCGCGGTCGACCAGAAGAGCAGCGTGACGCCTTCGATGAAAGGGACCAAGTCGGTCAAGCAGCCGGGAACGCGGCGCCGCCGCCAGGAGCATCGTGCCCGCGAGCGTTGAAATCGCTACCGCGCCCATGTTGATCCAGTACGGCGGAGCGAGATCGGACGGATGAATCGCGAAGAAGGTGTAGCGATAGAAGATCAGCGAAATGATCCAGACATAGAGCATGCCGGCGCCGAGCCAGATCACCAGGCAGAAGAGCAGCACGCTGGGCTGCCGCTCAAGAGCGAATCCACCGGCGAGTTGCGCGCCGAGTACCGCAACCGACTGCCCAGCAACGACCGGTAGCAACCATCCGCCGTTGATTCCCTCGGCCAGACCCGGCTTCGTTTCCTTCATTGTGAGAATCGAGATGATGCCGTAGGTGGACAGCATCAGCAGGACGATGCCCCAGGCCCATAGAGCCGCAGCGGCAGGCCATGAGCCGCCGATCAAAAGCGCTTGCGTGCCGAGCACGCACGTCGCCGCCACGATGGTAAAAAAACCGACACTGCGGCTATGGTTCAGCAGATCCGCCAGGACGCGATCCGGAAAGCGCACGCATCGGACGATCGTCAGCGCCCAGAGCGCGATATAGAACGGAATGTTCAGCCAGAAGAGAATTCTCGCCAGCAGCCCAAGCCCCGTCAGCAGACATGCGATCGATACGATGCCCGTCGCCATGACCATCGCGAAGTAGGCGGGATGCATCGTCGCCAGCGCCGAATCGTCGTGCCGTCTGTCCATCTGCTCGTCTCCGCTATCGTCGCACGCGCTCGATGTAGTAGAGATATCGCAGCAACCCGGCATTGAGCAGGAGACAGAAGATGCTTGCCCCCGCCGCGGGCCAGATCACGGCGTCATCGCCGCCGAGATAAGCATTCATCGTCGCGGTGAAGAGCCACAGCTGAAGGACCACCAGAATCAGAATGAATGCGAGCATCCCATAGATGATGGTCGTGCGCTGCTCGCGGGTGAAAGGACGCTTGAGGCTCATGTCGTCCTCCATTCCACACCGGTCGCGTAGATCTCGCCGCCTTGCACGCGAAGCGTGATGCGCGGCAATGGCCTCGGCGGAGGACCCGCGGTCCGGTCACCTGACGCGAGATCGAACAGCCCCTCGTGGCACGGGCAGCGAATCACGCCCTTCTCGACATCTGGAATCACCGCGCACGAGAGATGGGTGCACTTCTGGCTATACGCGAGCAGCGTGTCGGCCGACGGTCGAACCAGGATGCAATCGTCGTGCTCCTTCGGATATTGAAAGACGAGCGTTCCGCCGACAGGGAGCGCGGACAATGAAGCGATCTTTCGCATCGGCGGCAACCCACGATGGCGCCGCCACGCACTCTGCATTCCGATCCACATTTGGCCGATGGCAAAAGCGAGACTCGTCAGGCACAAGAACTTCGCGAAATCACGCCGCGCAACGTAATGATCCTGTGGCCAATCAATTGGAAAATCCTTGCGCCATTGCGGCTGAGAATGCAGCGATTTTCCATTCGGCGGACGCGTGATCTGCTCCGGATCGCGCGCGGGCGAATATGCATCCGCGGGTGTGGTGCCCGTGAGTCCTTCGCGCGAGGGTGAATCAACGCGAACGTCCACTCGCGAGGTGGATTGGTCGTCCTGCTCGTCCCATTGGCTCATGAGCTACACCTCCACCTCGGCGAAGGGATCGAAGCCGCCGGCAACGGGAAGCGACACACTCCGCGGCGCTGCGTGCTCGTTCATTGCGTCCGTCACATTCACCAGCGGCCGGGTGGCGCCGTTTTTCGGTACCATGATGTTGACGCGCGTGGTGATGGTCTGCCGACCGAACTGAAACTGGTTGGTCGGCATCGACATCGGCCGAAGCTGTTCGATCTGCTCGCGCGTGCCGAAAAATAGCGCCTGGCTCGGGCAGACGGTCGCGCACATCGGCTTTTTGCCCGCGGTCGTGCGGTCGTAGCACATATCGCACTTCATCATGAGCTGCTTGTCCTCGTAGACCTCCGGCACGCCGAATGGGCACGCGACGACACAGTTCCCGCAGGCGATGCACCGCGGTTTGCGCGCGCTCTGCACGACGCCATCGCCCGTGCGCTTGATCGCGTCGGCAGGACAAACCTCCGCACACGTCGGTTGTTCACAATGCATGCAAACCACTGGCACCGTCTGTACGCTCTGCGATCGTTCGATGTATTCCAGATGGATCATCGAAGTGCCACGATGGGTATCGCATTCACTGCATGCTTGAACGCACGCCTGGCAGCCGATGCAGCGATTGGGATCGATGAAAAAGTGAAGGTTGGCAGGAACCGACATGGGCCTTTTTTACCCGCGCGCGCCCAGCAGCGAAAGCGCGCAATTCCGGTATGACACGCATGGCGCGGGTGGTACGATGCCCGGAAGTGCAATTCGGGGTCAATGATGCGTTCACTCTCGAGTAGCTTACTCCTGGCGCTGTGTGTCGGCGCCGCCTCGTGTGCTCACCGCGGCACACCCCCGACGACACGTCCGGCGGAAACGGTGATCGAACACACTGGTCAGCGACAACAGTCTTCCTCGACCCACGCGCCCGACGTGCGGCCGGCTGATACTGAAGGATTGAGCGCCCTGCACCAAGCCGCGCAGCGCGGCGATGCCGAAGAAGTCCGGCGGCTCCTGGCGAATGGCGCCGATGCCAACGCGCGCGGACCGCTGGGGCAAACGCCGCTGCTCCTGGCGATGAACGGTGCTTGGCTCGACGCGATGCATCGAAGCATGGCACCGCCGGATCAACGCGGCCATTGGTCACAGGCCCAGGCGCGCGCCCGCGAACGCCAGACGCGCGGGCAGCCCGACCCGCGGCGCGGGCCGATGCAGTTCGTCGAGGTGACAAAGCTCCTGCTGGCACACGGCGCCGATCCGTCGGCCGCTGGCCGCAACGGTGCGGCGCCGATTCATGTGGCAGCAGAGACGGGCAATGCACAGCTCGTCTCGCTCCTGATCCGTGCAAAGGTGGACGTTAATGCCCTCGATCACCGTCGCGGGATGGTGGCACGCACGCCAATCGTCGCGGCGGCCGCCAGCGGCGATTTGGAGGTCGTGCGCGTGCTGCTCGACGCCGGCGCCGATCCAGCAAAGGTGCCCGAGAACGCACAGGGATACTTCGTCAACATCGCAATGTCGGATATCGACGTCTTTCGGCTACTGCTGGATCGCGGGATGAAGCTGCCGCCCGGTGCGCTCGCAATTGCAACGCGCAACGGTCACGCCGAGGCCGCCGCCGAGATTATTCGCCGGGGTAAGCCCGGCGATGCAGGCGCGGCCCTTTTTGCAGCAGTTACTTCGTCGCACGATCCGCTGTCGGCTGACAAGGAGGCGAAGGTCGTCGATGTGGTGCGGATGCTTTTGGACGCTGGCGCGTCTCCCAGCGCACCCGACGGTACAGGCGAAGCGCTGCTCGCGGCTGTCGCGAACGGGCAATCGAAGGTCGCTCAGTTGCTGCGTGATCGCGGCGCGAAGATCGATTGGACCCGCCTGAAGGATCAGGCGCACCAACCGTTCAAAATCGCGTATGACGCGGCGTTGGAGGATCGTGTCGACCGACTGCGCGAGTTCGAGTCGCTGGGCATGCCGCTGGACGCGCTGGGCGCTTCGATCCTCGGCCGCGCGGATCGGCTGCGCGCGGTGATCGCCGCGGGCAAGGAACCTGTCGCTGGCGAGGCCGGCAGCACCGCGCTGTATTTCGCCGCGCGATACGGCCACGTCGACTGCGCGCGCCTCCTGCTCGACGCGAAGACGGATGTGAACGCGCGCGTCCCAAGCTGGGACACGCCGAACACCGGCCCGCGCCCGCTTGGCGGCGCCGCTGTCGCCGGGCACGCGGATATGGTTCGCTTGCTACTCGACCGCGGCGCCAAGCCGACGCTGCTCGAACTCGACGACGACGAGCGAGTAAAACTCAGCCCCGAAATCCGCAAGCTGCTATGGCCGAACGAAACCCGGTGACCAAGCGTCTGCATCGGGTTGCGCGGCTGCCGTTCACTGCTGCGCCTCCAACTTTCCGACATATTCGGGAGGTGCGTCGGCTCCGCGAACGCGACATCCGCAAACTTTGTATTGCGGGATCTTTGAAATTGGATCTTGCGCGGCGACAGTCAATTGATTCGCGCTTTTCTTTCCCGCCCAGTGATAGGGAATGAAAATGGTGTCCGGGCGGATGGTCGTTACGACCATCGCGCGAAGCGTGATGCTGCCTCGGCGCGTCTCGGCCGTCGCCCACTCACCGTCTTTGATACCGAGTTTCTCGGCCAGTCGCGGATGAATCTCGATCCGCGGCTCGGGGTATTGATCGACCAGCGGGCCGATGCGGCGCGTTTGCGTGCCGGATAGGAAATGGCTGACGACGCGGCCGGTGGTGAGGAAAATCGGGTACTCCGCGCTGATGTCATCAACGGGCGTGCGATAATCGGCGACGTTGAACCTTGCCTTGCCGTCGGGGAAATAGAACGGGCCGGCGCCCTTCGCCACCGGATTGTAACTGTCGCGCTCAAAGAGCCGCGGCGTGCCGGGGTGATCCGGAACCGGTTCGCCGGTCTTGTAATCGTGCGACGGGCACGGCCAGAAGACGCCGAATTGTCTTTCGATCTTCTCGTAGGTGATGCCGGAATAATCGGCCACCCCACCTTTGCTCGCGACGCGCAGCTCTTCAAAGATTTCGCGCGGGCTGTTGAAGGTGAAGCCGTGCGTTCGACCGAGCGCTGCGGCGATGTCCTGGATGATTCTCCAATCCTGTCGGGCTTCGCCGGGGCATTCGACGGCCTTGTTGATCTTGATCACGCGCCCCTCGACTTGCGCCACGACGCCTTCGTCTTCTTCCTGCAAACTCCCCGGCAGGACGATATCCGCATGGCGGGCCGTCTCGTTCAAAAAGAAATCGATTGCGACGTAAAACTCAAGCTTCTCGAGGGCGCGCCGGACGAAGTTGTTGTCCGGCAGCGAGACCCTTGGATTGAAGCACAGCGAGATCAATCCCTTGATTTCGCCAGCGTCGATCTTGCGGAAGAGTTCGTACGCATCGACGCCGGGGCCGGGAAGTTCTTTCTCATCGACCTTCCAGACGCTCGCGATGTACTTGCGATGCTCGGGATTGGAGATGTCGCGCCAGCCGGGAAGCTGGTCGCACTTCTGTCCGTGCTCGCGGCCGCCCTGGCCGTTGGCTTGGCCGGTGATCGTGCCATAGCCGCTCTTGGGTTTGCCAATTCGGCCGGATGCAAGTACGAGATTGATCGTCCCCAGCGAGTTCTGCACGCCGTTGGAATGGTGCTCGATGCCGCGCGCGTGAAAGAGAAAACTCGACTTTGCCTGGCCCCACCACTCCGCCGCCTGTCTCAACGAGCGCTCGGGAACGCCGCTCACTTCCGCGGCTTTGGCCGCGGGCCATTGACGGCAATACTCGGCAACCTGATCGAAGCCGACCGTGTGCTTCTCGATGAACTCGCGATCGATCCAGTCGTTCTCGATCATGAGGTTTAGCACGCCGGCGAACACGGCGGCGTCACGACCGGGTTTCACCGGAAGGAACAAATCGCACGTGCGCGCAACCGGCGTGATCCGCGGATCCTGTACGATCAACTTCGCCCCCAGCTCGCGCGCCTGCCAGATATAGTTCGTCGTGATCGGCGAGCATTCGGCGACATTCGATCCCGCCACCCAGATGACTTCCGTGCCGACCATGTCGGACCAGGGATTCGTCGTCCGGTCAATCCCAAACGCCTTCTTGTTCGCGGCGCCGGCGCTCACCATGCACAACCGGCCGTTGTAGTCGATGTACGGCGTCCTCAGGCAAACGCGGGCGAACTTGCCCATTAAATACGTCTTTTCCGTCGTCAGGCTCGCGCCGCTCAGCACGCCAATTGCGCTGTTGCCGTACGTTGACTGGATGCGCCCAATCTCCGACGCGACTTTCGCAATCGCATCGGCATATCGCATCTGCGCAAATCCGCCCGGCGAATTCGGTTCGCGGCGCAGCGCCGTCAGCAGCCGATCTGGATGCGAGCCCTGCAAATATCGCTTCACACCTTTCGGGCAAAGCATTCCGCGGTTGAACGGGAATTCCTCCCATGGCTCAAAGCCGATCACTTCGTTGTCCCTGACCTTCAGCTGGACTCCGCACTGTTGCCCGCAGAAGCAGCAGTGCGTTTTGACGAGCCGGTCTGGCTCGACCGACGTCGACAAGCGCTCGCCGGACATTCGCGCCAAGTGCGGTCCGAACTGCTCGATGATCTTCACTTCGTCGGTCGGTAACGTCGCCATGATTAACCTGTCGAGCGCGGCCCGGCGTGCTCGTTCTCTCGTTCTGCAGCCAATCGCGTGCTCCGGCTCTCTGCCCACAATCGGCCCTGCGATAAGCCGAACAGCGCACGACGGCACCTGGGGCACACCTGCTGGTAATGCGCGCCCGATTCTCCATCCAGCTCGTAACTGAAGCCAAGCTTGCGTTCGACCGTCGCAAGATCGCGGACCATCATCGCAGAGGTAAACGGGCGACCGCATCGCAGGCATTTCGCCTGCTCGGAGCTTCGCCCCGCATCTTTGTAAAAACTCACGCCAAGCTGCGCCGGTCTCTGAAACAAATGGAACAGCTTTCCGAACGGCAGCCACACCAGCCTCAGGATCACGGTGAGCGCGTGCAGGATCGCGAGAAAGTCATACGCGTAACCGCGAAGCCAGGTGTAGCTGACCGTGAGCATCAAGCCCGTCACGCTGATCGCGAACAACAGCAACAGCGGAAGGATGTCTTCGCCGAACTGCTGCACCGCCACCGCTCCGTGATCCACCATCCGCCGGCGGAACGCGATCATCACACCGATGATCACCAGGATCGACGCCCAGACGAGTCCGTGGAAAATGAGGAACGCCAGCCATGATTCGACGGGAAATTCGTGGATGGGGAACCCAAAGACAAACGTGCGGTACAGCGACGTATCTCCTGGCACCGTTTCAAAATGAATCCATCCCCACACCAGTGGAAACGTGATGGCCGCCGCGAGGATGCAACCCCACATGATCAGCCAGTGCGCAATCCAGCGCTTCTTCCCACGGCGGAAAATGAAGCGATTCGCCGCGAACTCGAGGAAGAACCGGCGCGCCAGCTCGAGTAAATTCTGACCCAGAAACCTTGGATTGAGAAAGACCTGCCAACCGCGCCGCCAGTACAACTGCGTCGGCGGACGCTGAAGCCACATCGCATAGCGGTACGTGATTCCGAAGGTTGCAAACAGCGTTGCAAAAGTATAGCCCACCAGCGCCGCGTCGAAGTGATTCAAGTTGCGCGAGCCGACAACGATCAGCGCGGCCAGCACAAGCGTCGCGAGAACACCTGCAACCCCGGCCCTGATATTCTCTGCTGCAAGCCGCTTCATCTTCGTCCTTTTCACACGACGAGCGAAAACTGATAACAGACATACTCAAGGGGCGAGCATCAAAATCAAGCGCAGGTTGACATCCGCGACTTCATCCTCGAAATACATCGCCTTCCAGAACCATCACACGGAAAGGCCTGCCTCATGCTTCGCCGTTCAATTGCTCTCTTCGCGATCGTGTTTATCAGCGGCGCTATCGCCATCGCCGACGCGCCCAAAGCGCCGCCGAAATATGCGCCGAAATATCTAACCCCGCAGACGATCGATGTCGTTACCCTCTTGCCCGATCCGCCACCGGCGAACTCTCCAGAGCATGAAGAGGAATTCGTGCAGTTGCTGAAGTTGCAGAAAGACCGAACGCCCGAAGAGGTTGCGCGCGCGACCGAAGAGGAACATCACCTCACGGTCTTTTCGTTCGCCGACGTGCTCGGCCCAGACTTCACGCCCGAGAAATGCCCGAGGACGGCCGAATTCTTCAAGACCACGCTCACCCCGGATCTTCAATACTTCAGCAAGACCGCCAAAGCGCATTGGGAGCGCCCGCGTCCCCACACCGATTCGCGAATTCATTCCCTCTTCACCGAGAAAGACGGATCGTATCCGTCCGGCCACTCCACACGCGCCACACTCTTTGGCGAGATGCTCTCGGCGCTGCTGCCGCAGGATCGCGATCGACTCGTCGCACGGTCTCAACAGATGGGCTGGGATCGGGAGATTGCCGGCGTGCATTATCCCAGCGACGTGTACGCCGGCCGAGTGCTCGGGAAAGCGCTCGCAACGGCGCTGCTCGCAAAACCAGAAATCCAATCGCAGCTCGAAGCGCTCAAACCAGAACTCGAAGCCGCGCTAAAGGCGAAGTGAGACAAACGAAGTGCGAGTTCCCAAAACAAAAAACGGCCCGCGTCACGTGACGCGGGCCGTTTCGCTTTAAGCGGGTGAAGGGGGTCGAACCCTCGACATTCACGTTGGCAACGTGACGCTCTACCACTGAGCTACACCCGCGATTGAGGCATAAGTGTATAGGTGTGCGGGCGGGGTTTCAAGTGTGTGCGGGATTCATTTAAGCGGCTTTCGCAATGTCGCTTACGATCTTGCGAAACGTCGCGCGAAGGATGTTACTCTCGTCGGCTTTGCTCAGGAATTCGGTCACGCCGGCGTCGCGCGCGACTTCGGCCAATTCCGGGTCGGCCATTGCGGTGATCATCACGATAGGTGTCGCGATGCCCGCGGCGCGGATCGCTTTGGTGAAGCGAATGCCATCCATGTGCGGCATGTGAAAATCGGTGACGATCAGTTGCGGGCGGACATGCGGAATCCGCTTCATCGCCTCTTCGCCGTCGCACGCCTCCGCCACCTCGTTGACGCCATCGTCTTCGAGCAGTTGAAGCAGAAGTTGCCTGAGGATTTCGTTGTCTTCGACCAGCAGAATGCGCATGAGGACAGCCCGGGCGATGAATTCATATCGGCCGCGGGAGGTGTGTAGCTTTAGACGTTTTGCAGCAGCACATGCCGGCTGCGGAAGGCACGGGCAAGTTGCCCGTGCTACGAAATGGATGTTCACAGCCCGACAATATTGAAGCCACTGTCCACGAAGATGTTTTCGCCGGTCACGCCGCTGGAGAGATCGCTGAGCAGATACACCGCGGTTTTGCCGACTTCGTCGCCGTCGATGTTGCGATGCAGGGGCGCCTTGCGCTCGGTGTGGGCGAACATCTCGTCGATCCCCCCAACGGCCATGGCGCTCAGTGTCTTCACCGGGCCCGCCGACACGGTGTTCACGCGAATCTTCTTTCCGCCGAGGTCGAAGGCGAGATATCGCGCCGTTGCTTCCAGCGCCGCCTTCGCGACGCCCATTACATTGTAACCGGGGATGACCTGGTTCGCGCCGAGGTACGTGAGCGCGATGATTGAGCCGCCATTGGTCATCAAGGGCGCCGCCGCACGTGCCAGCGCCAGCAGCGAATACGCGCTGATGTCCACCGCCTGCTTCATCACATCGCGCGGCGTGGAGAGGAAATTGCCTTCATCCTTCTTCAGATATTCACGGTTGGCGAACGCGAGTGAGTGAACGAGGAAGTCGATCGTGCCGAATTTCTCTTTCGCGCCGGCGAAGAATTTCTCGATCGATTCATCGCTGCTCACATCGCAGGGATGGAGCCACGATTCGCCGAAGCCGTTCTCTTCCATCGCCTTCTTCACGCGCCGCTGCGATTTCTCGATGTTGTCCATCGGCAGAAAACCAAACCCGCAGGTCGCGCCCTGCTTGATCGCGTTATTCGCGATATGCGTCGCGATC
>JAICIO010000096.1 GCA_025924315.1 Phycisphaerae bacterium
GGGGCCCCCGCGGGGGTTACTCTTTTCTTATTATTTGTCGGCGGGGGCTTCCCGCCGGCCGCGCCGGGGGCCGCCCCTCCCCCGCCGCGGCTAAATGGTTCCATGATCGGGGCGGATCTCCAACCCTCCATGACTCAACGCGCAACCGATAATTATACTCGCCTCTCTCACCACGGCGGGTAACTTGCCGGGCCGCGGAGAATGGACATGCGCTATTGGGTTCATGCGACAGTGACGGGGGTGTTCTCGATCGTTGCGGTGATCGGCGGGGCGGTCGCGGCGGTGGTCATGGCGATCGCGCTGCCGATCGATACGCCTCGCGTCGTTGGGCACATCGCGATGGCTGTCCCGGTTGTGCTCGGTTTCTTTTTGCCCAGCATCATCATGACCCGCGTTCCGTTCGTGTGCCCGAAATGCGGGGGGCGCGGGAAATACGGGTTCGCCGCTTTTGGCAACTGGTTCATGCCGACCTATGCCTGGTCCTGCCGCGATTGCGATTGGTCCACCTATAGGTGGTCCGCTTATTACCAGCGGAAATACACACGCAAAATGTGAGCTCCCGCAACCTTTGGCGTGAACGGGCATAGTTGACCGATGAAGGGTAGATGAGCGAGGCTTTTGCGATGGCGGAAGAATCTGAAACCAAACGCATTTCGAGCGAAACGATCGGCCAGACGCTCGTCGTGCGCCTGAAGATGAAGATGATGGACGACAAGGACCTGGCCGCCCTCACCGAGCTGATGGAGCCCATCGGTCCGAGCTCGGGCATTCACGTGATCGTGCTCGACATGTCGAAAGTGCAGATCCTCTCGAGTCTGGCGATGGGCATCCTGGTGGAGCTGACGGAGAAATGTAAGCGCCGCCAGCAGAACCTGAAGCTCGCGGAAGTCGTCCCCTCGGCGCTGCAGGCGATCAAGCTCACTCACCTCGACCGCGTGCTGCATCTGTCGGATGCGGTTGACTGCGCGATCGAGTGATGCAGATTAGTTGCTACCGATATAATTGAAACATAACTGATGCCTGTAGGGTGCGCTTCAGCGCACCGGTTATTTGCTTTGCGAACAACGAATAACCGGTGCGCTGAAGCGCACCCTACCCCACTCGGCCTCCATCAACATTACTCACTCCAGATCGTGAAAGGTCATCTTGCCATCTACGATCCGGACGATCTCCATCGCGCCTTTGCCGTGCTTGCGGATCATTTCCGCTCGCCACTGCTGTTCGAACTCTTCCATCTCCTCGTCCGTCGCCTCCGGCTTGTTCGACCGCGGAAGCACGCGTGGGATCGGCAGACGAACCGGTTCACGCTGCGCGGGCGTCGACGATTTGCGAACCACCTCGCGCATGATGATGTCGTGTACCGTTCAACCTCGCGCGCGAAGTTCGGATCCCTCCGCCAGCGGTTGATCGTCTGCCTGCTCGTGGAAAGAGACTGGGGCACTTGCGTGGCGGTCCGTCCGCCCGCGAGTGCCCGCGCCGCGAAGAGTTGCTTGGGGCTTAAAGGGCCCCCGATCCCTGCTGGCGGTGGGTTCGTTTCGTCATTTCGCCCCGGACGGAACGTTTCGGAACATCCTGGATCACGATGGAGCGTTTCTGAACGCGTTTGTTCCACTTTCGCTCCTGCGGCGCGATCACTTTGGAACATTTCGGGACGCTTCGGATCCCGTGGAACATCCGGATGTGGGGTGGCCGCACCTGCGACGGGCTCACGGTTCGACATGGTTCCTCCTTTTCCCCCTGCGCCGAATGGCGCGATTGGGATCGTACCAAACAAAAGGCGAACATTCCAGAATAATCGGAGAAGATTTTCCGGGTTCACGCGAACTTGACTGGCTCTTGCTCGTAACTCGTCTCAGAATCTGATAAAAGTTTGCTCGATGGGGCTCGGAGGGCTTGGGCGATGCGTGGAAAAAATCAATCGAATTGTGCGTTCGCGTTGGAATCTCTTGAGTCGCGACGGATGCTTTCCGCGTCGATTCATTCGCTCACGGCGCAGCCGTCGCTGCACGTTGAGCCATTTGTCACAAGCACAACGCCTCATGGTTACACGCCTCTGCAAGTCAGGCATGCGTACGGCTTCGATCAGATCACTTTCTCCGGCGGAACCCTGAACGGCGATGGAAAAGGACAAACTATCGCGATCGTCGATGCCTACGACGATCCGAACATCACCAGCGATCTCGCGAAGTTCAGCACGCAATATGGTCTTCCGCAGATGACGGGCACGAACGGCAATCCCATCTTCACCAAGGTGAAACAGGCGACGAGGATCAGCGGGAATGCGGGCTGGTCTCTCGAGATCGCGCTCGACGTCGAATGGGCGCACGCCATCGCGCCGCAGGCGAATATCGTGCTGGTCGAAGCAAAGACCGCCAGCATTTCAAATCTGCTCTCGAGCGTCGACCTGGCGCGCAAGCGCAGCGGAGTTGCATCGGTTTCGATGAGCTGGGGCGCGGGCGAATTTTCGACCGAATCATCGTATGACACGTACTTCACGACGCCGAGCGGGCACACGAACGTGACCTTTGTTTCGTCATCGGGCGATGACGGCGCACCGGTGGAATGGCCGGCGATCTCTGCGAACGTGGTTTCCGTCGGCGGAACCACGCTCAATCTCGACGCGACCGGAAACATTCTGAGCGAAACCGGCTGGTCCGGCAGCGGCGGAGGTGTCAGTGCTTACATCGCCAAGCCGAGCTACCAAAGCGCGCTTCCGTACGCGAAGCGTTCAAACCCCGACATCTCTTACGATGCCGATCCAAACACCGGGTTCCCGGTTTATGACACGGTCAGCTACAGCGGAACCACGGGCTGGTTCGAAGTCGGCGGAACGAGCGCCGGCTCACCACAGATTGCGGCGCTGATCGCGATTGCGGACCAGGGTCGCAAAGCCGCGGGGAACGGCGCGCTCGACAGCCGTTCGCAGACGCTTCCGATGCTTTATGCGGCATCAGGAACTGCAGGCAATTTCCATGACATCAGCGGTGGGACGAGCACGGGTTCGCCGAATTACACCGCGGTCGCGGGGTATGACCTGGTCACGGGACCGGGAAGTCCGAACGGTAATAGCCTGGTGCAGCAACTGCTGGCTTGATCAAGAGGCGTGAGTTAGCCCCCCGGGTTGCGGCGGGAGCCGGCCGCGAGCGGCCGGGCTAAACGGGATCAAAGCGCGGTTATACGTGTGCGTCGTCGCCGACCAGTAAGGAAATAGGCGCCTACGAACAACACACTCAGCGCGGCGGGTTCCGGTGCGACGACGCCGTCGATTTCCAGAAACTGATTCGCATCTGGATCCCACTGCAGGCTTTCATTCCGCAGAATCGTGCCGTCGGTTGTAAAATCCGCGCCGAACAACTTGTTGCTGCTGCCAACATCCACCGGCGTGTACTTGTACAGGAACTCGAAGTTCTGATCGTTTGTAGTTGTTCCCGGATTCACCAACTGCGTAACAACCGCGTAAGTGTTGTCGGGAAGGGTCACGCCGCTCAGTGCGAGCGCGCCGGTTGTACCTCCGCCGGCGTCGAGCGTGAGCGAGAAACGGAACTGCGGACCAATCGGTGTAGTTGCGATCGGCGATGAAGGCGGATCGATGTATGTCGCCGTGTCGTAAAACTGAACAAGCACATCCACCGCCGCGGGGGTCTCGCCGAGATTGTTCACGCCCAAGTTGATGCTGGTGAGCGAGTACGGTGCATTGGCGACGCCAAGCGTGCCGTCGTCGACGACCGCGACGTTGGCCTTGGCGCCCGTGCTGAAGAACGAAAAGTCGGCGGAGAAAACGTCCGAATCCTGCACGCCCGTGCCGGTGTTGCGGTATAGGACGTCCGCCGACGCAACAATGGAAAGTGTCAGCGCAGCGCACGCCGCCCCGACGTGTGTGATCTCCGTCCGACGCATTTCTCCACCTCCAGACGCACCAGGGGCGCGCCAGCAACATCTTCGGTCAAACTGAAAAGTGCAGGCCTTGTACAGGAAGGACACCCAACTTCCGACGCGCCGGAAAATACTGGATTTTGCTCTCAAAGGCAAAAGCAATCTCATCGAGATGTCTGGAATTGTTGCGGCGGCAGCCTCACATTTCAGCCCGCGACACAAACCATTACCATGCCGACGCATTGCGGCTTTAATAACCCGCCCGGGAGGAAACACATGTCCTTTGGTCGCCGAGAATTCCTCAAATCGCTCGCATGGCTCTTTGGTTCAACACAAGTGTCGTCGGTGGTCGGCGAAAGCACCACGGCGCATCCTGAGCCGGTGACGCCGAGCGATCTCGCCAGGCGCAACGAAGCCGGCGTCGCGCTTCTGCCGGGCGAGTTCGATGTGATCGTCGTTGGTGGAGGAATCTCCGGCACCACCTGCGCGATCAGCGCCGCGCGCAATGGCGCGAAAGTCGCGCTCGTGCACGAACGCTCGATGCTCGGCGGAAACTCGTCGAGCGAGGTGCGTCTCTATCCCGAAGGCAACGATGCCTATCAACCGTGGATCCGCGAATCCGGGATCCACGACGAATTCCACGTCGAAGATCGCGCCCGCAATCACGTCGTTTACCGCGAAGGGCTGATGAACTCCGTCTGGGACCTGGTCCTGTACGAACGGTGCATTCGCGAGAAGAACCTCACGCTCTTTCTCAATTCGCACATGCATGAAGTGGTGATGGCGAATCCGAAACAGATCAAGTCCATCAAGGCGATTCAGCTTGGGACGGAGAAGACGTGGGAACTGACGGCGCCACTGTTTGTCGATTGCACCGGCGACGGTGTGCTCGGCTATCGCGCGGGCGCTGATTTCCGGTGGGGCCGCGAGGCGAAGAACGAATACAACGAATCGCTCGCGCCGGATCAGGCGGATGAAAAGGTGATGGGAAACACGCTGTTCTTCCGCGCATACAACACCGGCCATCCGGTCCCCTTCAAGCGGCCGGAATGGGCGGTGGAATTCAAGGATGAGAAGGAGCTCAGCTATCGCTCGCACGTGAACCTCGAGGCCGGCCATTGGTGGATCGAGATCGGCGCGCCCTATCATCCGATTCACGACAACGAGCAGATTCGCCACGAATGTCTTCGCCAGTTGCTTGGCGTGTGGGATCACGTGAAGAACAAGGGAAATCACGGCGCGGAGAATTACGCGCTCGATTTCGTCGGGTTCTGGCCGTACAAGCGCGAGGCCCGGCGGATCATCGGCGACGCGGTGCTCACGCAGCAGCAGGTGCAGGATCCGAAGATTGGCGAAGACGACGTCGCGTATGGCGCGTGGGGCATCGACCTGCACTTTCCCGGCGGAATCCTCAATCGTCACGAGCGACCGTTCATCCCGCCGCATAATGCGGCCTTCGAAAAGCTCGGAACGTTGCCCTATGGCATTTCGTTGCGTTCACTCTATTCGCGAAATATCGAGAACCTGATGATGGCGGGGCGACCGATCAGCGCTTCGTACCTCGGATTCTGCTCGTCGCGCGTGCTGTGCACCGGGTGCATTGTCGGCCAAGCGGTGGGCGTCGCGGCGGGACTGGTGACGAAGTACAAGAAAACCCCGCGACAGATCGCGAAGGACCATGCGAAGGAAGTTCAGCAGCTTATCCTGAAGCAGGATGGCCACATCATTGGCGTGGAGAATGAAGACGAAGCGGATCTCGCCCGCAGCGCTACCGCGACCGCGAGCAGCGAATGGCCACTGGAATTTCCAAAGGCAAAAACGCCGCACGAGTTGCTTTATCCGCGCGCTCAGCTTTTTCCGATGTCGAAAGATCACATCGACACCGTTTCGCTCTGGCTCGAATCAAAGCGCGACGCGGCGTTCGAAATGCAACTTGGACTGCGATCGGCAAAACATGTGTGGGATTTTCGCTCAACGGAAGACCTCGCGACCGCGAAGGCGATCATCCCCGCGGGGCACGTGGGCTGGATCGACTTCGCCCTCAACCAGAAAGTCGAACCGCGGAAGCTGTATTTCGTGCACGTTCCTGCGGCGAAGCATATTTACTGGTACAACGTCGATCACCCGCGCGGTGTCCCAAGCATGGTGCCGCCGGGCGCGAGCGCCGCTCAGAAAATGGGCGCGACGCGTTGGGAGCAGCAGGGCACCGGCAACTGTCTTGCGCTCAAGGTCTCGCCACAAAGCAAGCCGTTCGGCGCGGGCAATGTGAACACCGGCACGCATCGGCCGGATAAGTGGACCAACATCTGGATTTCCGCGCCGTCGCTTCCCGCGACGCTCGATCTGAACTGGAAATCCCCGCAGACGTTCAACACCGTTTTATTGACATTCGACACCAACACCGGCCGCCGCGAAGACGAAGCCCTGTTTCGTTATCCCGATTGCGTGAAGGACTACGACGTCGAAGCGAAAATCGGTGGGACTTGGAAAACAGTCGCCCAGGGCCGTGATAACTACATGCGCCGTTGCACGCACAAGTTCGACGCCGTTCAAGCCGACGCGCTCCGGCTCACGGTCCTCGCAACAAACGGCGCCCCCTCCGCCCGTGTGTACGAAATCCGCGTCTACAACGAAGCGTAAAGGAATCATCCGCAGATTTCGCAGATTTCCGCAGATTCCGAAACCAATCTGCGTAAATCTGCGAAATCTGCGGATCGATCCTCTCTTCGGTTTCCGAAGAGACGTCCTTCGCGCCCACGAGAACCGACTCGGAACCTGGGCCTCATATTTACTTTTCCGAGAGGTGGACAAGTACCTTTTCGCTGCCGAGCACCACCTGCGTCATGCGATCGAAATCGATTTTGTCCGGCGTGTCCTGCGGGGTGTGATAATGCTTGTACCGATACGGCGCCGTATCGGTAAACATTACCGCCTCGTACCCCTCTTCCCAGAACGACCAGTGATCCGACCACCCGATTCCCGGGATGATTCCCGGCAGCGCCTGCGCCTCGATGGGCAAAGTGGTCTCGCGCCGAAGCACATCCGCGCACGTTCGCACGAGCCCGCGCGAGGAAAGATTGCCGACGACCGCGAGGAAATTGCCGACCGTCGGCAAGAGCAGCCCAAGCCCCATCAGGGGATAAGTCTGACTTCCCGGCGAGTCGAGAAAACAGCCGATCGTTTCCAGCGTGATCATCGCGACGATGTTTTCGTTCCGCTCCTTACACCGCGTCGAGTAAACCCGACTGCCCATCTGTTGCGTTTGAAAGAATGGCGGTTCTTCATTCACCCACGCCACGAAGCGGATCGTGCGCGACGGCTTCGCCTGCGCAAATCGCCGCGCCAGCTCGAGCGTTCCCGCGATGCCGGATGCATTGTCGTTGGCGGCGGGGCAGTTCGGCACCGAATCGTAATGCGCGCCGAGAATGACAATCTCATCCGCGCGATCGCTTCCGCGAATTTCCACTTCGATGTTTCGAACGGCGATTCCCTGCGCAGAATACTCCTGCGTGGAAAACGGAAGCCCAAATGAGATGAACTGCGACTCGATGTATTTCGCCGCCGCTTCGAGCGCATCCGGCCGCCCGACGTGCCGCTCGCCGATGTCGCTCGCGAGAAACTCCACGTGCCGTCGAAGTCGATCACGAAGTTCGATCTCGAGTTGATGCATCGGCAAATCCTATAGCTGCGTGCACATTCCTGTAGCAGCGACGCCTGCGTCGCGGGCGGCGCAGCCGCCATCGAACTTCGTCGCATACTGGATCCGATGTTTCGCATCGACGCGACGCAGGCGTCGCCGCTACATCGAAAAGCTCACCACACTATGCTCGTCTCCAAGCCCCAAGCGCCCCTGCGATCGAGAGCATTCCGATCAATGCCAACCACGGCGCGAGCGAAACTTTGTGCGGCGGCCAATGAAAATCGATCGCCCGATTGTCGTTCGGCTCGATCACCTCGCCGCCGGACATCTCCGCCAGCTTTCGCATCGCCGCGCGATCGTTTCCCAGCGGATAAAACTCCCGCGGATAATGCCCCGCGACCGCGAAACGTGACAGGATCCGTCCATCATTGCGAATCGTCGCGAGCATCGACTCATTTGGCGTGGGCAATGACAACTGATATTCGCCGGGGCCAGTTTGAGGAATCGTGTGGGAATCGATCGCGCCCGACGCGGGACTGATCAGCTCAAGCGTCGGTTTCAGATCGTTGAGGAACCGATTCGGTTCTTGCGCGTCGACGCGCACATTGACTGACGACCCTGCGTCCCAGCTGACTTTCAAGCGTGGATCGCTCGGAAGCTGGCCAAATCGATCCGCGACCGCATTCGCATCACTTGCAGAAATGCCTGTCGCGATCGCGATGACGCGTCCGCTGCCGACTTGCCATTCGCCCGCCGCGGGAATCGTTTCGCCCTTAATTCGGGTCTGCCCTGCTCCCGTTGCGCCATTCTTCAACCACGCGCGGTTGAGCAGATTTGCCGAGCGCGGCGGAAGGAAACTCAATGCGCCACTGAATGTGACGTTCATCGTTCCGCGCAGCAGATATTCGGGCGACGCCGAACGCGCAAGATCTCGCATCATTGCGGGCCATTTCACAGCATCGGGTTGCTGGATGAAGCGGCCCTTCGTGAGGCTCGCGATTTGTTCTAGAGCATTGTTCGGTCCCGCGCCGCCGATCGAAAGCACGCTTACGCGAACGCGCGCGTTCGTCAGATTGCTCGCCAGCGTCGCCGCATCCGAAATCGCCGCATCCGTGTCGCTGATGATGAGCAGCTCGTTCGGAAGCGATCGGTCGGCGGACGTTGCAATCGTCTCCAACGCCGCTTGGAGATTGGTCGGACCGTTCGCCGTCGCATCGGGCGGTGGAATCGATTGATGAACCCGCGAAACCTGTTCGCCATTGATCCACCAGCGCAGCCCCCGCGCGAATCCGCCCACGCTGACGAGGTCGGACTGCGGAAGGTGGAGCAGAAGCTGAGCGGCCGCGTCGGACGCGGCGCGAAAACGCGTGGTGGCGCCGATCGGCGTCGCCATCGACCCGCTGGAATCGACGAGCACAATCCAATGCGTCGTCGGCGACGGCGGGGTGCTCGCGAGCGGCGAGAGGTCGTCGAGCATCGTTCGCGCATACCCGCCGGCCGAGAAGGCGTGTTCTCCGCCGAGGATCACCAGTGTTCCGCCGAGGTCGCGCACGTATTGCGATAATCTCCGCTGCTGATCGAGTGAAAGCGCGTCTGCGGGCACGTTGCTTAAGACGATCATTCCAGCATCCAAATATGCATTTGCATCATTTGGCAACTGCGCGGCCGCGAAGCGTGTCCAGGCATCATTCGGTGGCGATTCGCCGATCCACCAGCGCACCGCGTGCGGCGGGGACGAAACGCGAATTGATAACGCGTCATTCTCGGGCCAACGATCCTGTCCCTCGACGCGCGCAGTCATGACGACCGCACCGGACGGAATCGTTGTCGATTGAACCGATTCACCGCTGGGAACGGTCATCGCCGCGGCGCCATTGAACCTTATCGATCGAGCGGGGCCGTGATTCACCACCTCCGCCACCGCGCGATCGTCCACAATGCGCAGCGACGCGATCGCCGCGTCGTCCACGTGCTCGAGATTGGGATCGACGACGATATACGTCGCCGGAGCGCTCTTCGGCAAATCGAACTGCCCCTCGCTAAACAGAACGATCGGCGCGCCGGGCGCCGGTGCGAAATGTGTCTCGCGCGAATTATCGCTTTCGAACTCGGTCGTCGTGTGGGGAATATTCCCGAGAAGCGTCTTCAGCCGCACATCACGCCACTTCGCATCCCGATAGGCGGCCCCGCGCGTGCTCGGCGAAAGATCGACCATCACGCGCACGGTCTCTTTCGCTGGCCATCGGATTGTCGGCTCGCCCATTGCGACCGCGAGCGCGACGAGTCCGAGTGCAAGAAGAGCAAGCATCGTCGCGGAGACCGCGCGCCTCGCGCGCAGGATCAGCCCGATCCCCGCGGCGAGCGCGATCAATCCAAGCACCAGGTCAGTGATATTCGCGAAGATCACGTGTGTTTGGGAATCGCTCGACGCACAGGCGACGAGCGGCTATCGTCAGATGAACCATTCACCTTCGAAAGAATAACCCGTGGCGATGCAACCAGCGAGATCAACAACGATTCTAAGCGTGCGGAAGGGCGATCAGGTCGCGCTCGGCGGAGACGGCCAAGTCACGCTCGGCAACACGGTCGCGAAAGCGGATGCGGTGAAGATTCGGCGCATTGGAGGCGGAAAAGTCCTCACGGGTTTCGCCGGCTCCGCCGCGGACGCGTTCGCACTGCTCGAGCGGTTCGAGAAGAAGCTGAGCGAACATCCCGACAACATGCGCCGCGCGGTCATCGAGCTGGCGAAGGAATGGCGCACGGATCGCGTGCTGCGACGACTCGAAGCGATGCTGGCGGTGGTGGATAAGACGACGTCGTTGACCGTGAGCGGCGCCGGCGACGTGATCGAACCCACCGACGGCATCATCGGCATCGGCAGCGGCGGACCGTTCGCCCTCAGCGCCGCCAAAGCCTTGATCCAGCACTCGAAACTCAGCGCCAAAGAAATCACCGAAGCCGCCCTCAAAATCGCAGGCGAGGTATGCATTTATACGAACACGAATATTAAGGTGGAGACCTTGTGACAATCTCGTAGGGTGCGCTTCAGCGCACCGGTTATGTTTTATGAGCGCAACGAATAACCGGTGCGCTGAAGCGCACCCTACGGGAGTGAATCATGCCGCAACACGACGACATCGCTCGCGAGTTCATCGAAACCGCGCGTCATTGCCTCTCGAAGGGCATGCACAAGATCGAGCACTGCGTGAATCAGTTGAGTGACGAGCAGCTCTGGTGGCGGCCGCGGCCGGAGATGAATTCGATCGCCAATCTGATGCTGCATCTTTCCGGGAACGTGCGGCAGTGGTTGATCAACGGCATCAACGGCGCCCGCGACACGCGAAACCGTCCGCGGGAGTTCGGCGACCGGTCGAACGCGCCGAAGGCGGAGGTGCTCGCGAAGTTGCAGGCGGCGGTGAGGGAGGCGGACGAAGTGCTCGCGTCGCTCGATGCGGAGAAGCTCATCGCGCAGCGGCGGATCCAGGGGTGGGATGTCAGCGTCATCAAAGCGATGTTCGATTCGATCTCTCACTTCCGCGGACACGTGCAGGAGATCATCCACATGACCCGCGAGCAGCTCGGTGAGCAGTATCAGTTTGATTTTGTTCCCAAGGGGGCGGAGCAGGTGTCGGCGAACGACTGAGATCACACGAACATAGAGGGAGGGTGGCGATGGGTGGCAGACGCAAACCGGCCGGTCCGCGATGGATCGGCTACGTCGTGTTTGTCGTGCTGGTTGTTGGGGCATTGCTTTTTCAACACTTTCACGGCTGGACAAGATCATCGGAAGCCGAAGCGGTCAACGGCTCGGTTGATACGGTAATCGGCCTGATCGTGCTGGTGCTCAGTCTTTTCGCTGTGATCGTGATTGCAGCAGGGATTTACGTTTGGCTCAAACGCGATCCCGTAGTCGTCAGAGCTTATGGCATGGCGCGCGACGGGCAAGCCGACGCGGCACTGGAGATGCTTCGCCAGAAGATAGCTGTACGACCGAAGGCCGTTCGCGCTGCGGCGATGGGGTGGATTCTGAAACAGGCGGATCGATATGCCGAGGCCGCGGAGGCATATGCAATAGCGGAGTCGCTGGAGCCGAAGAGCGTGACGTACGGCATTGAGCATGCCGTCGCGATGGCGAAGAGCGGGCAGCGCGAGGCGGCGCTGACGCATCTCCGAGATCTGAGCGAAGGGCGGCCAAGCGAAGGAGGATATCCACTTGCTGCCGCGGCGGTGTTAGACGAGATGGGGCGGCCGGCCGACGCGCGAAAGCAATTCCGGCGGGCGGAGGAGTTGCTGGAGAAGTTTCCGAAGGCTTATCACGCGCGGCAGACGATCTCAGCGTTACGAAGTCGCCTGGCGCAGCGCATCGGCCGCGACGAAGCGACGGGACTCCAAGCGGAACTTCATCGCGCGTTTGGGCAACGAGCGAGGTCCGCGGCTACAATCAGAGACGATGGAGCAAATGACGCCTAAACAGATCGTCGCGGAATTGGATAAGTACATCATCGGCCAGGCGGACGCGAAGCGCGCGGTGGCGGTAGCGGTGCGGAATCGGTGGCGGCGCCAGCAGCTGCCGGAGACGATGCGGAATGATGTCTCGCCGAAGAACATCATCATGATCGGGCCGACCGGCGTGGGGAAAACGGAGATCGCGAGGCGACTGGCGGGGCTGACTGGCGCGCCGTTCATCAAAGTTGAGGCGACGAAGTACACCGAGGTTGGTTATCACGGCCGCGATGTGGAATCGATGATTCGCGATCTGCTGGATTCGTCGATCAATCTCGTTCGCGAGGAGATGACGGAGACAGTGAAGGCGTCGGCGGAGAAGCAGGTCGAAGAAAGAATTCTCGATTACCTGCTGCCGAAAAACGAATCGTCTTCAGGTTTTGGCTTGAGCAACAGCGACGATTCCGCGGAGAAGCGCGATCGCACGCGGGAAAAGTTCCGCGAACAGCTGCGCAAGGGTGAACTCGAAGATCGAATGCTCGAGATCTCGCTTGAGGAGCGATCGACGGTGGTCGGCGTGCTTGGGCAGGCGGGGATGGAGATGGATGTCGAGTTCCAGAACATGTTCGAGAAGATGCTGCCGAGCAAACGCGAAACCCGCCGAATGAGCGTCGCGGATGCGCGAAAGGTGCTGCTGGGGCAGGAGGCGGAGAAACTCATCGACAAGGAGAAGATTCATCGCACCGCCATCGAGCGCGTCGAGCAGACGGGAATCGTGTTCGTCGATGAGATCGACAAGGTGGCGGGGACCGAGAAGCAGAACGGCCCGGATGTGAGCCGCCAGGGCGTGCAGCGCGATCTGCTGCCGATTGTCGAAGGCAGCACCGTGATCACGAAGTACGGGCCGGTGAAAACCGATCACATCCTGTTCATCGCGGCCGGGGCATTTCACAGCAGCAAGCCGAGCGATCTGATGCCGGAATTGCAGGGACGATTTCCGATTCGGGTGGAGCTGCAGGATCTGACGAAGGACGATTTCGTGCGGATCCTCAAGGAGCCGCAGAACGCGCTGACGAAGCAGACAATTGCGCTCCTTGAAACGGAGGGCCTGAACGTCGAGTTCACCGATGATGCAATCGACGCGATGGCGCAGATTGCGTTTGACGTGAATCGGACGGTGCAGAACATTGGCGCGCGGCGGCTTTATACGATCATCGAGCGCGTGTTCGAGACGATCAGCTTCGACGCGCCGGATCTGGCCGAGAAGCATGTGAAGATCACGGCGCATTATGTGCGAGAACGACTCAGCGATGTGGTGAAGGATGAGGACTTGAGCAAGTTCATCTTATGAGCGAGTTGCTGGAAGAAAATCATCCGCAGATTGCGCAGATTTCCGCAGATTCAGAACGTAATCTGCGCGAATCTGCGAAATCTGCGGATCGATCTTTTTTCCGTCGCGCCATTTGGATCAGTGTGGAAGTTGTGCTGGTCGCCGTCATTCTCGGATTGATCACTGCGACGGTGCTGCCGGTCTTTGTGGGACGGTCGAAGAATGCGGATCGGTTCGATTTTCTACGTCGGCCGGCACAGCAGCAGTCGAAAGCTCTTCGAAACTCCCGCTAAGCCGCCCTTCGACTGCGCTCAGGCTCGAGGACAAGCGGCGTCATTTCTTGCGCTTCCCGTTTTTAACCGACTTCTTCTTGGTGCTCTTCGTGACCTTCGTGGACTTCTTCGCCTTTGGTTTCGTCCCTGTGAAAGTGCGGTTGTCCGATTCCCACGCATCGAGATTGCGCTGGTAGATGCTCGTCACGATCGTTGTCACGTCTGCGAACACTCGACCGCCGGCGCGGGGGAGCATCATCCAGCTCAACACGAGCGCTTGGCGCATGAAGCCGTCTTCGGGATGAGGTAACAGATTTTCGAAGAATGCCTGCGGAGTCGGCTTCTTGATGGTCCGCCACGTGCGCATGTTGCGGTGGAAGACGTCGTCGGCGTGTTTGCGCCAGCTCGCCATGTTGCGGTTCTCGGGCGGAAGGAAACGCCAGCAGGCCATGAGCATTTCGCGAATGAGGTGGTCGACGCCGTTGGGGCTCATCACCTCCATCAGCTCGCTCGGGGATTTACTTGTCAGGCGGAAGGCTTCCCAACTCATGGTCGCGGATTGTAATGTGAGCGGCCATGGAAATCCTCATGCTTGGAACCGCGGCGGCGGAGGCTTGGCCGGCCCCGTTTTGTTTATGTGACGCGTGTGAAAAGGCTCGAAAGCTCGGCGGAAAGAACATCCGCACGCGGCCGGGCGCGCTGATTGATGATGATTTGAAGATCGACTTCGGCCCCGACACCGTCGTGCAACTCATCCGCGAGGGGCGTCACCTTCGGAACCTCAAGACGATTCTCTTCACGCATCAGCATTCGGATCACTTTGTGCCGAGCGAATTGCTCTGGGCGAAGTTTCCCTTCACGCGCACAGAACCGCCAGCGGGTTCGATCGAGCTGTGGGGCAATCGGTTCGTGCACGAAGGCATTCGCGACGAGTTCGCGAAAAAGCAGCAGCACAAGCTCGATTACGTGATGAAGGAATTCGCGCCCGGCGATCATTTCACAACGGCCGCGGGTGACGAAGTCTGGGCGATGCCCGCGGATCATGTCGAAGGCGCTTCGGTCCTGCGCATTCGTCGAAAGGGGAAGACGATTTTCTGGGGCCACGATTCCGGCATCTATCCCGCCGCGACGCTGGATCGGTTGAGCGATGGCATTGCGCTCGACGCGGCGCTGTTCGATTGCACCTACGGCAGCGAGCGCGGCGGCAAAGGCCATCTCGGTTTCGAAACCGTGGTTGAAATGGCAGGCGAACTACGGAATCGGAAGGCGATCACGGATCGCACGAAACTCGTCGCGACGCATTTCTCACACGGCGGAAAGTGGATGCACGATGAGCTCGTGGATCGATTCAAGCCGCACGGGATCGATGTCGCGTACGACGGAATGATCATCAACGTGTAAACACATCCGGCAGCAGCGGTTCTTCAATTCCCGTCGCCTGGTAAATCACCCGCCGAACTGTGCGGTTCAACAAAAGAATCAGCACCATTACATCGAACATTCCGCGCGCCATTGCGGGGAGAAATCGCGCGCCGATGACTGAGATGCCCATGATCTGTGTCCCACCCGGCATCGGGATAAAAGAACTGACGGCGATGCCGATGAGTGTGCTGATGAAGGAGATGGCGACGAACATGCACAGCAATGGCGGAACCCAGCGGCTCTTGAGGAGAAATGCAATACCCGCGAGGAGCAGGCAAACGTACGCGGGGGTCAGAAAGATCTGCTGGACAACCGCTGGCACGAGCGAATAGCGAAGCGTGGCTGTATTACCACGTTGCGCGAGGATGTTCAGATAAGAGATGACCGACGCGACCGAGATGATCGCCGCAAGGAGGCCGAAGACAATCGCAAGGATCGCGATCGCGACGAAGAGCGGACGACGACCAAGCGTTGGTTGATGGTAAACAAGTGCGGGAGCCGGTTCAGTCATGTGATGGACCTTCCTCCGTCGAGGCGAATGATCTGGCCGGTGATGTAGCTGCCTTCGGTCGCGAGGTAGTGAACGAGGTTGGCGACGTCCCGTGGCGTGCCGGCGCGCTGGAGGGGGACGCGCTTGAGATATTTCTGACGCTCCGCTTCGGGATAATCATCCGGCCATTCGACCACGCCGGGGGCGATGCCGTTCACGGTCACTTGCGGGGCGAGTTCCTTCGCGAGGCCGAGCGTGAGGTTCGCGAGGGCGGCTTTGCTCGCGCAATAGGAGAGCATCTCCGGCCAGGGTCGCTCGGCGAGCAGGTCGACCATGTTGATCACTTTTCCATTCGAGGCGCGCAGAGGGGATTCGAACTTTTTGCAGAGCAGAACGGGCGTGGCGACGTGGATAGCGTGCAACTTGTGCATCAGCTCGAGATCGGTTTTCGCCAATCGCGCGCCGAGATAGAGCGAGGCGCTGTTCACGAGAACGTCGAGGCGCTTGTAGGCCTGGTGAAATTCTTCTTCGATCGCAGCGGTGGCGTGCTCAGGATCAGTCAGATCGACGCGGATCGCGAGACAGGATCGGCCGAGCACTTCGAGCGATCGCTGCAAGTCGTGTGCATCTTCCTGACTACTGAGGTAAGTGAAGGCGATGTCGTAGCCGGATGAGGCGAGCCGCTCGACAATCGCGCGCCCGACGCGTTTGGCGCCTCCGGTAACTAAGGCAACTTTTGCATCCGTTGGCATACAAGGAGCATAACTTTGGATTGCTCAAAGTCGTAGTTTGTCGCTTGCGGTTTCGCAGAGGGACACGGTTGAATCTGCGAAACCGCAAGCGAATGTCGCGCGTCCGGCAAGATTCGAAATTATTTGGTTGACAATACAAATCCGGAGGCGCAAGTTGGTCGTTCACAATTTTCTCGGGAGAGACCATTTACACATGCTGACGATTCGTGGCGTTCATCTTCGCAAGACGTGCAAGCGCTTTTCGCGTGTAGCGATGTCGTTTGCACGTCAGCGGCCGCACCGGCGGGAGGCAGGGGTTTAGCGAAAACGCCTCCACGAGCTTCGAGCTTGAACGCCACGCGGCCTATAGTCGCGTGGCTTTTTTGTTGGTGGGATAGCGATGACAACGAATGCATCTGAGAGTGGGAAGGAAACTGAGAAGACAGCGGCACTGGAAGTGCCACTGCCGGCGGCACTGCGCGAGCGGATGAATGGGGAGCTTGCGGGGCAGACGATCGTCGCCTGGTCGGAATTCGACATCGACGACGTTGGCAAATATCGCCAGCAGTTTGCGGTGCTGACCGAAGAGAATCTGATCGTGCTAAGCGGTGACGCGCCGCGGACGATTGCGATTTCCTCGATCGAAAGCGCGAAGATCAGCGAAGGCGTGGGCCTGGACGAGCTCCGCGTTACGGGCGGCGGAAAAATACTCGCGGGCGTGCGTTACTCGCGGCGGTTTCGGCGCGAGATGACACGGCTGCAGCGCAAGCTCGAGCGGCGATTGCCGTCGTCCGAAGCGAACGACACCGAACTGACTGATCTGCTCGAGCACGTCGAGCGCGAGGCGCAGAAGCACGAGACCTGCCCGAAGTGCGGGCAGCTCATTCCGGCGTATGCCGAAGGCGTCTGCCCGAGGTGCCTGCATCAGCGGAAGATCTTGTGGCGGTTGCTCGACGTTGCGCAGCCCTATCGCGTGCAGGTGTGGATCGCGCTGGCGCTCACGATGTTCATGAGCGTCATCGCAACGCTTCCGCCGATCTGCCAGAAGTATTTCATCGACACTGCGATCGATCCGCGCGGAAAGACGGGCGCGTCGATGTTCATGCCGACCGGCACGCGCGTGCACAACATGTTTTTCTGGGCGGCGATGACACTCATCGTGATCTTCGTCGTGCAAAGCCTGGCAATGATCCGGCTGCGGATGCTTGCAAGGCTCGGTTCGCTGGTTGCGCGTGACCTGCGGCACCAGGTGTATGGGCATCTGCACGAGCTGTCGCTGCGATTTTTCAACAAGCGACGAACGGGAAGCCTGATCACGCGCGTCACGAGCGACACCGATCGCCTGTGGGATTTCATCGTCTTCGGATCGGTGAACCTCATTCGCGACGTGGCGATGATCGTGATCTTTGCGGTGGTGATGTTCTGCTACAACTGGCAGCTGACGGTCGCGGCGCTCTTGCCGCTGCCGTTCCTCGCGATCATCACGTATTACCGCTCGATGAAAATGCAGGCGATGTTCGGGCGGCTGTGGACGTATTGGTCGCGCTTGACCGCGGTGGTGGGCGATGCGCTTCCCGGCGTGCGCGTCGTCAAAGCATTCGCGAATGAAAGACGCGAGGTCGTGCGATTCGATCGACGCAGTGAAGAGTACACGTCGCACGAGCTTGACGTGAACCAGGTGTGGGCGACGCTTCAGCCGATCATCGGCGGAACGATGATGTTCGGTCGATTGCTCGTCTGGGTCGTCGGCGGGTTTCTCATCATTACGCATCCGTCGGCGAAAAACACGCTGGGAACGCTCGTCATGTTCACCGGTTTTCTCATGGGTTTCTACGAGCCGATCATGGAGCTGGCGAATTCGAATCGCATGGTGACGCGCGCCGCCAGCAGTGCGCAGCGCGTGTTCGAAGTGCTCGACACTCCACCGGATATTTATTCGACGAGCAAGTCAATTACGAAACCTACGTTCGAGGGCAACGTCGAATTCAGGAATGTGTCGTTCAGCTACGAAGGCGCGCAACCGGCGCTGCGTGATGTCTCGCTGAAAGTTCAAGCGGGACAGATGATCGGCCTTTGTGGCCCGAGCGGGGCGGGCAAGAGCACATTCGTAAATCTATTGTGCCGATTCTTTGATGTGACGGATGGACAGATTCTGATCGATGGCATCGATATCCGCGATTACGACGTGAAATGGCTGCGAAGGCAAATCGGAATGGTTTTGCAGGAGCCATATCTGTTTCACGGCACAATCGCGGACAATATTCGGTACGGAAATCCGGAGGCAGACCATGTAGAGATAATTCGTGCAGCGAAAGCCGCCAATGCGCATGACTTTATTGTGGGGTTCCCCGACGGGTACGACACGATGGTCGGCGAACGGGGCCAGAGTTTATCGGGCGGTGAACGTCAACGTATCAGCATCGCGCGGGCGATCTTACACAATCCGCGGCTGCTTATACTCGACGAGGCAACCTCTTCAGTGGATACAGAGACCGAAAAGCAGATTCAGCAGGCGCTGGATCGGCTGGTCGAAGGTCGAACAACGTTCGCGATCGCGCATCGTCTGAGCACGCTGCAGGCGGCCGATCGGCTTATCGTCCTGGAAAAGGGACGTATCGTCGAACAGGGCCTACACTCAGAGTTGGTGGATCTGAAAGACGGCGTCTACGCGAAGCTGCACAAGACGCAGATGGAGATGAGCAATCTTGTCGCGATCCGATAACTGTTGTTTCGGCACGACTGATACAAGCGTCATTATTCGACGGTTCGTTTGAAATGTTTTTGAACCAATGACGACTAAATAGCGAAATGATCCGGTGGAAATGCCGTTGAGAAGTCAGGAAGACTTTTCGTTGGGAGTGAGCTATGTGCACGGAAGAAGCAATCGAAAATAAGCCGGCCAAGACGACGCGCGTCGAACTGGTTGATAACTGGCACGCGCGATGGAACAGCGTTTTGCAGTCACTGGCCGAGCAGGGGCAGAGCAACGCGCTGAAGGTCGATGACGACGGATGGTTGTCGGCGCGGCAGGTTTTGCTCGTCGCGTTCAACGACGACCAGGTCGCGGGGCATTTGTCGTTCGCAATCGCGCCCACGCGCGGAAAGGGCCACGTCGAAGTGACCGCCGAGGTGGATTCGTTCGGCGTAACGCCGGGGTTCAAGCAGTGCGAGGTCGCGCATCTTCTGCGTGAAGCCGCCGCGACGCGGGCGCACGAGCTGAATTGCCGGGAATTGGTCTGGCAATAAACTCGTTCTACAATTACGGCACTCAATGTGGCGAGGGCGTCTCGCCCTCGTAAATGCGGCTCAGGCCGCGGATGCGAGGGCAGGATGCCCTCGCCACTGTTTTTGCTACAACTGACACCGATGAATACGCATTCAAAAGAATTCCTTCGCGATATGTTTGATTACATGCGGTGGGGTGATCGGCTGATGATCGAGGCCGCGCGCACCGTGCCGGATGAGGCGTATTACAAGGACCAGGGCATCAGCTTCGGCTCGGTGCACAAGCTGCTCGTGCATTGCATGGCGGCGCAGTGGATCTGGCTTTCGCGCTGGCGAGGCGAATCGCCGACGAAATTGGAATCGCACGAGCAGTACCCGACGCGCGGCGCGCTGGAGCAGCGTTGGCCGCTCGTGCATTCGGCGATGATCGATTTCCTGGGCCTTCAAACGACGAATTCGCTGGCGCGCATGATTGATTACAAGAATCTGAAGGGCGAGCACTTTTCGCTGCCGCTCGGTGAGCTGATGTTCTATGTCGTCGATCACGGCACCTATCACCGCGGACAGGTGGCGAGCCTGATCAAACGTGCCGGCGGACAACCCGCGGCAATCTCGTATCACCGGTATCTGCTGGAACGGCAGGGCCAATCATGAACGCGTCATTCGATCTCGTCGAAAACGATCTCGGCCAGCTCGCACTGAAACGCCCCGGCGAAGAAGACGTCGCGGACATTCGCATCAAGCGCGCGTTTCCGTGGTCTGGTCGCAACGAGAACATCAGCATCCGCACGAGCGAAGGCAAAGAGCTGCTGCTGATCGATCGCCTCGACCAGCTCGAAAGCAATCTGCGCAACCGCATCACCCGATGGCTCGACCGGCACAGCTTCATTCCCAGGATTACGCGGATCAACCAGGTCGATGTCCGCTTCGGCTTCCAGCAATGGGATGTCGAGACCGACCGCGGACCGGCGCGTTTTCGCGTGCAGGAACGAGAAGACATCCGGTTCCTTTCCGATGGTCGATTCGCAGTGAAGGACGCGGATGGGAATGTGTATGAATTGAAGTCGCTCGATCAGCTGGATGGACCGAGCCGGCGCGCTATCGAAGCGTTGCTGTAGCATGGGCCAAGATGTGGCATCTATGAGCAAGCCTCCGTCAAGGGGTGACGGTGACGAGGGGATTTTCCAAGCATCTATCCGATGTCGTCGCGCTGGACGCATCATTTGATTGAGTCCGGTGATCGGCCTCAGTCACAGCCGCGAGCTTTTGA
>JAICIO010000097.1 GCA_025924315.1 Phycisphaerae bacterium
CATCCTTGGCCTCCTGTTCGAGTGAGTATTTGAGCACTCTCATTCTCGCAGGAGGCCTTGGCTTGCGCTAGTGTGCTAACGCGCGCCACGGCGCGGAGTTATGAACAAAGCGAATGGCATTCGGGACAGGACCCTTTAATTCTGCCGTGCGAGATTGATGGTCCCTTTGGGAGAGGATTGGGGAGACGAGTGCGCGATTCTTACAACAAAAAAAGCCCGCGCGAAATCGCGCGGGCTTTGTCCGATTGCGATTGAAAGAATCGAATTACTTCAACAACCCATCCTTCTTCGCCATGTGCAGGAGCAGATCAACCACGCGGTTGCTGTAGCCCCATTCGTTGTCGTACCAGCTCACGGTCTTGAAGAAATTCGCATTGAGCTCGATGCCGGCGCCGGCGTCGAAGATCGAGCTGCGCGGATCAGTGACGAAGTCGGTCGACACAACTTCTTCTTCGGTGTAACCAAGAATACCTTCGAGCTCACCTTCGGCGGCGCGCTTCATGGCGGCGCAGATGTCTTTGTAGCTCGTCGCCTTGCTGGTCTTGAAGGTCAGGTCGACGACGGAAACGTCAGGCGTCGGCACGCGGAAGGCCATGCCGGTGAGCTTGCCCTTCAGCTGCGGAAGCACGAGCGTGACCGCCTTCGCGGCGCCAGTGCTGGCCGGGATGATGTTCTGAGCCGCGCCGCGTCCGCCGCGCCAATCCTTCTTGCTCGGGCCGTCGACCGTCGGCTGAGTCGCCGTCATCGCGTGCACGGTCGTCATCAAACCTTCGGCGAGCCCGAAGTTCTCGTCGATCACCTTGGCGACCGGGGCGAGACAGTTCGTCGTGCAACTGGCGTTGGAAACAATCTTGTCCGCGTTCGGATCGAAACTGTTGTGATTCACGCCCATCAGCAGCGTCTTCACCTTTTCCGGATCCTTGGTCGGAGCGGAAATGACGACGCGCTTCGCGCCCGCCTTCAGGTGGTTTTCCGCGCCGGCAAAATCGGTGAAGAGCCCCGTCGACTCGACGACATACGAGGCGTAATTCTTGCCCCAGGGAAGCTCGGCCGGGTTCCTGATCGAGACGCACGGGACGAACTTGCCGTCGACGACGATGCCGTCCGGACGCGCTTCGACCGAGCCCTTAAAGAGGCCATGCGTCGAATCGTGCTTGAGGAGATACGCGAGATTGTCCGGCGGAACGAGATCGTTAATGCCCACGAACTCGATGTTCGGATTCTTCACACCCGCGCGAAACACCAGCCGCCCGATGCGACCGAAACCGTTAATGCCAACCTTCAAAGCGGCCATGACCGACTCCTTAATAATTCTCCGAAAAGGTGAATTGCGCACGATAGGGAGACAAAAAGGCGCTGTCAAGACGAAGGGGATATAACGGTGATGCCAACGGTTTGGCGTCTCTTTGGCAGAGGTGGTGATTGTTGATTGGTGATTGAAGAAAAGACGGCAACCGCCTCGTCAATCACCAGTCAACAATCACCAGTCGACCGTTTCCAAATTGCCAAACCCCGCAACCGTAGTATGATGCGCTCGGCCAACGCGTTGCATCGATTACACAAATGTCAGGCGTGAGTTTTCCAGTTTCGCGCCCGGTCGGTCGGGCACTGATCGTCGGCACGCCCGCACAGCGGTCGCAACCGCTCGCGGCGATGCAACATCTCGGCTTCGAGTGCGCCGAGGCCGATGAGCCCTACGCCGCCATGACCGAAATTTGCCAGCGGCCGCTCGTCTACCGCTCCGTCGTTCTCTCGCTTCAAGGCCTTTATCGCGAAGAGTTGCATCTGATCGCGACGCTGCGCAAGCGTTATCCCCATCTCGATCTCTGGCTCGCGCACACGGACGGCCGGCAAGCCGCGCTCGCGGACGCGATGCGATTCGGCGCCGATGGCTTACTCGCCGACGACGGCCTGCATCGCACCGCCCTTTCCGGCGCGAACATCGAACCCGAAAAACGAACCACGCTCGAGCGCGCAACGCCCGCGCCTGAGCCGCTTTTGCCAACGATCGTTACGCACGACGCATTCGACGAATCTCCGTCCGGTGAGCCCGTCCTCACCGCCGACGAACTGCGAGCGCTCTTGCAGGAACAACCGACAATGCCCCCCGCGGGGGAAGTCGAATAGACCGGCATTTGTAGGGTCCGCTTCAGCGGACCGGTTATTCGCCTTTCGAGAAGAAGTAACCGGTCCGCTGAAGCGGACCCTACTAGTAGAAGAATCGATCGACCATGGTGAAGTTAGCCCACGAACGTGTTCTTCTGATCGGCGACACGGATCGCCAGATCCAGAGTGCGCTCGTGCAGGCCGTCCCCGGCGCCGACATCACCGCCGTCCCAACCGTTTTTGATGCGATCGCCGAGTTGACCGCTCATCGTTACAGCAGCGTCCTCGCCGCCGCGGAACCCATCGAGCGTCGCCCTGAAGCTGCCGTCAAAACGCTTCGGAAATTGACCGGCGAAGGCCGGCTCCTGCTCTTCGGTCATCCGACACTCGAACCGCTCAGCCGCAAGATGCTCGAGTTCGGCTGCGACGACTATATTGTGACTCCGGCAAGCCCCGCAGAGCTCGGCCAGATGTTCGGCGCGACACCGCTTCGCGTCGCGCCTGAAACGCACGAAAACAATGAATCGCCAGACCAGCCGCTTGCGGTCTCGCAGCCCAGCCGAATCTCGCTGCTCATGGGCTTGCCCCTCGCGGAGATTTTGCTCGACGCGGTACTCCATCACCCGAACAACGCCCCCGCCGCCGCGATCGCGCAGATCAACGCGCGTATCGCGCCGACGATGCAGCTCGCCCTCGCAAACACCGTCTCCACTCCGCAGCCAACCGAAGGGATGATGACCCTCTCGCACGCGCTGCGTCTCGAGCAAAATCCGCAGGCGCACGTCCATCTCACGATGCCACGCGACGAAGACGAGACGGGCGCGCGACATTTCCTCGCCCAGCTGTCGCACCTCGTCAGCAAGGTTGGTGAGCTCCAGGATCGCTACAGCAACATGCGGAAGCTGGCGACCACAGATGACCTGACCGGACTCTACAACGGCCGATACTTCCGCCACTTCCTCAAGATCGCGATCGAAAAAGGCCGCGCGATGCGCAGCCCGGTCACGTTGCTCCTCTTCGACATCGACGATTTCAAAAAATACAACGATCTCTACGGCCACGGCGTGGGCGACGAAATCCTCAAGCAGACCGCGACGCTCATGCGGCGCTGCTGCCGCGATCACGATCTGGTCGCGCGCATTAGCGGCGACGAATTCGCCGTCGTTTTCTGGGAAAAAGAAGGTCCGCGCCAACCGCGCGAAAACCTGCCGGCCGGCGCAGGCGTCCCCGGCCGTCCGCCCGCGGATCCCGAGCAGGTCTTCGCGCGCTTCAAGCGCCTGATCGCCTCGCCGGAGTATCAGGTCCTCGGCACGAGCGGCAAAGGCAGCCTCACCATCAGCGGAGGCCTCGCGGTTTATCCCTACGACGGCAATACCCCCGAAGCCCTCATCGAAGCCGCCGACAAAGCCCTCATGTTCGGCGCGAAAAAGAGCGGAAAAAACAACCTCTTCCTCGTCGGCGGCGGTGAACCAGTCACTCCACCACAAACGGATTAAAATCAGAGTTATCCGCAGATGAACACAGATAAACACTGATCAGCAGAAGAGTGATCAACCTCTTCTTGCTTATCTGTGTTCATCTGTGTTCATCCGTGGCCAATTCTTCTTGAATCTAACGGCGACTTCCCGTATCTCACCGCGCGGATCGTTTCTTATCGAACTGGAAGGAGTTCTCAATGCGTTCCCGATCATTGCGCTGGATGTGCGCATCCGCGCTCGTCGCCGTTCTCCTCATCACCCTCGCCTGCCGGAGCCAGGCCGACAAACAACGCGCCGCCGCGCGCCAGGCGATGAGCGAACTAAAAATCTCCACCCCGTCCGAACGCGGCAAATACCTCGTCGCAATCGCCGGCTGCAGCGAATGCCACACGCCGTTCAAAATGGGACCCAACGGCCCCGAGCCCGACATGACGCGCTATCTCGCCGGCCATCCGCAGGACCTGAAACTTCCCCCCGCCCCGCTGCTTCCCCTCGGCCCGTGGGTCATGGTCGGCGCCGCCACGAACACCGCGTTCCATGGCCCGTGGGGCACTACCTTCGCCGCCAACCTTACGCCCGATCTCCAAACCGGCATGGGCGTCTGGACCGAAGACATGTTTCTCAAGGCAATGAAAACCGGCAAGCACATGGGCAGCGGACGACAGATCCTCCCACCCATGCCCCAACCCGCCTACGCAAACATGACCGACGACGACCTGAAAGCCGTCTACACCTATCTCCGCACGATCCCCAAGGTCAGCAACATGGTCCCCGAATATATTCCACCCGTGCCCGCACCGGCGCCGGCGCAACAATGAACCGGTGTTCGCCTTAGCGGAACAACCAGAATGTGTCGAGCATTTGCCCGAGTCGCGCACCCGTCGAAAACTGTCATCCTGAGCGCAGCGAAGGATCTCGAGATCGGAAGACGCTCCCGATATCGAGATTCTTCGCTGCGCTCAGAATGACATCTGGCTGTACGAACATGAAGACGTGAGTCGCCCGTGCCACAAGCACATCACTGCGCCGATTGCGTCTTCAAAAATGCGTCGATCTTCTTCACCGTCTCGTCATGCTCGCGCTTCGCATCCGAGGTATCTTTCGCCTGTTCGATCGCTTCGATCGTCTGATCGATCTGCTTCTTGAGCGACTCGTCCTTCGTCTCCCGCGCCGCGCGCAGTGCCGGCAACGCGCTTGCCGCCTCTTTCCCAAACGAAGCCAGCGCCCCCGCGGCGCACAATTTCACCCAATCCACCGGATCCTTCAGCAGTTTCGCGACCGCATCGACGCTCTCCGTATCGTACGGATCGAGCCCGGCCAAATGGGAAGCGCCCCAGCCGCGAACATCCTGATTGCTGCTGGTCGTCATCGCTTTCTTCGTGCGCGCTTTCAACTCCGCCAGCGAAATCAGGTTCACGCCCTTCGGCGCCTCAATCTTCTCAAGCTCGATTTCGCTGTCCTTACCGACATAAACGGAAACCACCGGTGACTTTGGCCAGATCAGTTCGCCCTTGTCGACCTTCGACATGTGCGTTGCAATTCCGCCGACGACGTGCACGCTCCAGTTGAAGTTCATCTCAGGCCGGTCAATTGGCTTCACCACGCCGGGCGCAGGCCGGATCACCACCTCGTGCACGTCACAGGTCACGTCCGCGAACTGCTTGATCGCTTCATTGAGGGAATCGGTGTTGCCAACGTAGTAGAACGATTCGTCGCCGTTCACCCAGATGTGATACGCGCGGCCCGCATGCCGCAGCAGCGGCATAATGTTCGGCCAATCCTTGTAATTCGCATCGAACAGCTGCTTGTCCCCGAAATCCTCGTCAGCCATCCCCGACGCGCGCCCACAAACCAGCAGGCACGCCATCACGACAAGACCGATTCGAATCGATTGCATGGTTCGATATCCTCAAGCCGCTTGCGGCTTAGTGGAGTGGCAGGGACGACTATCAGTCATAGACGCCCAAGCGCATGAGTTGGCACAAAAAAACGCCCGAGACCAAAGTCTCGGGCGTCTTAATTTCAACTGAATGCGATCACCAATCAGACATTGATCCCCGTGATCCGCACTTCGGTGTATTTCTGCCGATGCCCGATCTTCTTGTGATAGCCTTTGCGGCGCTTGTACTTCTGGATGTCGATCTTCGGCCCATGCGCCGGGCCCACGACATCCGCAGTCACCGTCGCGCCACCCACGAGCGGGATGCCAAGCTTCGGCGAGCCTTCGCCGGCAACCAGGAGAACTCGATCGAACGTCACGTTCTTTTCGTTCTCGTCGTACGGCCGATCGATCTGAATCCGATCGCCGCTCGTCACCTTAAACTGCCGCCCGCTGTCTTCGATAATCGCGTACATGGCTCAAACCTCAATCGTTGCAAAATTTGGGACGCGGCATTCTTGCGATTTGGAAAACGAAGTCAAGCCGCGTCCCCGTTTAGCCCGCCCGCTTGCGGCCGGTTCCTCCTGCCAGCGCCCGGACTAATCCCTGGTCGTCGGATCCTCCAAAACCCGAGGATTTCCGTTGATTTCCGAGGGTTTGTGACATATCTTGCCTTCCCGAGGCGAAACGTTCCCACCCACGCCTCGCTTCGCTAGGGAACCACCAATGACACTTCCCAATGATCAACTTGCGCTTCGCTTCTGCGCACGGCGAAGAGGCGGATCTCCACTCGTCTAAGCAGGAATCACGATGAACGAGCCACCTCAATCTCGACGAAACAGTGCGCCTTTCTTCGTATGCTCTGGGCTATTGATCGGCGCTTATCCATTTGCATGGCTACTGTGGAGCTCGCGATCCCCGCTTCATGCAACCTTGCCGAATTTTGTTCAAGGCTTCGGCGCAGGGGTCTGCTTCACCCTGGGCGCAATGGCAAGCATTCTCCTTTTTTGTTTCGGCGTGTTGGGATTGGTTCGCCCCGCGCGGGCTAGCTTTCGAAAGGTTTACAAAAGTTGACGGACGTTGACGTATGCTGAGATGCGCCACACAAATTCAAAACGAACCGACCGAGCCGAACCTCAAGGCGCTCGCGCGAAGCCGGAAGGATCAGAGAGGATCCGAGTGGAACATTGAACACGAAAACGCGTTCCAAAATGTTCAGAAACGTTCGCGCATGTTCCGAAACGTTCCAAAAATCGAGAAAATGCAAAACGAACCCAAACTCATTTCGGAGCCGCAATCGTGACCGCGACCACACAACGTTCCCCGCTCATCCGACAGATCGACACCCATCCGCGGATGGAAACCTGGGGCGTGCGGGTGAAGATCCTCGTCAGTGCAACAGAGTCGGGCGGGAAGCTATCGATCATCGAGTACGTCGCCCCGCCGACCGGTCTCGGCCCGCCGCTGCATATCCATCGCGAGATGGACGAGAACTTCCACATCGTCACCGGCGAGATGAATTTCCAGATCAACGACCAGCAGCTCACCGCCAAGCCCGGCACGATGCTGCATGTCCCCGCTGGCATTCCGCACACGTTCTGGAACACGAGCAACGAACCCACCACCATGCTCGTCACCATGGCGCCGGGCGGATTCGAGAATTATCTCATCGAGCTGTTCCAGCTGGCGGCGAAGCATCCCGCGCCGACGAACGACGTGCGTCCTTTGATCGCGAAGTTGGGTGAAAAGTACGACCAAGTCGTCATCGGTCCCCCACCCGGCACGACCAAGGTCAAATCGTGACGGGTATTCCGTTCCAACGCCGTTGCGGCTTAGCGGGAGGACCAGGTGCTTTCGGAAGACTTTCACTCCATAAAGTCGAAAAGATTTTTCTTGACGAAACAAAATTAAGCTTTACGATGTAAAGCACTTTGATCAACGGGGAAGGCATGGAACTCCGCGACGCACTCACGCAGATCGCTGACATCCGCCAGCAGATGGCCAAGTCCGAGGTGTATCGGGCGTATCGCCCGCTCACCACCGCGTTCTCCGGCGTCGTCGCGATCGCGGCGGCAATCGTGCAGCCCATGGTTGCCCCGGTTCCCCGCGAGCACATTCAGAATTACCTGACGGTCTGGCTCGTCGCCGCCGCGATCAGCATCCTCGCGGTGGCCATCGAGCTCACCCTTCGTGCGCGGCGCAGCTCGCATCCCTTGCGCTGGGAACTGACCGGCCACGCGATCGAGCAATTCATGCCCGCCATCGTCGCAGGTGGATTGCTGACCTATGTCCTCGCCGCATATGCCGGCGAATCCGCGTGGCTGCTGCCGGGCCTGTGGGCGATTTTCTTCGGCCTCGGCGTCTTCGCTTCGCGAAGACTTCTGCCGAAGCTGACGTACCTCGTCGGCGGGTTTTATCTGTTGTGCGGGCTCATTTACATCTCGCTGAAATACCGCGCGATGTACTCGCCGTGGATGATGGGTTTGACGTTCGGAATCGGACAACTCTCCGCCGGTGCCATGCTGTACTTTTCGCAGGAACCAACTCGTGAGTGAATCAAAGAAACAATCCGAATCCGCCGGCACCTTCGCCTTCGAAGGCCTCGAGCGCATCATCCATGAACGATCGCGCCTGAGCATTCTCTCGTCGCTCGCCGCCCACTCCGAAGGCCTCGTCTTCAACGACCTGAAGGACTTTTGCGCGCTGACCGACGGAAATCTCAGCCGCCAGATTCAGATCCTCCAGGAAGCGGGTTTGGTCGAAGTGTGGAAAGGTTTCCACAAGAAGCGTCCGCAGACGATGGTGCGCTTTACACCGAGCGGCAAAAAACGTTTCCTCGAGTATATCGCGGTTCTGGAAGACGTCGTATCCAACGCGATCGCCACGGGGAAGAAAGCGGCGCCCGTGAAGGCGCCTCATTTCAGAGGATTGTCACCCGCTTAAGGACCCTTATGCGACGTACACGACGAAGCGCTGTGTCTGTCATTCTGAGCGAGGCGAAGAATCTCGCAACGCCACGCGACATCGCATACCGAGATCCTTGCATCACCCACTGCGCGAGTACCCAACGCTCAGGATGACATCGGGCTCTTTTTTTGGCAGGTTACTCTACGATATAGAGTTATTTACGAGAGACGGTTATGACCACGATCAATGCGACTGATGCGATGTTTCCCGAGCCGAGCGGGCCCGCGCCTGACCCCGCGACAAAGCGCGACGGCGTTCTTTGGAACGCCATCAAGCACCTCGACCGCATCCTGCGCGGCGAGGCGACGAGCCTGGCGGAGCTTCGCCTGGGAAAGTTCGACATCCCGATCTTTGGGCTCGCGCTGGTCATCGACCTGCTCGGCATCGTCTACGGCCTGTGCATGGGACTCTTCGCTCTCACCGCCGGGGGAAGCGGCGCGTACATGCAGATCCCGGCGAGCATGCTGAAGGTGCCGGCGCTCTTCCTGCTCACGCTCGTTGTCACGCTGCCGTCGCTTTACGTATTCAACGCCCTCGTCGGCTCGCGACTCACGCTGTTGTCGGTCGTGCGATTGCTCGTTGCGTCGCTGGCGGTGATGGTCGCGGTGCTCGCATCGCTCGGGCCGATTGTGGCGTTCTTTTCGATCTGCACCGGCAGCTATTCGTTCATCGTGCTGCTGCACGTGGCGGTCTTTTCGGTCTCCGGGTTGTTGGGTTTAGCATTTTTACTCCAGACGTTACATCGCATGACGGTCGCGGCGGAGGCGGCGCTGGTTGAGGACATCCTCGCACCTGCTGCGCTGCCGATCGATGCGGAATCTCCCGTGGTCGAAACTTCTCCCTTCGACCACGCGTTCCCCACGGCCGGATCGGGTGACACCCAACCTTCCCCGCCCGATCCGGCCCTTTCTTCGACGCGCGGCGCGCTGTCGCGCGTCCATGGGCACGTGCTCGGCGCGCATGTGAAGACGGTCTTTCGAATCTGGCTGGTGGTCTTTGGACTCGTCGGAGCGCAGATGGGGTGGGTGCTCCGGCCGTTCATCGGCCACCCGGGCCAGGCCTTCCAGTGGTTGCGTCCAATCCATTCGAACTTTTTCGAAGCCGTCTTCCAGCACGTGATGCACCTGATTGGTGGATGAGCGCGTTTAGCCGGCGAGCTCGCTCGCCGAGTCTTTCACCGAGAGCGGCGCGCAAGCTCGCCGGCTACACGCAGAGTCGGGAATCGAGAGTACTCGTGCGACTTGCAACTCAAAACGTCCTGGTCCGGGCCGACTTATTGCTACGTGGCAACCTGCCGAAGTCACCGGCGGCGGGGTCGGCCCGGACCGTTTTTCAAACCGCGCTGCTCATCACACTCTTCGGCGCGACCTATGGCGCCGCGATGGGAACCTTCGGCGGAGTTTACGGCCAGCGCATTTTCCAACCGGTCTACAGCGCCCTCAAAGTTCCGCTCCTGCAAGCGGCCACGTTCACGATCTGCGTGCCGAGTTTCTTCGTCTTCAATACGCTGATCGGCCTGCGGTCAGACTTCCTCAACGTCATGAGCGCGCTCGTCCGCACGCAGGCAGTCTTCTCGATCGTGCTCGCGTCGCTCGCGCCGCTCGCGATGGTGTGGTACACCGCGGACCGAACCTATGAGCACGCGGTTCTGTTCAACGCAGTGATGTTCGCGATCGCAAGTTTCACCGCTCAGCGCCGCCTGCGCCACGAATACCGCGATCTCGTCGCGCGCGACAGACGACACCGCACGATGCTTTGGATCTGGCTGATCCTCTTCGCGTTCGTCGGCATTCAGATGGGCTGGGTGCTGCGGCCGTTCATCGGCGATCCAGAAGGTCCCGTCCACTTCTTCCGCGAGACGAAATGGGCGAATGCGTATGTGATCGTGGGGAAGATGATTTGGCGATTCATTTGCGGACAATAGAAAAGGCCGCTCTTCCGGCAGCGGCACTTAAGTGCCACTGCCAGTGGATGCTCTCGATCCTGCCTTACTCGTCCGATCGATAGCAGCGCCGGCCCGCACGACACGTCGTCGGATGTGCGAAATGATCATCCGGCCCGCAGGTTTCCATGGTCTTGAGGCACCAGAAGACGGCGGTCGTGGATTCGCCGGATTGCCAATCGAGCTGCTCTTCGTCGTCGCTCGCGTACGCGCCGAAGGCGGTCTTAGTGCGAAGGAGCGAGCAGACCGTTTGAGGCTGCTGAGACGGATGAAGCGGCAGCGTCATGCGTTTCCTTTGGCCTGCAGGAGCGTGCGCGTGAGAAGGTTCTCGAAGAGCGCGAGCTTGTAGCCGTTGAGCGCGAGCGGCGTCGCCGTCGCGAGCGCAGCCTTCGCGGCGGCTCCCGCGGATTGCTCGTCGACCTTCTTGCCGGTGATCGCCTGTTCGGCTTCAGTCGCGCGATGCGGGACGGGGGCGGCGGCGCCGAGCACGATCGACGCGGACTTGCACGTCTCGCCGTCCATCGTCAGCACCATCGCGATCTCCGCGATGGGCCAGTCGAACGATTCCTTTTCACCTTGCTTGATGTAGATCGACTTCGCATCCGCGCGTGGAGTTGGGACGCGGATATCGGTGATCAACTCGCCGGACTGGATGGAGTTTTCGCGATGCAGATCGACACTCGGAAGCGTCAAGAATTCTTCAAGCAGCACTTCGCGCTTCTGATTCTTCGCGCCAGACAGTTCGAGCTTCGCGCCGTGAGCCACAAGCGCACACGCGAGTGCGGAGGGATGCACGATGGCGCAGAGCTGGTTGTTGAAGATCGCGTGATACTGGTTCTCGCCCTGCTGGGCGTAGCAGATCTCGCCGCCCTTTTTGCGACAGGGAAAGAGTTCGTTGCGAAAATACCAGCAACGCGGCCGCTGCAGGAGATTTCCGCCGAGCGTCGCCATGTTGCGGATCTGAGGCGTCGCGGCGTTGGCGGCAGCGTCGGCAATCGCGCTCCACTTCGAGCGGATCGTCTTATCGTCCGCAATCTGAGCGAGCGTGAGCAGCGGTCCGAGATGCAGTACGCCGCCATCTTCCTTGATCTGGTCGAAGCCTTGGAGATTGCGAATGTTCACGATGCGCTTTGGCGCGGCGATGTGCTCCTTCATCAGGTCGAGCAGATCAACTCCGCCGGCTTTGTAGGCGGACGCGTCGGTCATCAGGCTCTGCGCTTCGTCGATCGATTTGGCGTCGGCCCATTCGAAGTTGTTCATGATTCACGCACTCGCTTTCTGCTTCGAGGCCAAGGCTTCCAGGACGACCGCAGGTGTCATGGGGATCTGCGTGATGCGCACACCGATCGCGTTGTAGACGGCGTTCGCGACGCACGCTGCGGTTGCGACCGTCGCCGGTTCGCCGATGCCGGCGGCGTCGGTGCTGCTCTTGCCCCAGTATTGCTCGATGAGCTGCGCGTCGATCTCCGGCATCTCGCGACTGCCGGCGATTTTGTATTGCTCGAGATTCGTGTTCACCATGACGCCGGTGTTGCGATCGAGGATGCGGTTCTCGAAGAGTGCATAGCTGATGCCTTGGATCACCCCGCCGTTCACCTGGCTCTTCACGCCCATCGGATTAATTGGACGGCCGCAATCATGCACCGCGACGACTTTCTCGACCTTGATGTGACCGGTGCTCGTGTCGACGGCGACCTGGCAGAACTGCACGCCGCCGAGCCCACCGGCGCCCTTGCCACGCGGGCCTTTCTTTGACTCGTAATCATCCGATCGATCGCCACGCGCGGCGACCTGCTCAACCTTCATTTTCTTCGCGGCTTGTTTAAAGGTGAGCGACTGATTCGGATTGTTCTTCGGAAACACGCGACCGTCCGCCATCTCGAGTTCGTCGGCACTCACGCCGAGCGCCGGCGCCACTTGCCCGAGGAACTGCTCGCGCGCCGCCCAAGCAGCGTTTCGCGCGACGGGCGAAATGGAATTCGTCGTTACGCTTCCGCCCGAATTCGGCCCTTGCGGATAATTCGTGTCGCCGATCTTCACTGTGATGTCGGTCGGCTTCAGGCCGAGCGTCTCCGCGACGATCTGCGCGAGCGCCGTGCGAATGCCGGTGCCAATGTCCTGTACGCCCGAGAGAAATTCGACCGAGCCATCCTGCGTGATGCGCACGTCGCAATGCGAATCGCGGTTCATGATGCGATACCAGATCGCCTGCGCGACGCCGATGCCGCGCTTGATCGGCCCGGCGTCCGAGCCGGCGGGTTTGCGATCTTTCCACCCGATGCGCTCCGCGCCGATGCGTCGCTCCTCGCGCCGAGCTTCGCTGTCGTCGATCTTGTCGCGCAGCGCAAGCGGATCCATCTTCAACTTTTCCGCGAGCGAATCGATGCCCTGTTCCAGCGAGAACGCGCCCTGCGGATGACCCGGCGCGCGGAACGCGGACGAGGGGCCGGCGTTGGTGAAAACGTCAGAATCCTCCGTGTAAATCGCGGGGCAGGTGTAGAGGTTCTGCGTCGGTCCGCTCGCGCCCGCGCCGGTGCCGACGCCGGCCGTGCCGTACGACTGAAGCCGCATCGCGACGAGCGTTCCGTCTTTCTTCGCGCCGATCTTCAACTTTTGAATGGAGCTCGGACGATTGCCGACGCACAGATGCTCTTCGCGGCGATCGAGCATCAGGCGTACGGGCGCGTTGGCTTTCTTTGAAAGATGCGTCGCCAGCACACCATAGTTTCCCGCGCCGAACTTCGCGCCGAATCCGCCGCCCATGTATTCGGTAATCACGCGCACCTGGCTCTTCTTCAGATTGAAGACGGCCGCGAGCTCGTCGCGAACGCTCGAGGTGCCTTGCGTCGATGCCCACACCGTGAGCATGTCCGGCTTCCAGTCGGCGACGAGGCCGTGGGTTTCGAGGGCGCAGTGCGTCTGCACCTGCGTGCGAAAGTCGAGCTCAACCGTGACGTCGGCGCTGTTGAACGCGATCTCGGCCTTGTCGGCCTCGCCCTTCGCGACGGGACCACGAACGTTGCCGTTCTGCTTGACGTCCTTCGGTCCCCCGCCTCCGCCGGCGGTGCCGGCTTGTTCGGCGTTTCCCTGGAAAATAATTGGCGCATTCGGCTCCTTCGCCTTGTCGGGATCGACGACGAACGGCTTCTGCTCGTACGTGATCTTCACAAGCCGTGCGATGTCGTCCGCGTGCGCCTGCGTGGGTGCGCACACCGCGCCAAGCGGTTGACCCACGTAGCGCACGCGCGGCCAATTGTCCTTTTTCTCTTCCTCGGTCTGGGCGGCGCTTCGATCGCGATCGAGCATGTGGATCGCGCGAAACGCGGGATGCTTCTCGGCCGCGCTGGTGTCGATCGATTTGATGATCGCGTGCGGGACGGTGCTCGTGATGAGCTTCGCGAAGAGCATGCCGGGAAGATTGATATCGGCGGAGTATTTCGCGGCGCCGGTGACCTTCGCCCGACCATCGACACGCGGCGTGGGCTTGCCGATGACTGCGAGTTTCTCGTTGATTGGCAGCGGCGGCGCTTCGGTTGCGGGGACTTTGCGCTCCTCTTCTTCGATCTTCACGCCAGCGATCCCGACCGGGTACGTCTGCGTATCGGTCTTCGGCTTCTCGGCACCATTCTTCGGAAGGGCCGCTTGCGGCACCGGCGGTTTCTCCGTCGGAGCGGCGGCCGGCGCTTCGGTAGTCGTTTTCTCAGCCATGGTTGCTCCGGAAAATCATTTTGCCACCGATGGGGCACCGATCCACACCGATAAAGATTAAGAAAATCTTTAGCCACGAATCACACGAATCTTCACCAATGCGAGTTAAAAAAGTTCGTCGAGAGACGTGTGATCCGTGGCGTTCTTTTTCATCGGTGCTCATCGGTGCCCCATCGGTGGCAAGTTTTAGGCTTTCATCATCTTCGCGGCGGCGAGGGTGGCGTCGAACACTTTCGGATACGTGCCACATCGACAGAGATTTCCGCTCGTCGCGGTCTTCACGTCGTCGAGGCTTGGGTTTTTGTTGTGCTCGAGCAGCGCCGCGCAGCTCATGATCATTCCCGGCGTGCAGAATCCGCACTGCATCGCGTCATGCTCGATGAACTGCTCCTGCACCGGATGCAGCGTGTCGCCCATCGCCAGGCCTTCGATCGTGCGAATGTCCTTGCCTTGGGCATCGATCGCGAGCGTCATGCACGAGTTGACCGGCGTGCCATCGATCCAGACCGTGCACGCGCTGCATGCGCCACGATCGCAGACGATTTTCGTGCCGGTCATGTCGAGGTTGACACGGAGCGCTTCGGCCAGCGTGGTTCGTGGCTCGATGGCGGCGGACTTTTCCGCGCCGTTGACCTTGAGCGAAACGCTGAGGGGTTTTGGGCCAACGATCTTTGGCCCCTTCGGCGCCGATTCCTCCGCGAAGGCGACGACGGCGGATTCACCAATCGCCGCGCCCGCCGCGGTCACGCCGGCGCCCTTAAGAAACCCACGGCGACTTATTCCGCGGTTGGAACTTGATGTGGACATAACTCACCTTTCCGCGCGACGGCTCGCGCGTAGTCTTCGGGAGTGTCAATGTCTTCCACGACGGCAGGATCGTCAACGGAGATTTCCTGGATCTCGTCAGCATGACGCTTCATGAAATCGTTCAACGTCTCATCCGGGCCGAGCGAGAGAATCTCGTCAGCGAAGTCGGAGGCAATCACAAGTGGATGGCCGTGCTTACCACGGTAACTTGGACGAACGATGGGCGCCCCCATGGAAGTCAGATCCAGATTGCGCAGCGTGTACGGCGAGATGAATGGTTGATCTCCGAGCGAGATGAAGAACCGCATGACATACGGAATCGCCTGCACGCCACACTTCACCGACGAAAGCATGCCGTCGCGATAGTTGGGATTGTGAACTTGAATCACTTCGCGCGTTCCCAGCGTCGCCATAACGCTGGCCGCTTCGAAACCCGTCACGACATAAACGCGTGCAATGCCGGCGGCGATAAATCCATCCACGACATGGGCGATCATCGCACGATCACCCATGGGCAGCAGTGACTTGTGCCGGCCCATTCGCTGCGACATCCCCGCGGCGAGCACGATCGCGGCCGGTACGCGGCTCGGATGCACGGTCGGTGATGACAAGTGATCTCCTTGATCCGGTCCCGCTTCCTCGTTTATTTCTTCGCCGCCTCGTCCGGCTTCTCGGCGATCAGCTTCTTCAGGTAATCTTCGAGCTTCTCCGGATTCAGTCCTACCACGCGCACAGTGCCTTTGCGATCGACGACTGCATACGTCGGATAATAGAGAACGGCCCACGCCTTCTCGGCTTTCAACTCCGGATCTTTCGCGACCGGATAATCGATCTTCGTGTCCTTCACCGTCTTCTCGAAATCTTCCTGGCCGCTGTCGCTGGTGCAGACGCCGATGAATTGCACGCCCTGATCCTTGTACTTTTTCTGCAGCTCGATGTTATGCGGGATCAGCCGGATGCACGGCCCGCACCAGGTCGCGAAGAAGTCGAGCACGACGATCTTCCCCTTCATGTCATCCGGCTTCACTTCGCCGTTCTGCCAGTCGGTCACTTCGAGCTTGGGCATCGGTTTGCCTTCGAGCTCGGCGTGCGCCTTTCGGTTGTTGGCGTCGTCGTCCCAAGTCCAGTCGTCGGGGACGTCGCTGGCGCGGATGATGATCGCGAGGCCCAGGAGCAGCGCGATCATGCTGAACCCCTTCCACACAAATCGCTTCGTCATAACTCACCGGCCTTTCGCAGACGTGTATTCGAGATGACAATAACCATAGGCTCTAGCCGCGAAGACGGGAAGAGTTGCAATGAATGTTTTGCCGATGATTTGTGCGGCACGGCAAAAACAATGGATTTGGGGGCCGCTGTCGTTATACTTTTGAGGTCCGGCATCGGGGCACTTTGGGATACGTGATGACGCATATCCGGGAATCACGAGCTGCCGTTTTCTTCGCGTTTCGCGCACCAAAACCACGTAACACAAGATAATCGAACGATCCAACCGACGGCGGATAGACCAATGCGCGCGCACCGACGCCTTAACCATGTGAGATTATGAGCACATCGCAAGCAGTTCAGAAACACAAAGAGTATCTCTTCCCAGCCGCGACGATGTTCTACAAGGAGCCGATCGAGCTGACGCGCGGCGAAGGGTCGTACGTGTGGGACAGCGACGGGAAGAAATACCTTGATGCGTTTGGTGGCGTGCTGACGGTTTCGATCGGACACGCAAATCCGAAGGTCGTCGAGGCGATCGTCAATCAGGTGAAGCTGATCAATCACACGTCGACGCTCTACGCGAACAAGCCGCAGTCGGATCTGGCGGAGAAGCTCGCGCAAATCGCGCCGGGGAATTTGAAGAAGTCGTTCTTCACGAGCAGCGGGACGGAAGCAAATGAGACCGCGGTGGCTGCCGCGCGAACGTACACCGGTCGATTGCCATTGGTCGTGTTGCGTCACTCCTATTCCGGTCGTAGTGCGCAAACCTTGGCGATGTGCGGACAGAGCGGATGGAAGAAACCGCCGAACATCATGCCGGGGATTCATCACGCACATGCGCCATACTGCTATCGCTGCCCGTTCAATCTGCAATATCCGGAGTGCGGGCTGAAGTGCGCAGAAGATATTGAAGAATTGATCCTGACGGAGACCGGCGGAGAGATCGCGGCGTTCTTCGCCGAGACGGTGATCGGCGCCGGCGGGTTCATCGTCCCCCCGCCAGGCTATTTCGAAAAAGCCGCTGGCATCGCGCGTAAATACGGCGGGCTCTTCATCAGCGACGAAGTGCAAGCGGCGTGGGGCCGCACGGGCGATCACATGTTCGGCATCAGTCATTGGAAGGTGACGCCGGACATTCTCACCAGCGCCAAGGGCATGGGCAACGGCGCGCCGATCGGGCTGACGATCGCGACGCCAGAAGTCGCCGACAAATACCCCGGCATCACCTTCGCAACCTTCGGCGGAAATCCCGTCTCGTGCTCCGCCGCCCGCGCCGTGATCGACGTGATCGAATCCGACAACCTCGTGAAGAACTGCGCCGTCGTCGGCAAACACCTCGGCGAACGTCTGCAAGGATTGAAGGAAAAGCATCGACTCGTGGGCGATGCACGCGGTCTCGGGCTCATGCAAGCCATCGAGCTGGTGAAAGACCGCAAAACCAAAGAGCCCGCGCCGCAGGCCACGAACGCAGTGTTCGAAGAAACGAAGAAACAAGGCGTCCTGATCGGCAAAGGCGGCGTCTACGGCAACGTCATCCGCACCGGCCTGATGCTGAATGCGACAAAGGAACAGGCGGATCAACTCGCCGACGCCTTGGACGCAGGCCTGACTGCCGCGGCGAAGATGTGATTCGCAGAGATCGCAGAGATCGCAAAGATCCCAAAAGAAAAGAACATTACTCTTTGTGACCTCTGCGATCTCTGCGACCTTTGCGCGAGGAATCAAGCATGACGACATTGATCAAGAACGGGCGAGTGATTACCGCAACCGACGACTACATCGGTGATGTGTTCATTGACGGCGAGAAGATTGTCGGCGTCGGGAAGACTCTGCCGCAGACGGCGGATCGAACGATCGACGCGTCGAACAAGCTGGTGATTCCCGGCGCGATTGATCCGCATGTGCATATGGAACTGCCGTTTGGGGGGACGGTCTCTTCGGATGATTTCAAAACCGGCACGATCGCGGCGGCGTTTGGGGGGACGACTTCGATTATCGACTTCGCGATTCAGTACAAGGGGAAGACATTTAAAGAGACGCTCGACGACTGGGATTCGCGGGCGGGGCCGAAGTGCGCCATCGACTATTCGTATCACCTCGCCGTCACCGAATACGAACCGCGACATAAGAAGGAGTTCGCGGAGGTTGTCGAGCGCGGGATCACGACGTTCAAAATCTTTCTCGCGTATCCCGGCGTGTTCATGATTGACGACACGACGATGTTCCGCGTGATGCAAAGCGCCGGCGAAGCGGGAGGGATGACGCTGGTGCACGCGGAGAACGGCATCGCGATTCAGCAGATGATCGACAACCTCGTGGCCGAGGGGAAGATGGAGCCGAAGTATCACGCGCAGTCGCGTCCGCCGACGATGCAGGCGGACGGCGTCGCCCGTGCGCTGCGCGTCGGCGAAGTTGCAAACGCGCCGGTTTTCATCGTTCACGTCTCGTGCGAGAGCGCGATGAATGAGATCGTCCGCTCGCGCGACGAAGGCAACGCCAGTTTCGGCGAAACGTGCACGCAGTATCTCTTCCTCAACGAAACGTATTACGACAAACCGAACTTCGAAGGCGCCAAGTACGTCTTCACCCCGCCGCTCGTGCCGAAGGAAAACATCGAGCCGCTGTGGAAGGGATTGAAGCTCGGCTACCTGCAGGAAGTGTCCACCGATCACTGCCCGTTCAACTTCAAGGGCCAGAAAGAACTCGGCCGCGGGGATTTCCGGAAGATCCCGAACGGCGGGCCAGGCGTCGAAGATCGCCTCTCCCTGGTCTACGACGGCGCAATGAAGCGCGGGTTCAGCCTGAACAAATGGGTCGATCTCTGCTCGACCGCCAGCGCGAAAATGTTCGGCATGTTCCCGAAGAAAGGCACGATCGCTCCGGGATCGGACGCCGACATCGTTATCTTCGATCACAACAAAGAGCGCACGATCTCCGCGAAGACGCATCACATGAATTGTGATTACAGCCTCTTCGAAGGCATGCAGATCAAGGGCCTGCCCGAGACGGTACTGAGCCGCGGAAAGGTGATCATCGAAGACGGCCAGTACAAAGGCACGCCAGGCGAAGGGAAGTTCATCCGCCGCGGCGAATGCGCGCAGCTTTGACGAGAGGCGCACGATTGTCGAACGATCTGACGAGCCGCGACCGTAAGGGAGCGGTTGGCTCACCGGACAGACCGCTCCCTCACGGTCGCGGCTCGTCAGGGTGCGTTGTTGTGAGAGGTTCTGAGTGAAGACGAATCGCCTGGAAGCATTCAGCGACGGCGTGATCGCGATCATCATCACGATCATGGTGCTGGAGCTGAAAGTCCCGCACGAGCCGACGCTCGCGGCGCTCAAGCCGCTCGGCCCGCAGGTGCTTTCCTACGCGCTCAGCTTCATCTACCTCGGCATCTACTGGAACAATCACCATCACATGTTCCAGGTTTCGCATCGCGTCAGTGGCGGAGTGCTGTGGGCGAACTTGCATCTACTCTTTTGGCTCTCGCTGATCCCCTTTGCGACGGCGTGGGTGGACGAGAACCACCTGGCTTCCGTGCCGACGGCGCTTTACGGCGTGACGCTGCTCATGTGCGCGATTTCATATTCAATCCTGGTTCGCACGCTCATTGGACTGCACGGGAAGGAATCGGTTCTCGCCCGCGCGATCGGCGATGACCGAAAGGGCTGGCTATCGATCGGGTGCTACATCGTTGGCATCGCCCTTTCGTGCTGGCGCCCATGGGCGGGCAGCGCGGCGTACGTCATCGTCGCAATGATCTGGCTGATCCCGGATCGACGCATCGAGAACACGATTCGTCGCGACGAGCGTTCACGAATCTCGCCGTCCCCCGCGCTTTCTCATCCCAACGGCGAAGGTGGAGCAGCATGACCGACGTGATCGACCAACCAGCCTTGGATTTCGTCGAGCTGCACGACGACGTCTCGTCGTCCCCGTTGTGGAACAAGGATCTTGCGCCGACGACGATCGCGCAGCGCACCTGGTCCACGTGGAACATCGCGGCGCTGTGGATTGGCATGAGCGTCGTCATCACGACTTACACGATCGCCGGCGGGATGATCGAAGATGGCATGACGTGGTGGCAGGCGATGCTCACGGTGCTGCTCGGCAATGCGCTGGTGCTGATCCCGATGTGCCTGAACGCGCACGCGGGGACGAAGTATGGCGTCTCGTTCCCGGTTCTGCTTCGCTCGAGCTTCGGCACGAGGGGCGCGAACATTCCCGCGATCCTGCGGGCGATCGTCGCGTGCGGGTGGTTCGGCATTCAAACATGGATCGGCGGAGAGGCGATCGATGGATGCCTTCGCGTGCTGTTCAAAGGCTGGGTTTCCGTTCCGGCGCACTTGTGGATTTCGTTCTTCGTGTTTTGGGGAATTCAGGTTTACTTCATCATCGCGGGACTGGAAGGAATCAAATGGCTTGAA
>JAICIO010000098.1 GCA_025924315.1 Phycisphaerae bacterium
CATTCGAAGCGAGAGAATAACCGGTCCGCTGAAGCGGACCCTACGGGGGACTCAATGCGAGACCTGCTACTTCCGTCGCGAACGCGCGCGGCGGGCGGGGGTTGTGCGACGAGATTTCTTCGCGCTCGTTCCGCCCCGCAACTCCGGCGGGGCTTGGCCGTCCGTTGTTGAATACGGTCCCCATTTCCAGTTCTTGATCTCCGGCAAATCATCGCCGTGCTCGTTGATGTATCGGCGGTGCTCCTGCAGCTTGTCGCGTAGGTCCTGCTTGAGATACGCCGCCTTCGATCCCAGCTGCGGAAGGCGATCAATCACGTCCATCGCGAGGTGAAATCGATCGAGATCATTCAGCACGGCCATGTCGAACGGTGTGGTGATCGTGCCTTCTTCTTTGTATCCGCGCACGTGCAGGTTGTCGTGATTCGTGCGACGATACGTGAGGCGATGGATCAGCCACGGATAACCGTGATAGGCGAAGATGATCGGCTTGCTTTTCGTGAAGAGCACATCGAAATCGCGATCGTTGAGGCCGTGCGGATGTTCGCTGCTCGGTTGCAGACGCATCAGATCGACAACATTCACCACGCGAATCTTCAGCTCCGGCAGCGTACGGCGCAGAATGGTAACGGCGGCGAGCGTTTCGAGCGTCGGCACGTCGCCCGCGCAGCCCATCACGACATCCGGCTCAAAACCCTTGTCATTGCTCGCCCATTCCCAGATGCCGATGCCGGTGGCGCAATGTTTCATCGCCGCGTCCACATCGAGCCACTGCGGCGCGGGATGTTTCCCGGCCACGACGACATTCACGTAATGGCGACTTCGCAAACAGTGGTCCATCACGCTCAGCAAACAGTTCGCGTCCGGCGGAAGGTACACGCGCGTAATCTCCGCCTTCTTGTTCACGACGTGATCGATGAATCCGGGATCCTGATGCGTAAACCCGTTGTGATCCTGCCGCCACACGTGCGACGCCAGCAGATAATTCAGCGAAGCGATCGGCCGCCGCCAAGGTAATTGTCGCGTTACCTTCAGCCACTTCGCATGCTGGTTGAACATCGAATCGATGATGTGGATGAACGCTTCGTAGCTGTTGAACAGGCCGTGGCGACCGGTGAGCAGATACCCTTCGAGCCACCCCTCGCATTGATGCTCGCTCAGCACCTCGATCACACGCCCTTCGGGGGCGAGATACTCGTCCGTCTTCATGATCGGCGGTTCCCATTGGCGATTGGTGGCTTCGAAAACTTCGGTCAACCGATTCGAGATCGTCTCGTCCGGCCCGAAGATCCGGAAGTTCCGCTGGTCTTCGTTGTGTTTAATCACATCGCGTAAGAAGCCACCGAGCACGCGTGTATCCTCCGCCATCGCGCCGCCGGGATTCGGCACATCGATCGCATATTTCGTCCAATCCGGCAGCCGGAGGTCTTTGAGCAGAATCCCGCCGTTCGCGCGCGGATTCGCGCCCATTCGCCGCTCGCCTTTGGGCGCCAGCTCCTGCAGTTCCGGCTTGAATGTCCCGTTTTCGTCGAACAGTTCCGTCGGCCGATAGCTCTTGAGCCACCGCTCCAGCTGCTTCAGATGCTCCGGATTCTTCGACGGATCCGACAGTGGAACCTGGTGCGATCGAAAGGTTCCTTCGACCGGCTCACCATCGACCACCTTCGGCCCCGTCCAACCCTTCGGCGAGCGAAGCACGATCATAGGCCACACCGGCGTACCCTCGATCTTCTCACCGCTTCGTGCCCGCTGTTGAATCGCCTTGATCTCGTCCATCACGCGATCCATTGTCTCTGCCATCGCCTGATGCATCTTCGCGGGGTCGTCGCCTTCGACGAAATACGGATTCCATCCGTAACCGATCATCAGCTTCTCGAGCTTCTCTTTCGGGATGCGCGCGAGAATGGTTGGATTTGCGATTTTGTAACCGTTGAGATGCAGGATCGGCAGCACCGCGCCGTCCGTCACGGGATTGAGGAACTTGTTCGAATGCCACGCCGTCGCCAGCGGTCCCGTCTCCGCCTCGCCATCACCCACGATACACGCGACGGTAAAATCCGGATTGTCGAACACCGCCCCGAACGCGTGGCTGAGGGAATAGCCCAGCTCGCCGCCTTCGTGAATCGACCCCGGCGTCTCCGGCGCGACGTGACTCGGAATCCCGCCCGGAAATGAAAACTGCTTGAACAGTTTCCGCAGCCCATCTTCATCCTGCGTGATGTCGCGATAAATCTCGCTGTACGTCCCTTCGAGATACACATTCGCGACGAGCGCCGGCCCGCCGTGACCCGGGCCGGAAATGTAGATCATGTCGAGGTCGCGCTCTTTGATCACGCGATTGAGATGCACGTAAATGAAATTCTGCCCCGGCGTCGTGCCCCAATGCCCGAGCAGCCGCGGCTTGATGTGCTTGACCGAAAGCGGCTCGCGCAGCAGCGGATTGTCGAGCAGATAAATCTGCCCGACCGAAAGGTAATTCGCCGCGCGCCAGTAGGCGTCGATCTTGTTGAGTTGGTCAGCGGAGAGTGTCATGGCTTTGTTTCCGATTTAGAAATTGAGAGGAGTGTTTGGACGGCGCGGAGAATCGTCGATTCTTCATCGGTCGGAATGACGCGAACGATGGCGCTCACGGCGTCGCGCGAAATGATCGCTGCATGCTGCGCGTTGCGCGTCGGATCGATCTCGATGCCGAGAAATGCCAGAGGCTCGCAGATTCGCGCGCGGACGTCGGCGGCGTGTTCACCAATCCCGCCGCTGAAAACGAGTGTGTCGAGCCCGCCCAGCGCGGCGGCGAAGGCGCCGATCCACTTCCTCGCCGAGTAGCAGAACATCTCAATTGCTTCCGCCGCGCGCGGATCGCGCGAGGATGCTTCGGTCAGTGCCCGCACATCGCCGCTGGTTTCCGAGATCCCGAGCATTCCCGATTCGTGATTTACCATCCGATGAAACTGCTCCGGCGAGAGGTTTTCATGGCGCTCGAGAAATAAAACAATCCCTGGATCGATGTCGCCGGTGCGCGTGCTCATCACCAATCCGCCGGCGGGGGTCATGCCCATCGTTGTGTCGATGCATCTTCCCTGATGAACCGCGGCCATGCTCGCGCCGTTGCCCAGGTGTGCGAGGATCACACGTCCGTCGGCTTCGCCCGGCCGACCGACGCGCTTCAGCTCGCGCATCAGGTATTCGTACGACAGCCCATGAAACCCGTAGCGCCGCACGCCGATCGCTTGCAGTCGCCGCGGAAGCGGCAGGGTGCGCGCGACGGTGGGCAGGTCCTTGTGAAACGCCGTATCGAAGCACGCAATCTGCGGAACAGTCGGAAACCGTTTCGCCACCGCTTCGATCAACGCGATTGCCTGCGGAAGATGCTCCGGCGCGAAGGCGACGATCGATTTCAGATCGTCGATGCAATGCCGGTCGATCAATGTCGTCTGAAGATATTTCGGCCCGCCATGAACGATTCGATGCCCGACAGCCTTGAACCGGGCATCAGGCAGATTTTCGAACAGAAAATGAATCGCGGTCGAATGATCCAGTTTCCCCAGTTCTTTGACGATGGCCTCATGGCCCGTCCACGCGATCGCGAGCTGTGCCGCGTTTGCGCCGATCCCCGAGATCGACCCGCCCGCGAGTCGCGCCGCGCCATGCGGCACATCTCCGAAGATCGCGAACTTAACGCTCGACGATCCGGAGTTGAGGACGAGAATGTTTCCGTCGCTCGCCGACAAGTCCATTTCGCTCACGAAGATGTGTAAGTTGTAACACTGGCCGGCCCAACTCGTGAGCGCTTGCAACGTCCCCCAATCAGCCCTAAACTACTTCGCCCTCGCAAGAGGTCGGACAATAATTGAATTTCCCGGGGTGTAGCTCAGCTTGGTTTAGAGCGCTTGGTTCGGGACCAAGAGGTCGAAGGTTCAAATCCTTTCACCCCGACTTTGGGAGACGGAAAGCCCTTCGAGGAGAATCTCGAAGGGCTTCTTCATTTGTTACTTGCGCGTGCGCGAATAACGGCGGAATAGAGCGGGAAGCACGATACTGAGCAATGCGAGCGCGGCGGGCTCGGGGGTGGCGACGGCGTTGGAGACGAAGATACCTTCCGAGCCGTCGGTGAAACTTGCCCAGAAGGCGAGCTGGCCCGCGTTGTTGAAGTCACTACCTCGGCCGTCGCTATTGCCCGTCAGGAGGCCGTTCAAACTCAAAGACGCGATCGTGCGGAAGTCGCCGGGAGCGACTTCGAGCAGGTCTCCCTCGCGGGCAATAAGCTCCAGCACGCCGGCCGTATCGGTCACCCAAATCCCTGAGTCGTTGGTCGAGTTCACGCCGCTGCCGGTGAGGCTGGCGGCAAACGCGATCTGGCCGGCATCATTTATGTCAGGCTGAGTAAGGTACTCGTAGTTTACGCCGCTGGGCGTGCCCGGGGCGTGGCTGCCGCTACGGGCCATCAGTGCCAAGGCGCCGGAGTTCTCCAACCAGATTCCCTCGTCGTTGGTGGAGTCCACGCCGGCGCCGGTGAGGAAGGTCCAGACCGCGATTTGATCGGCGTTGTTGAGGACGGGCTGTGAGGTGTAGAAGTCGCGGAACTTCACGCCGCTGGGGGTGCCTGGGGCTTGGCTTCCGCCGCGAGCCACCAGAGCCGGGCCAGTGGAATCGCCCGACCAGAGGCCCGTGAAGTTCGTATTGTCCACGCCGCTGCCGGTGAGTATGGCGGCAAAGGCGATGTGACCTGCGTTGTTGAGCGCGGGTGGAAAGAAGCCGGAGCCGTAATTCACTCCGCTAGCCGTACCGGGGGCATGGTTTCCGGCACGGGCGACCAAGGCCAGGCTGCCGGAACCCTCCGACCAGATTCCCACGTCATTGACGTTATACGATATCCCGGTGCCGGTGAGGCCTCCCACAAACGCGGTTTCGCCGGCATCGTTGAGCACGGGCGATGTGAAGGTGCTGAAGTTCACGCCGCTGGGCGTACCGGGGGCGTGACTGGTCGAGTCGGGGATTTGGTTGCCGGTCCGCGCCACCAGTCGAAGGCTACCGGCAGCTCCGGACCAGAGGCCTTGCTCCTGATACGTGTAATTGAAATTGAGGTAGCTATAGAAGGCGACTTGCCCCGGTTTATTGGTCACGAGTGAAAAGGGGTCGGGAGATCCTGCCCCATAGATCACACCGCTGGGCAGCCCTGCGGCTTGGTTGCCGGCGCGGGCCGCCAGAGCTAAGCCGCTGGTACTCGGTGCCCAGATGCCTTGGCTGTTGGTCTCGTTGTTGGTGTCCACGCCGGGACCGGCGAGGGCGGCGGAAAGCGCGGCTCGGCCGAATTGATCGATCCCGATTTTGCCAAACCCGTTGAAGGTCACGCCGCTGGGCGTTCCGGGAGCTTGAACACTACTGCCCGCCACGAGCGCAAGGCTACCGGAAGTGCCCGCCCAGAGTCCTGCGCCGATGACATTACTACTGCTATCCGCGTAGGTGGCGAGAAACGCGGTTTGGCCGGCGTCGTTCAGCACATACCACAAATTGTCAATGCTGTCGTAACTCACGCCGCTGGGCAGGCCCGGGGCCTGCTGGCCGCTGAGGGCGACCGTGCGAATGCCGCCGGCTTGCGCCAAGCCAGCGATGCTGAGCATCGATGCCAGTAACACGGAGCTAACCATCTCCTTCAGTCGTTGATTCATCATGTTCTCCCTCAGCAGAGATTGCGGCACACGCCGCGGACTTAGGGCGTGGTAGTGCCGTCAACTGTGAAGGAATGCGCCTTTCCCGCGCGGATCACTTCAGGAAAATATGAGGCGGGGGCTGAGATCGGCCGAAGGCGTATCGGAGAGTGGCGGAAGTGCGAGACCGGCTGGAGGCGAGCGAGCGTGGGAACTTCAGCGCGTCGTCGAACCGGGCACCGCCAGCAGGTTTTCCGCCTCGGTCCGGAAGCGGGCGAGTTCCTCGATATCTATCTCCCACGGCTGTGCCTTCTCCATCCATTGCACCGCTCGGCCGTAGCACTGGCGCGCCTGGTCAGTTTGTCCAAGTTGCCAGTTTGACATTGCGAGGAAGAACCAATCGATGGCCTCCGGCCAGCGATGTGTCCCGCCCCAACTGTCTGTTCCAAGTTCCAGAGCCTTTTCAAGAGCGGTGCGCGCTTCCTGCCATCGGCTTTGACGGTAGCGCGCGATGCCGAGTGCGGTCCAATGATTACTAGCCTGCGGTTCGATCTGGATGGCTTTCTCGGCAAACTCCGCCGCACGGCCGGCGTTGCGAAGGTGTACTTCCGGACGGCTACTGTGAATCATCGATAGATCGACGTACACCCCTGCGCTATAGGGTGCACTTATGGACTTCTTTAACGCCTGCTCAAGCGCGGCAATTGCCTCGTCGTACAAACCTTTGCGAACGAGTGACCCTCCGAGACTGGCAAATCCGACCCAGGAGTTCGGTGAGATTTCAATCATTTTCCGGTAGCAGGCGATGGCCTGATCGTACTGTCCGAGAAAAAAGTAGCCATTGCCCAAGTTGAGCAGAGCATGGATGCTCTGGGGTCGGAGAGCAAGGGCCGCGCGCATAAAGCCGATCCCCTCCCGCACATCATCCGGCTTCCGCCGCCAGATCAGATCCACGCCCAGGCGGTGGTTGATCCAGTAGTCGCTCGGGTATTTCCACTGGGCCCGCCGCAGCACCATTTCCCGCTCGCGGTCCTTGCCGCTCGCCCACAGCGCTGAGTACAACAACGTCAAGGTGGCCGCGGGCTGCCGGTCGAGCTCCGCGGACGTCGCGAGATCGGCCAAGGCCGACTGATCCCTGCGAGCCATGGCCTCCCGCACCCGCTGCCGCCACAGATCCGGGTCCGCGTCATGGAGCAAGTCGATGAGCCGGCGAAACGAGGCTTCATCCTTGTTCATGCTTCGGACTTCGACATTCCTGCGCATGATTCGAACTGCGAGCCAGTCATCGAGCGCCGGCAACAGCGCTGCCGCGATTTCCCGGCGCGCAGTGATTCGATGCACGGCCTCACTTGTCGGCAGCGCATCGAGGTCGATCCCGGCTTGTCGCAGCGCAGCCGCGTATTCCTGGTCCGCCTGCGCGGCTAAGCGGAGTGCGACATCAGTGACCCAAACTGTTCCACTCTTGGCTCGGATATCCTCAAGCTGCTGGACAAGTTTCAAATCGGCCAATGCTTGCCGGGCGCGTTCCTGGGTTTCTGACGGTGCCTCGCCTTCGGCGAGGGCGGGCTCAGCCTGTCGCGCTGATATCAGCGCTTCGGACCACTTCTCCGCCTCTTCGAGCCGGGCCACCTCCTTCAGGATCAGCTCAAGCTGCCCCGATACTCTCGCCTGCCGCGCTGTCCGATCACGCACCGTCCAGCCGATTGCGCTGCCCAGGAGCACGAGGAAGAGCAGCACCAGTCCACTGACCGCGAGTGCAGATTTGTTCCGTCGTGCGAACTTACGGAAGCGATACCTCGCCGACGGCGGGCATGCCTCCACCGGCTCGTCACTGAGGTATCGCCGAAGGTCGCGCGCCAGGCCGGTTGCGGTCTCATACCGGCGCGTCCGGTCCTTCTCCAGCGCCTTCATCACAATCCAGTCCAGCTCCCCGCGCACGAGCTGGCCCAGATGTTTTGTGTCTGTGTGGCGCTGCTGTGAGACCAGCGTTAACTTCTCGCCCATCGTGCTCAGGCGCGTGCTGGGCTTCGGCGGATCCTCCTCGCGGATGATGCGCCGCATCTCATCGTATGCCGCGTCGCGAAGGCGCTGTTTGTCGAACGGCGTCGTTCCGGTGAGTAGTTCGTACAGCAATACGCCCAGCGCATAGACGTCGCTGCGCGTGTCCACATCGAGCCCGCTGATCTGCGCCTGCTCGGGGCTCATGTACAGCGGCGTCCCCACAATCTGCGCATAGTTGGTGAACAGTGTCTTATCCGTTAGAAGCTGCCCGGCCGCCTTGGCGATGCCGAAGTCGATGACCTTCGGTACCGGCTTGTCATCGTGCAGCGTGACCAGGACGTTGGACGGCTTTAGATCGCGATGGATCACGCCCTTCTGGTGCGCGTGCTGGACGGCGTTGCAGACATTGATGAAAAGCTCCAGCCGCTGCCGCATATTCAGCCGCGCCTGATCGCAGTAGTCGGTGATGGGGATCCCCTTCACCAGCTCCATTACGAAGTACGGGCGTCCCGCGTCGGTGGTGCCGGCGTCGAGCACCTTGGCGATGTTGGGGTGATCCATCATCGTCAGCGCCTGCCGCTCGGCCTCGAAGCGCGCGATGATCTGCGCGCTGTCCATTCCCGGCTTAATGATCTTCAGGGCGACCTTGCGGCGCACCGGGCGAAGCTGCTCGGCCATGTAAACGGCGCCCATCCCGCCGCCGCCAATCTGCTCCAGCAGTTTGTATGGGCCGATGGTCGCGCCGATGCCCTCGGAAGCCGTGCGCGTCGGCGCCGTCGCGTCGGTCCCCAGAGGTGAAGCTTCCAGGATCCCGCCGCGTCGGTCGTGCGCGCGCAGAAGCCTCTCCACATCATCGCGAAGCTGGGCATTGCCGGTGCAGGCTTGGTCGAGATACTCATCTCGCTCTGTCGCGGACGACTTCCGCAGCGCATTGGCGAAGATGGTTTCCTCGTTTGTCAATGACGTGGCTTTTCTTCCGATGCCATCTGCCGGTAGAGCCATGCGCGGGCATAAGCCCAGTGGCGATCGGCGGTCGAAAGTGAAATCCGAAGCGCCTGCGCCGCTTCTTCGTGTGTCAGGCCGCCGAAGTAACGCAGGTTTACGAGCTGCGCCTTTTCCGGGTGCTGCTGCGCAAAACGGGTCAACGCTTCATCGAGAGCTAACAACTCGTCCGGCGGGTCGTGCACGGTCACTTCGAGCTTGTCCAGGTCCACTCGGTTCAAATTGCCCCCTCGTTTGATCCGGCCCCGGCGGCGGGCGTTGTCCACCAGGATCCGCCGCATCGACTCGGCGGCGGCCGCGAAAAAATGCCACCGGCCTTCCCAAAGCTGGACCTTCGTCGTATCGACCAGGCGCAGATACGCTTCATGAACCAGCGCGGTGGCTTGAAGCGTTTGATCCGGTCGCTCCTGCTGCATTTTCCGATCCGCCAACGCACGAAGTTGCTCGTAAACGAGAGGGAGCAGGTTCGCCGCGGCTTGTGCGTCTCCGTCGCGGGCCCGATTGAGCAGCGTCGTCACCTGCGCCGCGCATGCACGGCTCTGGTCGCTCGAGGACATCATCATTGTCAATACATTGTGCGCCTTTTTGGGCGTCCGGACGTCATCGAATCCGCGGCAAATCGGCGAGCGACCATCAGAGTCGAAGCGGCCGCTTACACACCCATGCCAGGCCGGGACCGGTGCCGAACGCCCGCGTGGCCGGCCGAGGCGCCGGGATATCTGTCTTAAAGCATTATGGAGCCGACAATTAATCTGCGGGGGTCTGCTGTTTCAGTACGCCTTGGGCGAGCAGCTTGGCCAACCGGCGACGAAAAGTTCAATTGGTATCTTGTCCGGCTTTGTATTACGTCTACGTTCTCCGAAATGAACGCACTGGCCGACGGTACGTCGGTTCTTGCGAAAACATGGAAGAGCGCTTCCGCCGGCGGTTCACTGAAACATATCGCGGAAATTAACTAAATTGCGCACTAAAACGCGGGCCCTTGCGTAGACTTCCAGCGAAGGAACATCTCACGCGCATTGCCGTCATCTATCCGCAGTCGTTCTCGGCCATCTCACCTGTGCATGAGTTCTATCTGCACGATCCCGCCGTGAAGAAGCTGATCGAGTTTTTTGACGGCAAGGGGCTTTCCGTTCTGAAGGAAGAGGACCGGCTCGAAGCGTGGTATGACGACTGGCTCGCCTACGTGCGGCAACACAAGATCTATGCTGATCTGCTTACGCCGCGGAAATACTCACAAACGGGAGGTGAATTCGATTTACTTCGGCTCACGCGATTTTTGGAGGTGTTTGGTTACTTCAGTCCCGCCCACGGCTATAGCCTGCAAGTCACCTTCCTGGGGCTGTTTTCAATTTTGATGGGATCGAATGACGGGCTCAGGCGCGAGGCGGTCGAGTTACTGCAACGCGGCGAATTGTTTGCCTTCGGAGTTTCCGAGCGTGAGCATGGCTCGGATCTGCTGGGGAATGAGTTCACCGTCCGCGAAAGCTCACCGGGTCAGTTCGTTGCCCGTGGGAAAAAGTACTACATCGGCAACAGCAACTGTGCCGGGATGATCTCGATTCTGGCGCGCAAGCAAAGCGCGCGATCGCGCGGTAATCCGCGGCGGGCGCCAATGATGCTCTTTGCCCTGCGACCGGGACAGTCGCCGGCAATGACCAAGGCCAAAAAGATCCGCACCATCGGCGTCCACAGTGCGTTCGTCGGCGAATTTGAAGTGAACGATCATCCGTTCGATGAATCCGACATCGTCGCCGAGGGACGAGCGGCGTGGGATGCGATCTTTGGAACGGTAACCCTCGGCAAATTCTGCCTCGGATTCGGCTCGATCGGCATTTGCGAACATGCATTCGAAGAAGCAATTGTGCATCTCAGTCGGCGAATGCTGTACGGAGCGCCCGCGATCAATCTTCCGCACATTCGCATGTTGACGTCACAGGCGTATGTGCGGCTGACCGCGATGAAGCTCTACGCCTATCGCGCACTCGATTACCTCCGGTGCGCAAACGAAGACGACCGCCGCTATCAGCTGTACTGTGCGGTTCAGAAGGCCAAGGTTGGAACTGAAGGCGTCAAGGTGATGGCGTTGCTCGGCGAATGCATGGGCGCCAAAGCGTTCGAGGCCGATACGTATTTCGAAATGGCGCTGCGCGACGCGCCGCTCATTCCAAGCCTCGAAGGAAGTACCCACATCAATCTCGACTTGGTTTGCCAATTCATTCCAGCGTATTTCCGGAAGGGGGATGCCACTGCGAAGGAGGCGCCGTCGCTGTCGCTCGGCGAGGCGCAGTCGGGCGAGAATCCGTATCTCTTTATCGCGCGCACCGGTGGGGTGAACACAATTGCGTTCTCCGATTGGCGCCGAGCATTCGAGCCCTTAATGTCGATCGAGAACGTCCGGCTCTTCGCAAAGCAGACCGAGGGATTTGCATCCACGATCAATGATGAGCAGTACAAACAGGCGGCCGCAAATTCGCTCGTCTCGATTGGCTTGGGTCAGTGTCTTGCGACGATCGCGTACGCTCAATTGATCGCGGAAAACGCGACTCGCCTTCAGGTGCCGCCGCAGATCATGGGCACAATCTTTCACGAGCTGGTGCTCGAGCTGAGTGACGCGGCGGTGACGCTGGCGTCATCGCAAGCGGCGATTTTGTTACGCGGCGATATTCGTGCCATCCCGCGATACGCCGCAGCCGATTGGGATTTTGTCTTCGATCGCCTGCTCGGGAGCGCGGGTCAGTGGGCGGGCGGATGAAAACGCGGGCCTTACTCGCCTGGAAATCATTAAAGGTCATCGCGCACATCCTGACGACGCTGCTCTTTGATTTAAAAGTCTACGGCCGGCACAACATCCCGCGCAGCGGCGGCGTGCTGATTGTCTCCAATCATCAAGGAAACCTTGATCCGGTCCTTCTCGCGGTGCGCCTGCATCGGCCGTTGAATTACATCGCGAAAGCAGAACTGTTCGAGAACCCATTCGGCGCATGGTTCCTGCGATCGGTGCTCAACGCGCTTCCCGTGCGGCAGGGCACCGGCGATATCGGCGCGCTCAAAGAGACCATTCGACGGCTGGAGGAAGGCCACCTTCTCAATATGTATCCGGAAGGCGCTCGCACGCTCGATGGGCAGATCGGGCCCCTTCAGAAAGGCGTGACGCTTCTTGTTCACCGGGCAGGTGTGCCGGTGGTTCCCGCAGTAATTGTTGGTTCATTTGAAGCCTGGCCGATCCATCGCAAATGGCCGCGCTCGCATCCGATTCGCGTTGAATACGGCCCGCCGATGCGGTTGGATTCGATGGATTCTGAGCAGATCCTCCGCACGATCGACAAAACACTGCGGGAAATGTTCGATCGTCTAAAAGCGCGCGAGCGATAAAACTCATTTTCAACCCGCTATTTTCGCACGGCGCCTGTTCTGTCACGTACAATGGATAGACCGACCAACTTTCGCCTTCCTGCCATCAGATTCCCAGATCCTTTGGCCGTGCAGGCCTCAAGGAGGCATTCAATGCCAATCCGAGCTGCCAGCGACGCGCGGGAGAAAACCCCCAGGCTCAAGTTCAGCACCAGCGATCACTTCATCCGCGAGTTGCGTCATCGCGTCGATGCCTATTTCGAAAAAACGGGCCGGCCGCGGAGAGATTGTCCGCAGATGTATTTCAAAACCGCGACGATTCTCACCTGGTTTGTCGCGGCGTACGTGCTGCTCGTGTTTTTCGTGACAAGTTGGTGGCTGGTCCTTCCGCTGGCGGTGATCCTTGGCGTCGCGATCGCGGCCATTGGTTTTAATATTCAGCACGACGCGGGGCACAAGGCGTATTCCGAGCGGCCGTGGGTGAACAAGCTGATGGCGCTGACCCTGGATCTTGTCGGCGGCAGTTCGTATTTGTGGGATTGGAAGCACAATTCCATACACCACACCTATCCCAACATCGACGGCGAGGATGATGACATCAACATCGGTTTCCTCGGCCGACTTTCGCCGCAGCAGCGCCGACTTCCATTCCATCGCTTTCAGGGAATCTATCTGTGGATGCTCTACGGCTTTCTCGCCATCAAATGGCATTTCGTCGATGACTTCTATCAAGTCGCTGTCGCGCGGATCGGCAAGCACAGAGTCCCGCGCCCGAAGGGGAAGGACCTGATCATCTTCATTTCCGGCAAGGTCGCATTCTTTGGTCTTGCCTTCGGCCTGCCGATGCTCTTTCATCCGGTGCTGCCGGTACTCGCGGTGTATGCGCTGGCGGCGTTCGTCAGCGGCGTGGTGTTAAGTGTCGTGTTTCAGCTTGCGCATTGCGTCGAAGAAGCGGAGTTTCCGGTTCCGACGACCACGCCCCAAGGCGCCCGCCGAATGGAAACGGAATGGGCCGTGCATCAAGTGCAGACAACGGTCGATTTCGGCCGAAAAAACCGAATGCTGCGTTGGTTCCTCGGTGGGCTGAATTTCCAGATTGAACATCACCTGTTTAGTCGCATCTGTCACGTGAACTATCCGGAGTTATCGAAAATCGTTGAGGATCTTTGCCGCGAATTCGGCATCCGCTACGCCGCGCATAAGACTTTTTTTGCAGCGGTCGTTTCGCATTACAAATGGCTCGTGGAGATGGGCCGACCGATGCCTCAGATCGCAGGTTGAGCTTCGTGGCCGAGGCCGCAAATCTGCATGATTCGCGGGCCCGTCCTTAATTGCTTACGCCGTCTGTTTAAAGAAGATTCGCCGCACGCGGTGGCCTTGCCACATCCATATTCCGGTCAGCGCGATCAGCGGAAAGAAGATGTAGCGCGTCGGCGGGGCGTATTGGGGGATTTCGGAGAACGGGCTGTAAATGTACCCCGCGATCGGGATCGCGAGCACAATATGAATCCATCGAAGAATTGAACGTCGGGTGGCAGCACTAATCATCGATTCCCTTTCCACTCAGAATACGCTTCACATGTTTTTCAACGCGCGCCTCGCGCGTTTTGGCTTGCTTCGCGCCGGCGATGTAGAGCATGTACGCCCGCTGCCGACCTGGAGTGAGTGCGGTGAAGGCGGTCTTCAGCGCGGGCATTTCCTTGAACTTCGCCTCGAGCTCTTCGGGCAGTTTGTATTGTGAAATCGTCTTGAGTTTGACCTTCGCGCCAGCCTTTTCCAGATCGACGGCTTCCTCGATATACGCTTTGAGCGTCGGTTCGGCTTTGATGATTTCCTGCCGGCTGGTGAAGCGAATGATGCGCACGGACTGCGACTGCTCGGTTTGTTGAATGAGGATGTGCTTCGGATCTTTGAGCAAAACACCTTTGACGAAACTGAGCGCGCAACTTTCTTTGAATCGTCCGATGAACGCGACGTTTTTGCCCTCGAACGTGTAGCACGGCACGCGCCACTTCAGCTCTTCCGTCAGCGGCGAGTCGAGCAGGATCCGCCGCAGTTCGTTGAGCTCGTCCTGCCAGTCCTTCGTCTTGCGGATGTAGCCATCGACCTGGCGGATTGCTTTGCTCATTGGTTCGATCTCTCAAATAACCTTCATGCAGGGTGCGCTTCAGCGCACCGGTTATTTCGGTTCGAGTTGAATAACCGGTGCGCTGAAGCGCACCCTACAAATCAATGACTCCTGTGCGCCGCGACTTCCGCGAGTTCTCGTAGGGTCCGCTTCAGCGGACCGGTTACTCGCTTTTCAAACGAACAAATAACCGGTCCGCTGAAGCGGACCCTACAAATTATCACAAATTAATGACTCCTCCGCGCGACAACTTCGGCGAGTTGACTGAGCATCTTCGCCCATCCATATTGCGCGCCCTTGAACGCGGTCTGACCAAAGGGATCCGCAAGATCAAAGCCCGAGTGCTCAAAGAACAGCCGCGTTCCCTCGCCGTCGGGTTCCAGGCGGAAGCTCACACGCGTATTCTCGACGGGACCGCCGGCCGACCACGAAAACGCGAGCGAGCTCGGCGGATTGCACTCCAGCACTTCGCAGCGAACGGTCAGACCATTGAAATTCCGGTTGGGATCTCCCGGCACCTCGAACGTAAATCGATGACCGACGCGCGGCTCGAAATCGTTCGGAAACATCCACTGCGCCAGCGTCGCGCGATCGGTAATCGCCTGCCAAACCTCCTCGCGCGGCTGCGGAATTACAAGCTCTCGCTGAATCGTATTTGTCATCCTTTGTTCCTCTTCGACAGCAGCATCTGCAGCCGCGAAAGGCGGTCGTCCCAGAACCGCTCGTATTGCGAGATCCAGTCGCGCACCGGGCCGAGCCGTTTCGGTACGAAGTGATACCGCCGCTCGCGACCATGCCGCTGTTCGGTCACGAGACCGGCATCGAGCAACACACGTAGATGCTGCGAAACCGCCGGCCGGCTCATCTTGAAATGACCCGCCATCGCATTGACGGAGTGATCCGCCCCCGCGAGCAGATCCAGCATGCGCCGCCGCGAGGGATGGCTGATCGCGCCAAAAACGTCGGGTTTGCGATCGGGACGGGCGACCATCGAATGTAATATACGTAAGGGAATGCTTACGCGTCAAGTGAAAAGGGCTATGAAGCGGCAATCATTGGGTGGCACAGACATTCCTCAACATTTTTCATCATGGGTGCACGTCCCTCGTCGAGCGAAAGTTGTCATCCTGAGCGCAGCGAAGGATCTCGAAACGGGAACACCTGTTCGAATGTCGAGATTCTTCGCTTCGCTCAGAATGACGCTCCTTGACTTATGACGAAGATGAAAAAGGTTGATTCCTGTCTGTGATGCGGCGAAGTCCTCCTCGACGCATATCGGTCACGGAGTACCGCGTCCCATCACCGACAGCAATGTCGGTGCCACCGATCTCCAATCGGCGCGAACTGACTCACCACGGCGCCGTGCGCGGCGGCAGGGGATCACTCGTGAACGCCATGCGGTCGCAGAGTCGCTGAAGAAGCTCCGCCCGCGTTTGCAGCATCGCGGGATCCGACCACAGATTCCGATGCTCCCGCGGATCGGATTGCAGATCGTACAACTCACCGGTCGATTGGCCGTGCGCGACGGTGAGTTTGTATCGCTTCGTGCGCAGCATCGTCGTGTGCGCGGGTGGATCGTAGCTGAAGTTGGAGTTGTAAAACTCGCAGTAGATATCGTCACGTTGGAACGCGCCCGGCTCACCCCGAAGAAGCGGCAGAAGCGAGCGACCCTGCATGCCGGCGGAGCGCTGCAAACCGGCGGCGTCGAGCAGCGTCGGCGCGATGTCCACGAGTTCAGTGAGACTTGAGATGCCCTTGCCCGCTTCGAGAACGAACGGCCAGCGCATAATCAGCGGCACGTGGACGAGTTGCTCGTAAAAGTAGGGGCCTTTCAGATAAATCCCATGATCGCCGAGCATTTCGCCGTGATCGGACATGAAGATCACCAGCGTGTTCTCGCGCTGACCGGATTCATCCAGCGCCGAAAGCATCCGCCCGACCTGCACGTCGATCAGATCGCACATCGCCCAATACGCCGCGCGCACCGCGCGATGATCGCGGTCGGACATCTTGCTGAACGCCATGAACCCGCCCGCATACGCGCCGCCGTGGTCGATCCGCTGCCAGATCGGACGATCCGCCAGCTCGCCCTCCACGTAATCCGGCAGCGGAATGTCGTCGAGCCGATCGAGATACCGCTGCAAATACTCCGCCGGCGGATCGAACGGATGATGCGGATCGAAGATGTTCACGCTGAACAGCCACGGCCGCTCGTACTTCGGCGCCGCCCGCACGAAATCAATCGCGCGATCCGCGCACCATTTCGTGTGATGGGACTCCTCCGGCATGCCGATGCGCACGTGCGACGAGACTTCCGACGGCGTCGTCGTCCACCTTTTGCCCTGTCCCGCCAGCCACTGCGTGTACTGGTTTGCGAGGTGGTCGTACTTCGGATCGTAACGATCGGGATGGTGCGACCAGTGAAAGACCTGATAACCATCATCGATGCGCCGCTCGCCGAGCGGGTTTTCGATCGGGCGACACGCGGACAGATGCAGCTTTCCCGCAAGCCCGCAAACATATCCCGCATCCGCGAGCAAACGCGTGATGAGCTTCTCATCCGGCGGAATATCCTGCCCGTTCTGCCGCAGCCGCGTCGTGCGCGGATAGCGACCGGTGAGAAAACTCCCCCGGCTCGGCGAACAGATCGGGCTTTGGCAGAACGCATTTTCGAACAGCACACCCTCGCGCGCCAATCGATCGACGATCGGCGTGCGCACGTGCGTATTGCCATAACAACCGAGCGTATCGAACCGCTGCTGATCGGTGCAGATCCAGAGAATGTTGGGCGGTCGAGGCATGCCGGAGGCATGGTAAAGCATCACCCTTACCGCGGCGAGCCCTCGAAAATGTGGCACAGCCGCTTCCGGCTGTGCTTCTTGCTGCACGCAAGCACAGCCCACGGCAGCTGTGTCACACCGACTTTTAACGCGCCCCCGTCAGCACCGCGTCGAACTTTCGTTCGTGATCGAGCAGCCATTGCTTGTGCTCGATTCCGCCGGCGTAGCCGGTGAGCTTGCCACTCGCACCGATCACACGATGACACGGGACAACGATCGCGATCGGGTTCTGGCCATTGGCGGCGCCGACCGCGCGCGAAGCGCTCGGATGGCCGATGTTCGGTCGCAAGCTCACCGTAGCTGATCGTGGCGCCGGCCGGGATGTTGCGCAGGCCTTTCCACACCTTTCGCTGAAATGCTGTCCCGCCGGTTGCAGTCGGAATCTCGTCGGGCGCGTCGAGTTGACCATCGAAATACGCTCCAAGCGCGCGGGTGATCGCTCGCGGCGATTTACGCTCGTCAAGCGCCACTTCGCCGTAATGCGATCGCAGCAGTCGATGCATGCGCGGTTCATAATCCGCAAAGTCGAGCGCGCGGAGGACGCCATTCTCATCCGTGACGATGAGCAGTGTCGACACCGGCGAACTCCATCGTTCAACGTATAACTGCATGGGCAAGCTCCTTTGCTAATGCTTTCGTTTCAATCCGTCATCTTGTAGGGTCCGCTTCAGCGGACCGGTTATGCGCCTTTCCTCTCCCCGCCGGAGAAATAACCGGTCCGCTGAAGCGGGCCCTACAGTTGCGCCTTTGAAAGTTTCTCGTTGCGGTGGTTCGAATCCGCCATCCACAAATGCAGCACCGCGTAGGCGCGCCATGGGCGCCAGCGCTCGGCGCGGGCGAGCGCTTCGGCCGGCCTCATGCGCCGGCCGTTCTTCGAAAGCTTACGCAGCACGCCGATGTCGGCGGCGAGGAAAGCATCCGTCTCGCCGAGCGCGCGCATTGCGATGTACTGCGCGGTCCATTCGCCGATGCCCGGAAGCTGCCGCAGTCGTTCGACGGCTTCCTCCAGATCTCGATGGGGATCGAACAGCCGCGCATCGTTGCGAACTGCCTCCGCGATGCCGAGGAGAAACGCGATTCGCGCCCGCGTCATCCGCACGCTCGCGAGCGCGCTTGCCGTGAAGCGTTCGGGCTGCGGAAATGCGTGTGTGAGTCCGGGAATCTCGATCGGTCCTTCAATCGGTGTGCCGATCGCCGCGACGATGTTCCCCGCGAGCGTCGTCGCGGCTTTCACCGTGATCTGCTGGCCGAGCACCGCGCGCACCGCGATTTCGAAACCATCCCATCCGCCGGGAACGCGCAGGCCGGGGCGCGTCGTGACGAGCGGCGCCAGGGTGCGATCGCTCGACAGCGCCCTGGCGATCGCATTGGGCTCGGCGCTCAGATCGAACATTCGCCGGATGCGCGTGATGATCGTCGAAAGCGCGCCCAAATTCGGGAATCGAACGATGACGCGCAGCGCCGATTGCCGCGGCACATGCGTGACCGTAAAGGATCCGACCGTGTCGCCGATCTCAATCACCCGGCTGTAACTGTCGCCGGCGACGACCTCCACGCCCGGTATCGCGCGGCCGCGAAGGAATTCGAGCATCGCGTCCCAGTCATATGGCGCGCGATAGGGCAGCAGCAGCGACGTTTCGGGCGACGACGACGTCGCGGTCGCATCCCGCCGCCGCAGTTCGCCCGGCGGACGACGATAGAGACTTTGAAACGTCTCGTTGAATCGCCGCACGCTCCCGAACCCGCTCGCCATCGCGACGTCGATCATTGACAGGTTGGTCTGGTGAATCAGTTGCTTGGCGAGCAGCACGCGGCGGGTTTGCGCGACGGTGACGGGGGCCGCGCCGATGTGCTGGCGGAAGAGACGGCGAAGATGTCGCTCGCCGATCTGCAATCGATCCGCGAGCGACGCGACGTCATCACCATCGAGCGCGCCGGATTCGATCAATTTCAGTGCTCGCGAAACGGTCGCGCTTGTGCCGCGCCAGGCGTCGAGATCCGGCGAGCTTTCCGGCCGGCAGCGCAAACACGGCCGAAACCCCGCCTCCTGCGCCGCCGCGGCGGTCGGCACGAAAACGCAGTTGTCCATCTTCGGCGGACGGGCCGGACAGATCGGCCGACAATAAATCCCCGTCGTCTTCACGCACGTGAAGAACCGCCCGTCATACCGATGATCGCGGGCAAGAACAGCTCGATAACAAGCGGCGGGGCGGAGCCTCATGCCGGAAATATAGTGCGTGCGAGCCAGCAAGTCTGGCGGTTTTCGGACATGGATGAAAAGTACTCGAAAGACCCGATATCCGCCATCCTGAGCGAAGCGAAGGATCTCCAATTCTATAGCATTATTGATACCGAGATCCTTCGCTTCGCTCAGGATGACGACCTGAACGCGAGAGGATCTCTGCATGAAAAGGGAAATTTGTCTTGACCCTCACGTAACGTTATCCCTGACAATACCCCACGATGGCTTACACGGTGAAACAGGTCGCGGCGATGTCGCATGTCAGCGTCCGGACGCTTCATTTCTATGACGAAGTCGGGCTGCTCGAGCCCGCGTATGTCGGCGATAACGGATATCGATTCTACGAAGAGCCGCAGCTGCTGATGTTGCAGCAAATCCTCTTTTATCGCGAGCTGGGGCTGGAGCTGAAGGCGATCCGGCAGATTCTCGGCCGCGCGGAGTTTGAGAAGATCGCGGCACTCGAATCGCATCGCGCGGTGCTTGAAAAGAATCTCGCCCGCACGCGAACCTTGATCGAAACGATCGATAAAACGATCGCACATCTGAAAGGAACGAAACAAATGAGCGACGAAGAATTATTCGTGGGATTTACCGTCGCGGCGGGCGACGATCGCTTCGGCGAGCACACCATTCTCGGCGGACCCAACGGCGAGCCGATCGATTGCAAGGTTTCGGCCAAAGATACCGACGGTGCGATGTGCGTCTTCGAGTTCACGTGCCGCGCCGGCGGCCCAAAGCATCTACATCGCGAGCAGGATGAGTGGATTTATGTGCTCGATGGCGAGTTTGAGTTTGTGGTCGGCGAAAAGCAGCTCCAACTCGGGCGCGGCGAGAGCATCTTCATCCCGCGGAATGTCGAGCACGTGTGGGCCGTCGTAGGCGATGCGCCGGGCCGCATTCTCAATGTGTATCAACCCGCGGGAAAGATCGAAGAATTCTTCCGCGAAATCGGCAAGTACGATGGCAATCCGCCAGTGCATGAAGCGCTCGGCATCGAAGGCCTGCGCAAACTCTTCGCGACGTACGGGATGGACCTGACTGGCCCGCCACTCCGGTGGGTGGAAAGCGCGTCGACGTAAGGTCAGTGCGATGCCGCACGGCCTGGAAGGCCGTGTCACGATCGAGCGTCAAGTACGTGCGATTCCCTTCACGGCCGTGCCAGAGCGCAGCGCCGGGCGGCATCGCGACGCGCGAGCGCAACCCCCGAAAATGCCGCCCGGCGCTAAAGCTCTGGGCGGCCGTGAAGCTTCTGCAGCGTTTTCTCCGAATTCACAAAAAACGCCCATTTTTCCGCCGACTTTCGCACTACCGC
>JAICIO010000099.1 GCA_025924315.1 Phycisphaerae bacterium
GGAGCTTCTCGCGGTCGTAATCGCTGGTGGTGTTGTCGATCTCGGTCTTGAGCTGCTCGATGCGCGCCTTGATGGCCTTCTCGTCGCCGGCGCCTTCGATGATCGTGGTGTTGTCCTTGTCCACGCGGATCTTCTTGGCGCGGCCGAGCTGCGAAAGCTCGACGTTTTCGAGCTTGATGCCGAGCTCTTCAAAGATGGCCTGTCCGCCGGTGACGATCGCGATGTCTTCGAGCATCGCCTTGCGACGATCGCCGAAGCCTGGCGCCTTCACAGCGCACACCTTGAGCGTGCCACGCAGCTTGTTCACCACGAGCGTGGCGAGCGCTTCGCCATCCACATCTTCGGCGATGATGAGCATCGGCTTGCCCTGCTCAGCCGCCTTGCTGAGCGGCGGGACGAGGTCACGCGCGCTGCTGATCTTCTTTTCGTAGATGAGGACGTAGGCGTCGTCGAGCTCGGCCGTCATTGTCTGCGTGTTCGTAACGAAGTGCGGCGAGAGATAGCCCTTGTCGAACTGCATTCCTTCGACGAGCTCGACGCTCGTTTCGAGCGACTTGCCCTCTTCGACGGTGATGACGCCGTCTTTGCCGACCTTGTCCATGGCGTCGGCGATCATCTGCCCGATCTGCGGATCCTGGTTGGCGGACGAAGTGCCGACCTGCGCCACTTCCTTCGACGAGCTGATCTTCTTGCTCATCTTGGAAAGCTCCTGCGTGATGGCATCGACGGCGAGGTTGATGCCGCGCTGGATCTGGGTGGCGTTGGCGCCCGACGCGACGTTCTTCATGCCTTCGGCGAAGATCGCTTCGGCATAAACGGTGGCGGTGGTGGTGCCATCGCCGGCGACGGTCGAAGTCTTGGAAGCGACTTCCTTGACCATCTGCGCGCCCATGTTTTCGTAAGCGTCTTCGAGCTCAATTTCCTTGGCGACGGTGACGCCGTCCTTGGTGACGGTCGGCGAGCCAAACGATTTTTCGAGCACGACGTTGCGACCGGAGGGGCCGAGGGTGACTTTCACCGCGCGAGCGAGCTTCTTCACGCCGCGCAGGATCGCCTCGCGGGCTTCCTGGTCGAATGCGATTTTCTTAGCAGCCATATGATTTCTCCAAAAGATTCAAAGTAGCCAGAAGCCAGTAGCCAGAAGCCAGAAGTGCCGCAGCCGAAGTTTTCCTTCTGGCTTCTGGCTCCTGGCTTCTCGGCTTCTTTGTTATTCCACCACCGCGAGGACGTCGTCTTCGCTCATGATGAGGATTTCTTCGCCGTCGATTTTGATTTCGGTGCCGGCGTAGCTGGTGAAGATGACTTCGTCGCCCTTCTTCACGGTGAACGGCGCTTTCTCGCCGTTCTCGAGGCGCTTGCCGTCACCGACGGCGACGATCTTGCCGCGCTTGGGCTTTTCCTTGGCGCTGTCGGGCAGGACGATGCCGGACTTGGTTTTCGATTCGGCTTCAACTCGCTTGACGAGGATCTTGTCGCCGAGAGGACGCAGCTTGGCCATGATTCTTCTCCTAAAAGAGGCGCGTTGCTTGTTGCGTTTTGCTTGTTGGAAATCCTTTTTCTCGCGGCAGGCAACAAGCAACCTGCAACGAGCAACATGCATTAACCGTGATTCGGCTCGATCGGCCAGCGGTCTTCGTAGTGACGCTTCATCACACGGGCCAGGGCGTCGAGCAATACGTTCAGGTCGACCGGTTTGCTCAGCACGCTGAATACGTGCATGCCGAGCGCTTCGTGCAGCAGATGCGTCGTGAGCTGGTTCGCCAGCAGAATCGCCGGCGGAGCGACTTTCAGTTGACGCATCAATTTCACGACCTGCAGTCCGCCGAGCTGGGGCATCTGCTGATCGAGCACCGCGACGTGAATCGGCCGCGTTTCGATCAATCCAAGTGCCTCACGCCCGCTTTTCGCGGCGACCGTCTGCACGCCCTGCGGTTCAAGCAGTTGACGCAGGTTGGCGTGCCACTGCTCGCTTTCGTTGGCGAGCAGGACGGTGAAACGGTTTTCAGAATTCGCCTGCACCATAAGCCTGACCGTCGGAGCGGCTGAGGGGGTCTATAACAAGGGGCGTGCCGGATTCTGAGGAATGGATTCGATATCTAAGTCTTTGTGAAATCGATGTTTGTATTTTAATGCGGCCGCTTGTTCAAACGCCATTTCCTGCCAAAGAATGCCGGTCGAGAAGAGTTTCTGCCAGAGTGACAGTGACCGTATATTGCCGACATGAATCGGGTTATGCTCGGATCGATCGCATTCTTCTTCGCGGCGGGGTTGGGATTTCAGGTCGAAGCGCGATCGCCGAACGTGGTGATCGTCGTCGCCGATCAGTGGCGGGCGCAGGCGTTCGGCTACGCCGGGGATCCGAACGTGAAGACGCCGAACTTCGATCGCTTCGAGCGCGAGTCGATCGATTTCACGCACGCGGTTTCGGGGATGCCGGTCTGCAGTCCATTTCGCGCATCGCTTCTCACCGGCCAGCGCGCGACGACGCACGGAATCTTTCTCAACGACGCGCAGCTCGATCCGAAGGCGATCACCCTCGCGAAGGTGTTGCGCAACGCGGGATACGACACCGCGATGATTGGCAAATGGCACCTCAATGGTCTCGGTCGCCTGACCTACATCCCCAAAGACAACCGCCAGGGATTCGACTATTGGAAGGTGATGGAGTGCACGCACGATTACAACCATTCGCTCTATTACGCGGACGATGATCGCACTCAAAAGTTGTGGGATGGGTACGACGCGTTCGCGCAGACGAAAGATGCGCAGGCGTACATCACCGAGCACGCGAAGTCGGACAGGCCGTTTGTCCTGTGCCTGTGGTGGGGTCCGCCGCACAATCCATACAACACCGCTCCGCCGGAATACAAGGCGATGTACGACCCCGCGACGATGCAGTTGCGGCCAAATGTGCCGAAGGCGATGGAGATGCAGGCGCGGAAAGATCTCGCGGGGTATTACGCGCACTGCTCCGCGCTCGATCATGCGTTTGGCGATCTGTGGCAGTCGCTGCACGACAGCGGGGTCGAAGACGACACCGTCGTGATCTTTGCCTCCGATCATGGTGACATGCTTCATTCCAATGGCTTCGTGCGAAAGCAGAAGCCGTGGGACGAATCGATTCGCATTCCGATGCTGTGCCATTATCCGAAGGCGTTCGGCTCAGACGGCAAGAAACTGGACGTCCCAATCAGCAGCGAAGACATTCTGCCGACTTTGCTCGGATTGTGCGGCGTTTCAATTCCGAAGACGGTCGAAGGCCTCGACTACAGCGGCCACATGAAAGGTGGCGAGAATCCGAATCCGGACAACGCGGCGCTCATCGAATGCGTGGCGCCTTTCGGCGAATGGACGCGCGCGATGGGCGGAAAGGAAATGCGCGGCGTGCGTACGATTCGATACACTTACGTGCGCGATCTCAAAGGGCCGTGGTTGCTCTATGACAATGAGAGTGATCCCTACCAGATGAAGAATCGGATCGACGACCCGGCGATGGCCGATGCACGCAAACAGCTCGACGAGATACTTCAAAAGAAGCTCGCCGCCGCGAAAGACGAGTTCAAACCTGCGGCGTATTACCTCGAAAAGTTCGGCTACGCGGGCAAAGTGAACAAGAACGGCACCCTACCAACGACGCCATAATGGTTCGTGTGTTTCGTAGGGTCCGCTTCAGCGCGCCGGTTATTCAACGCCAAAACCAATAACCGGTGCGCTGAAGCGCACCCTACATGCACGCTCGTTTGCGTTCAGGAGTTTTGTAGGGTCCGCTTTAGCGGACCGGTTACTCCGCCGTTCGAAAAGCAAATAACCGGTCCGCTGAAGCGGACCCTACAGGAGTCATTTCGCATTCAACAGGTTTTCGAGCAACCCACGGTCCTTGGGATTGTTCTCGTCGAAGTTTCCGACGAGCGCGCCTTTCTTATCAATAATCACCGTCGTCGGAAACGCGGTGATTCCATACTCCGCGGTTGTCGCGCCTTGTTCGGTTTTTGACGTGTGGAGGATTCGCGTCGGTCCGCCGCCGTCGAGGGCGATGAGGAACGGAAGATCGCGGCCGCTCCACATCTTTGCGCGCGTCGCGGTCAGCTTCTCATCCATTTCCGCGATCGAGGCGACTGAATCGTCGTGGACCGCGATGATCACCAGGCCCTTGTCCTTGTACTGATCGTGCAGCTTCATGAGCGCGGGCATCGCTTCGCAGCATGGGTTGCACCAGTATCCCCAGAAATCCAAGATCACCACCTTTCCGCGAAGATCGGCGAGCTTGACGGGCCCGCCGTTCTTCCAGCCTTTGATTTTCGCAAGCTCGGGGGCGGGATGGTTGAACAGTTCCGTCGTGTGATCGGTGGGCAGGTCGAGTTGGAGATGAAGCTCGCGCTGGCCCGGCGCGATGTGCAGGTATCGATACGCGGAGTACGTGTCGGTCGCATACACATCGAGCCCGAAATCGCCCGGCGGAAGCGACAGCTCGAAATGCGTGCCGTTCCAAATGCCGGTGGTGGTGTACATGCGCATCTGCCCCGGCGTGAACGGCAGCGCGAGCGTGCGCGTGATCGGCCGCTTCGTCCCCGCGAGGCCCAGGCTCACGACGTCACCGGTCACTCTGCAGATGGGGCTCAATCGCACTTCGCGAACAGCTGCGCCCGTGAAATCGGAACGAGTCACTTCGATTTGCGCGCCGAGTCCGCGTCTTTCATCCAGAATGTTCAGCGGCACCGACGGCTGACGCGTGAACTTCGCCATGAAGGCATCCGCGGCTTCGATCGTCGCCTCGCCGTTTGCGTCGCTCGTGACGAACTTCTCTTTATCGTTGTCGTTGTTGAGAAAGCAGTAATGCTGCGGCTTCGGATAGACATCCCCGAACGTTCCCCAGGTGCCGATGCACGCGCCATTGACCGGCTTGCCCTCGGGATCGAGCAACTTGAGCTTCAGCGCCCCCACGGCCGCCGGCTGCGTCGTCATCGGAGGCTCCGCCTTCGCATCGCGCACAATCGAGATCTGATCGATGCACGCCTGCAGGTCCTTCGCGCTCGCGATAAATTCCAGATGACCATCCGCGTAACCCACCCATACTCCGCCGGGGCTCGCGTCGAACTGTTCATGGACGACCACCGTCGCCGGCGGGAGCCTCCTCGCAGCATCTTCATCTTTCGGCTTGGCCGGTCTCACATAAACCAGCTGCTCGTCGCCCTTCAGATGTTTCGGCCAATTCCCATCGTCTGCATAGGCATTCTCAAGCGCATCAAGCAGCACCGCCCGCACATGCCGTCCGCGATCGAGCGCCGATTGCATCGACGGCGCGGTCGTTTGCGCCAGGCTCGAGATCGCGAGCAGATTTGCGAAGAGGAATACCGAAATGCGCTTCATCGAGTGGGTACGTCCAGCCGCGCGAAAACGTGACGCATTCGCAGGGTGCGCTTCAGCGCACCAGTTATTTCTCTGAGTTAAAACGACAGCGGCTTGCCCAGCAAGTGAAACCGCAGAATTGTCAGCGCCATCTTTGCCGAGCGATCGCGCACCATCTCGCGATCGCCGGTGAACGTGAACTGTCGCGTGAAGACTTCCGATTCGGCGACATTCTTCGGCGCATCCGCCCTCGGATACGCGAACCCGATGCACACCGTGCCGACCGGTTTCGTTGGCGAACCTCCGCCGGGCCCGGCGATTCCGCTGATTGACAATGCGAAGTCGGCCTTTGCCAGCCGCCGCGCGTGTTTCGCCATCGCGGCGACGACTGGCTCGCTTACCGCGCCGTAGACGTTGATGATTTCGTTCGCCACGCCCAGCCGTTCGTACTTCGCCTGGTTCGAATAGGTGATCCAACCCTGCTTGAAATAGTCGCTCGAACCGGCGATGTCGGTCAGCATCTTCGCGAGCAGCCCGCCGGTGCAGGACTCCGCGGTCGTCACCGTCTTCCGCGAAAACGCCAGGGACTTGCCGACGAGTTCCTGAAGGCTGTCGCCATCCTCGCCCCAGATCGTGTCGCCGAGGACGTCGTAACATGCTTTGATCGCCTGATCGATCTCCTGCTGCGCCTTCTCGCGCGACTCGAATCGCGCATTCACGCGAAGCGACACAAATCCGTTCGCTACGGTCGTGCCAACGGACGGATTGCGATCGCGTTTCATCAGCGGACCGAGCTTTTCCGCGACGGTGGATTCGCCGAGGCCGAAGGTGTGCAGCGTCCGCTGAAGGATCACGCCCCCGCCCGCGGCGGCCTGCACGTGCGGCAGCACATCGCGGGTGAACATCGCCTTCATTTCCTTCGGCACGCCGGGCATAACGAAGATGTCGGTTCTGCTTTTTTCACCTTGCGATTTGCGATTGAACTCCTCGTCGCCCTCTTGCGCCATCAGCGCGAGGTCTCGGTCCTGCGGCGTGCAATAGCCCTTACGCACGAGAATTTCGCCGATGCGCGCACCTTCGGATTTTTGAGAGACGAGCGCGTCGACCACCTGTTCGCGCGTGATCTTCCCAAGCTTCGTCAGCACGCGGCCGAGCGGTCGGCCGAGCAACTGATCCAACGGCGTCTGCTCGCCGAGCGTCGTGTCGAGCGTCGCATGAATCCCCGCGGCGGTGCCCGCGGAATTATCGATCATCCGCGCGCCGTGCGGAATCATTGCCTGGATCTTGTTCGTCTCGGGCATCTGCCGGCCGAGCTTGCTGAAAAACTCATGCAGCTTCGCGAGCCACGTTTCGCTCAGCTCGAGTTCAACGCCCATCACCTTCGCGAGCGCCTGCCGGGTCAGATCGTCTTCAGTCGGCCCGATTCCACCCGAGATAATGACAAAGCGAGCGCGCTCGATCGATTCCCGAATCGCCTGCTCGATCGCCGCCTGATCGTCACCAACGGTCACGTGCGCCGAGACCGGCACACCGACGGCCGCCAGTTGCTGACTGATCCACGCGGAGTTCGTGTCCACAGTTTGACCGAGAACAAGTTCGTCGCCGACGGAAAGGATGATTGCGTTCATAAATAAGGGAACCACAGATAAACACGGATGAACACAGATAGGATTACCCAAGAATCTCACGAATCTTCACGAATCTATTTTTGATTCGTGTGCATTCGTATGATTCCTGGGATCGATTCTTTATCTGTGTCCATCTGTGTCCATCTGTGTTCATCTGTGGTTAAAAATCAGTTCCCACGCCAGAGGTACATCATCCGCGGGGTGGTGAATTCCTGGATGAGCTTCGGATCGAGCGTGACGTTCACGCCGTTCACGGTCAGGTTGCCGCTCGCGCCTTGCGCCGGCAGATTCGATTTCGAACTGAGGATGTCAAAGATCGACGGCGGTTCTTCGTAGCGCACGACGTGCTCTTTGCTCAGCCCCGCCATCTTCGCGGCTTTCGTCACGGCGTCGGAGAGGTAACCGATCTTGTCGATCAGCCCAAGCTTGGCTGCGTCGTTCGCGGTGTAGACTTTGCCATTCGCGATGCTGTCGATCGTGCCCTTTAGATTCGTTCCACGGCCGGTGGTCACCACCGTTTTAAATTGCGCGAACGTTTGGTCGATGAGATTTTGAATGTACGCGCGATCTTCGGCCGTTTCCGGCTGGAACATCGAGCCGGCGTTCTTGAATGTCGCGCCGGTGGACGTGATCGTGGTCTCTTCGATCCCCCACTTTTCGCACAGCTTGCTGACGTTGTACCGTGGCATGATCACGCCGATGTTGCCGGTGAGCGTCGTCGGCTGGGCGACGATGTAGTCGGCGGCGCAGGAGACATAATATCCGCCACTCGTTGCAAGCGAGCCCATCGTCGCGACGACGGGCGCGGTCACACCGGCCTTCGCCTTTTCGGATTTGAACTTGAGGATCCGCTGATAGATTTCGTCGGACGCGCCGACCTCTCCGCCGGGCGTGTCGACGTCGAGGATCAGCGCTTTGACGTTGGAATCCTTCTCCGCCTGCGTGATGATTCGATCGAATTCCTTGTAAGTCTCTCCGCGGATGATTCCGCTCACCGGAACGACCGCGATTTCTTCGTTGAGATTTCCTTCGGTGAGCGTCTCCTCCTTCACGTGCTTCGAACCGCTCATCAGCGCGGTCGCGAAGAGGAGGTAAACGTTGAGCGCAATGGAGAGGCCGAAGATGGACATCGCGAGGGTCGTGAAGATTCCGCGCGCAAAACTGCGCTGCGGGGGCGGCGGCGGAGGTGGATAGAACATCGGCGGCGGCATCATCATCGGCGGATACCCCGGCGGCGGGCCGGGAGGCGCGCCGTGCGGAGGACCGAATTGCGGTCCACCCGAAGGCGGAGGCGGAGGCGAAAACGCCCCGCGAGGATCGATCGGCCCCTGTCCGGGCGGCGGTTGCGGAACCATATTGACTCCCACGTGTTAAAAGCGCAGCTCACTTGGTCGTATGATAGCAGCGCGTGCGGAATGCGTGTAGCCAGCGAGCTTGCTCGCCGTGCTTTGAGATCGCAAAAACACGGCGAGCAAGCTCGCCGGCTAAACGAAGAAGCCGTGATTGATTTGCACGATACGACACTCGCGATCCTCGCCGGCGGAGAGGGATCGCGCATGGGCAAACCGAAAGGCGAGCTTCTCGTCGGTGGGAAGCCGATCCTGCATTATTTGCTCGAGCGTTTGTCATGGCCCGGCCCGACGATGCTCGTCACGGCGCCGGGAAGAGAACATCCGCCCGCATGGCAAAGGTTTTCGAGCGAAGTGGTAGATCCGACCGCCGGCGCGGGTCCGTTGCGCGGAATCCTCACCGCTTTGGAGAATGCGAAATCCGAGCTCGTCATCGTAACGCCCGTGGATATGCCGCTTGTCGAGCGATCGCAGCTTGAATGGCTCGCGGGGCAGATTGGCGATTCACTTGGCGTGATGACAAGTCGCGGTGAGACGATCGAACCGTTTCCGAGTGCGTTAAAGACAATCGCACGGGATGTGATTCGTCAGCAGCTTGAATCGGGAAGAGGCGGGATCGGGCGATTGACCAAGTTGCCACAATTTCGCGCGGTTGCTGCTCCATCCATTTGGAATGAGTCCGTCTGGACGAATCTCAATACCGTCGATGATCTTGACCGGCTGTCATCCTGAGAGCGTGTGATCTTTTCAGCGTGGCGAGGGCATCTTGCCCTCGCGAACGCGGCTGTAGCCGCAAATGCGAGGGCGAGACGCCCTCGCCACGCAAAAAATCACAGACTCTGAGCGAAGCGAAGGATCTCGATATCGAACACGTCTTGCCAGCCCGAGATCCTTCGCTGCGCTCAGGATGACAGAGGCGACGTCATGTCGAGGCCTGAACGGTGATCACCACCGACTTACTCGCGGGTTGATTGCTGCCCTCCGCGACGTGTCGCAATGGGACGAGCGGATTCGCTTCGGGGTAATACGCCGCGGCGCATCCTCTTGGGATTTCGTAAACCACGACTTTGAAGCGGTTCACGCGGCGGGTCTCGCCTTCGTATTCGCTCGTCAGATCCACCCACTGGCCTTCCTGCACATTCAGCTGCTTCACGTCGTCGACGTTCATGAAGATGACGCGCCGGCCGCCGAAGATCCCGCGGTAGCGATCGTCTTCGCCGTAGATCGTGGTGTTGAACTGATCGTGGCTGCGCAGGCTCATGAGCATCAGCTCGCCCGGCTTTAGGCGATTGTCCGGGATCGGATGCACCATGAACTTCGCCTTGCCAATGTCGTTCGGGAATTCCTGCTTATCGCGCGGCGGATTAGGCAGATAAAACCCGCCCGGCTCGCGCACGCGGCGGTTGTAATCGTTAAAGCCAGGCACGACGCGCTCGATGTGGTCGCGGATGCGATCATAGTCGGCCGCCAGTTCAAGCCATTTCACATTCGATCGCGCGCCGAGCGTCACCTGCGCGAGATGGCAGATAATCGCGGGCTCGCTCATGAGATGCGTGCTCGCGGGCGTGAGCACACCTTTGGATTCCTGCACGACACCCATCGAGTTTTCGCAGCTGACGAACTGCTCGCCGCTCGCCTGTTCGTCGCGCTCGGTCCGGCCGAGGCATGGCAGGATCAACGCTTGCTCGCCGCAGATGAGATGGTTGCGATTCAGCTTCGTGCTGATCTGCACGGTGAGCTTCGTGCGACGAAACGCGTCGGCGGCGTATTCGGTGTCCGGGCCGGCGCTGAGGAAGTTTCCGCCGAGGCCGATGAACACTTTGACTTTGCCCTCGTGCATCGCCTGCAGGCCGGAGGCGGTGTCGTAGCCGCTCTTTTTCGGCGGATCGAAGTTGAATTCTTTTTTGAGCGCCTCGCACAGCTTGTCGCTGAGCTGTTCCCAGATGCCGACGGTGCGATCGCCCTGCACGTTGCTGTGACCACGGACGGGACATACGCCCGCGCCTTCGCGGCCAATCTGGGCGCGCAGCAGATTGAAATTCACGATCGTCTGCACGTTCGCGACGCCGTTGCGGTGCTGCGTGATACCCATCGCCCAGCAGGTGATCATCCGCTCGCTCTTCGCGGCGACTTCCGCCGCCTGGCGCATCAGTTCGCGCGACACGCCGCTCTGCTCGACAATCTCGTCCCAGCTCGCGGCGCGCAGATCCGCGACAAATTCATCAAATCCAACCGTTTTGCTGCGGATGAAATCGTAATTGAACACCTTCCCGCCGGACGCTTCATCCATCGCGAGCATCTCTTTCATGATGCCCTTGAGGACCGCGACGTCGCCGTTGATTTTCACCGGGAGGAACAGCTTGGCGAGCGGCGTGCCGTGGCCGAGCATGTCTTTTGGCGACTGCGGATGCTTGAAGCGAATCAGGCCCGTTTCCGGCAATGGATTGATGCTGACGATCGTGCAACCGTTGCGAACCGCGTCTTCCAGCGCCGTGAGCATCCGCGGATGATTGGTGCCGGGGTTCTGGCCGATGATGAAGATCGCGTCGGCCTTGTCGAAGTCTGACAGCTTCACAGTGCCCTTGCCGATGCCGATTGCGCGCGTGAGCCCATAGCCGCTCGATTCGTGACACATGTTCGAGCAGTCGGGCAGATTGTTCGTGCCAAACTGGCGAACGAATAGCTGATAGCAAAACGCCGCTTCGTTGCTGGCGCGGCCGGAGGTGTAAAACATCGCCTCATCCGGGCTCGCGAGCGAATTCAATTCGCCGGCGATCATCTGAAAGGCGTCCGGCCAGCTGATTTGCTCGTAGTTTTGCGAGCCACGCCGCAGCACCATCGGATGCGTAATGCGCCCCTGATCGCCGAGCCATTTCTCGGTCTGCTGCGCGAGCTCCGCGACCGAATGCTTCGCGAAGAAATCCGGACCCACACGTTTGTCAGTCGCTTCCCACGCGACCGCCTTCGCTCCGTTTTCGCAGAACTCGGCGATGTGGCGCTTGCCGTCGGGATCGGGCCACGCGCAGCTGGGGCAGTCGAACCCGCCTTTCTTGTTCATCACGCTCAGGCTGATGAAGTTGCGAACCGGCCCCTCCTTCACCGCGAATTTCATCGACGCGGCAATCGCCTCGAATCCGCCGGCGACCCTGCTGCGCTTGCCGGTTTCCGGATCGTGGCCGGCGGGGTACTGCGCATCATCCGTGCGCTTCGACACGTCCGGCGTGGTCATCGGCTGTTCTTGTGCGACCGGCTTGGGGCGTTTGCTGTCGTGCTGGTTGGGGGCGCTGTTTTCGTCGTGGTGCGATTGCGACATCGTTTGCTGATCGACGGTCATGATCTCCCTCACTCGCACTTGTTCGGATTGGGAAACGCGTCTGCCTGCGATTCGTTGGGATTGCTACATTCGAAATCTTTTTCGATGAGGATCTTCAGCGACCCGTCGCCGATCTTTTGCTCCGATTCAATTCCGACCTGATCGGTCGTCGCCCAATTCCGCAGGATCGGGCGGGGAACGCGAAGAATGATCCGCCCATCGTTGAACGTTGCGGCGAATGTATCGCTGGGCGCGATCGAATAGACGAGGCGACTCGATGGGCCAAACTGCGTATGTTCTTCAACGGCCGAACCGTCGCTCAGCCGCTGAACCTCGCTTTGCCCCAAACGAAGACGTATCGAATTTCCACGGATACGAAGTTTCACGCTCTTATCGTAACACGGGCTACCGACCCGTGCATCCTATTCCGATACCAGTTCGCTCAAAGATGACAAAGAGCGCAAAGATTGCAGAGAAAATGGAATAGCGTTTTCTTTGTCTTCTTTCGTGATCTTTGCGATCTCTACGCGATGCGGCGAAGTTTAAAACGGTGCTACTTCATCTCGACGCGTTCCGGGTGTGAATAAATGTTCATGCGACCGTCGCGCAAGAAGCCGATCAGCGTCTGCCCGCTCTCGCGCGCGAATTCGACGGCGAGACTCGAAGGCGCGGAAACCGCGGCGACGATTGGCAACCGCCCCGCCAGCGCCTTCTGCATAATCTCGAAGGACGAGCGTCCGCTGACAACCAGCGCATGCGAATCGAGTGGCATGAGACCATTAAGCAGCGCAAATCCGAGCACCTTATCAACCGCATTATGCCGGCCGACATCCTCGCGCAGCACGATAAGTTTGCCGCTCCGATCAAAAATCGCCGCGGCATGAAGTCCACCGGTTTTATCGAACGTCGACTGCGAATTTCTCATCTGCGGCATGAACTGATCGATCGTTTTCGCATCGACCTTCACGTCCGATACCACCGGCGGAAATATCCCGCGAATCGCATCGATCGTCGCCTTGCCGCACAACCCGCAACTCGAGCTTGCGAACACGTGGCGGCTGAGCTTTTCGAAATCAACATTCACGTCCGGCGCGAGAATCACATTCAGCAGATTCCCCTCCTCATTCCGCCCACACGGCTCGATCCGCAGCACATCCGCGCGCTTGGCGATCAATCCCTCCGACAACAAAAATCCCGCCGCCATTTCCTCATCATGCCCCGGTGTTCGCATCGTCACGCTGACGGCTCGGCCCCGCACCCGAATCTCCAGCGGTTCCTCAATGGCCAGATCGTCCGGACCATTCGAGGCGCCGTCAGTTGAGTAGCGAACGATGTTTTCAACGCGCTGCGAGGTCATCACCCCGAATCGTAGCACGCCAGCGCAATCCTCGCACTTTCACCGCCCTTCCGGTTCACGCGACGCATACTTCCGCAGCCCGGTTCCGATCAATTGGCGCATGCGGCTCGGCAAATTCGGCGTTTAAATGCGGGTATGATGCGGTCGAGGATGGGTGACCAACCGATTGAACTCGTCGCACACAATCCGCAATGGCGGGATTTATTCGTCCAGCAGCAATCGCGGCTCAAATCAATCCTTCGTCCCTGGCTCGCCGGCCCGATCGAGCATTTCGGCTCAACCGCCGTCAAAGACTTGCGCGCCAAGCCGATCGTCGACATCCTCGTGCCCGTTCGAGCACTTGCCGAAGCGGCGGCCGCGATTCCCGCGCTCAAAGCAGACGGTTGGCTTCACTGGGCCGACGACCCCAAGCGTTCCGAGCGTTTGTGGTTCCTCCGGCCGCGGCCTGAAGCGCGCACGCATCACCTGCACCTGATCGAAGATCAGAACCGAATCGCGTCTCTCCTTCGCTTCCGCGATGCGTTGCGAACGGACGGGAAGCTTCGGCGTGATTATGAAGCACTCAAACTAAGATTGGCCGAAGTGCACCGCTTCGATCGCGAAGGATATACAGAGGCCAAGACGCAATTCATCGAGCGGGCATTGCTGAAGAATTGAAGCGTTCCCGACAGGGGTCGAACCTGTAACCCTCGGCTTCGGAGTGCAACCGGCCGTTTCGGAGCCCTTGGCAGTTAAAGAGTTACATGCACTTTTTCAGGCATTTTTGAGAAGTGCAATTGAGTGACGAGTCACTGAGCAACTGAAAAACAACCCGCCATCACGCGGCGACTGACCCAAACAGTGACCCACTTTTCGCTCAGCTTCGTGACGAAGTTGTTTAGCCTCAAAGGATCCAGAGCCGCCATTATTCCGTCGCAGTGAACTTTTTCTGTGTTTCAACCACTGATGCACGGGGGAAGCGGGCGGTGAAGGTGGTGCCGGATTGTTCTGTGGAAGTCACATCGATCGTCCCGCCGTGGGCTTGGACCACTTCGCGGACGATGTACAACCCCAGGCCGATGCTGCCGGGGCGGCGCTGGCGCTGCAGGTGCGGGGAGACCACGCGCACGAGCGGATCGAAGATCGTGTGGAGCGCCTCGGGTGGGATGGCCGGGCCGGCGTTGTGAACGCTCATGACGATTTCGGTCGGCTCTCTGCGAAGGACCAGATCGACCTCGCAGGTGGAGGCGCCATGCTGCACGGCATTGCCGAGGAGATTCGAAACCACCTGGCGGACGCGCACGGGATCCCAGTGGCCAGTGAGATCGCCGGACGACTCATAGTGAAACTTGCAGTCTGGATGGGCAGCTCGCGATTCCTCAAGTACTTCGCGGCAAACTGCCCCGAGATCGGCCGCCACGCGTTCCAGAGGCATCCCGCCCCCAAGGCCTGAGCCAGTGAAGTCGAGCAGGTCGGTGATCATGCGCGACATTGCCCTGGCGCTGGAATCAATCACCGCGGCGGTTTCGCTCGTGGCTGTATCGGCTGGGCTCATCTTGCTGAGCAGCTGCGCCGACATCTGCACCGCGTTGAGCGGGTTGCGCAGGTCGTGGCCGAGGATGCCCAGGAACAGCTGGCGCGACTGATCGACGCGTTCGGTGAAGCTGTCAACCGCGCGCGCCAGCGATTGATCGATCGACTCGTTGAAGCGCGTGAGGTCGTCGAGGTCGAGCAGGCTCGCATCCGACACACGCGCACGCCACAACCGGATGACACTCGCGCGCAGCGCGCGGTACTCGGCAACGACCTCTTTGAGTTTAAACCCGGACGCGACGCGGCCGACGCCGTGCTCCGCAGACGCATCATCGAGGCGAGTGCTGCCTGCGCTGGCCTTCCCCTCTCCTTTGGATTTAGCGATGCCCTCGCTGCCGCTCTGATGCGAGCCCATGTCGCGTGCGGTTGCGCGGAGAATGTCCTCCGCGTGGTCGCGCAGCTCGGCGGGATCGCTGTCAGTCCCGGGCCAGATGTTGCGCGCGAAGATCTCCCATTCGCGCAGAATCGATTCCGTGTCCTGAAGGATGAAGTCGGCGAGGCGCATAACGGATTCCAATCTTGAGTCGCTTCACACGGATGCCGACGAGGACGGGGTTGGATTGCCAGCAATCGGCCGATTGTACAGTGGCCCGCGAAGAACACCGCATACCGAATTTATCGCTGCATAGACGTGCGCGGATCAGGGGCAGGGATCGGAAGCGGGTGATGGACCGCGTGCCATTCGGTCCAGACCGACAGCGCGACGAGCCACGCGGCGAGGCGTTCGCCGAATTCGCCAATCATATCGCCTTTCGATGCGAGGTCGGCCGTCCCGGAAAAAGTCAGCGACAGTCGGCTGACAAAGCCCTTGGTCTTGCGCGTGATGATCGTCTCGTCGGGCACGTCCTTCTTCAACTCTTCCGCGATGGAAAGCGCTTCGTGTTTGGCGGAGAGCGCTTCGTCGGCGTCGATGAGCTCGCGAGTGAGCGTCACCAGCTCTGCGGTGATCTTCTCGAACCGAAGCTTGATGGCCTCGCCATCAGCGATGACGAGGCGCTGCCCCGCGACGGCTACGGCAAGCGCGGCGGCCTCGGCACTTTCCGCCATGTGAAAGTTACTGCTCACGGCTTCGAAGGCGAGCGTGGAGAGTCGGCCGGTGCCCTGATCGGGACGATGCCAGTGGAAATGGATCAGCCCTTCGTCTTTGAAGACGCGCAAATCGCGCTTCGTGATTTCCATGGAAAGGCCCGCCCCGCCGAAGTCCAGCCGCGCCAACTCGGAGCGGGGCCCGCTGAACGCAGCCTCGACAAGTCGCGCCTCAAAGTGGTCCTTTGAATGCTTTGAGAGGTTCAGCAGCTGGATCAAAAGCTGGCGCTCGCGTTGTGTCAAATTGTATTGCGACATACAGCGTTGCCCCGCGTCGGCGCACTTCAAGTCGTCGGCTTGTGTGCCTCAGGTTTCGGCGACAATCCGCGAAGCTCACGCCGAACTTCCGATTGGCGCTGCTTGTCAGCGGCCCGCGCTTCACCGGGCGACTTGGGTCGGACGACCAGCCGTTTCAACCATTGGCATGGCAACAGCACGCACGCGATGCCGGCAATTCCAATCCGCTTGAACAGTTTGGTGAGTCGAACGCTTTCTTTGTGCTCTTTGTCAGCTTTAGGGTGAGCTCGCATCCTGCCACAGTACAACGCCTGTGGGATCGGCGACACGGACAATGTCACCGTCCAACGCGTTTCGAATTTTCGTCGCAGCAGTTGAGCACGCGTCGAGCAGTGCAGGGAATTGTTGAGCGAAGCGCATAAGGGGAAGATGACAGGGCTCTGGCTGCCTCAGGCGGTGCCGAGGGCCGCGGTGACGGCCTGGACGATCTTGGCCGGATCAGAGAAGCCTTTTCGGAGGACCTGCAGCGGGCTCGCGGCTTGCGCGTCTCTAAGGGCGGCCGCTTCGCCAGCAGTGAAGATGATCACCTTCACGAGATTCAGGCGCTCGTTCTGTCGCATGACACGCAGGACGTCTCCGCCGTTCATCACCGGCATCATCCAGTCGAGGAGCACCACGCGGGGAGGCTGACTCGTCATGCGGGCGAGGGCGCGAACGGGATCACTTTCGTGCGAAGCGTCAAAGCCGGCGTGGCACAGCAAGCGCACGAGTGCCTTGCCGGAATCCACGTGATCGTCGATCACCAACACATCATGCATGCAACTACACTGTCAGTGCGACGTGGGAAAGGTGCAACTGAGGATTGTCGGGAAAATGGCCCCCGCTCGAAGCCGCTCGTGCGGTAGTCAGCAAGCCACTTCGGGCGATCTCGCAATGAGCAGGATCAACGCGGATCCCGTCATCGAGACCATTATGCAGTTCAATGCGAAACGCACCGGCCGAATCTCCACCGGCCGTCCCCGCAGGACGCGCGCCGTCAGCCTCCGCTTCCCGGGAAATGAAACCAGCGCAAACCCGATCAGGAACAGCGGAACCTCCCCATCCCTGCACCAGCGGCCCAACCACAAACAATACAAGAATCAAAACCCAGCCGATGACGTTCCTCAGCAGCAGCCAATACCGGCTCTTCAGGAACCGCTGCCCGCGTGTTAACGCGAGACCATTTCGCCTCGCTGGTGAGCCACGCTCGGCCGTCTGACCACGATCCATGCTGATGCCAGCATCACGACGCATATCATCCCCACCACGCCACGAGATCGCGATCGAACGGAAGCGGGAAACGTCAGCAAGAGCAACCGGGCGGTGTTACTTCTTCTTGATCTCGCGAAACGCCGGAGCGTTCGACAAGGTGAAAAGAATGACCTCCTCACCAGTCAGGGTGCTGATGTCATGATGCAAGCTCAGCACCTTCTCGCCGGTAATCTGCTGCACCATCGCCTCCATCAACGGCCGGGCCGTTTCAATCAGATGGGTGCGCACCTGCTTCAACAGATCGCGTCCTTTTTCTACGGGCAATGATCTCACGAGATGCTGTTCGGCGGCAGTGAGGACGCCCTTGAGACGAACCACCAGCAGATCTCCGATCAGGTACGCGTGAACGTCCTTGGGCCCGCGACCCATGTACTCCTGCTCGAAGCGATTCAGCCCTTGGGCGATTGCCGCCTCAATTTCACCTTGGCTCTTCATTTTCCGAAATCACTCCAGCTTTGATGTGGCGAGGCAGATCGATCTGCTCGCATCCGCCAACGATATCCCCGGATGTCCAGTTTATCATTGCCTTCGTCAGTTCGTCGACCTAGTGTAAGTAAGTCGCCAGCAGAATCGGCGATGTCGGTCGGAAACGAGATGAAGGGCAACCCGTAACCGGGAGGCCCGTTGACGAGTGAGCCGGCGTGGTCGAACACCCATAGGTGTGTGACCACGCCGGGTTTTTTTATCGCCTCAGAAGAGGCCTTTGGAGATTGATGATAACCACTCACGCATGGTTTTCGGCACAGACGGCTCTTCGCAGCGGAAGTGCGATCTATCGCAAACCGAGCGGCGGAACTGTGAACGTCACGAGAACGGATGACGATTTGCAGAGCAAGGGCTCGAACTACAACGACGATGTCTATCTCGGCCCGGTCGTTCGCCGCGAGGATGGTGGATGCGTCGTTGAAACGCGACGTGTTCCCGGCATCACTGGCTAGCGATCCCTGATTGCGGCGGCCCTTGAATGGCATTTGAAGGATCACCCCATGGAATCACGCCGATCAACGATGGCGGAGCAGGTTGCAGAGGCGGCGAGGGGTTCCCAGCAGCAGAGAACGGGGCACGCGCCAGCAGCGGTGACCGTGGTTCTCAGCAACGACACACTGGTCATCACTCTGCATGAGGCGCTCACGCCGGCGGAGCGGGCGCTGGCGCAGAGTGCGGTCGGCGCCGCAAAGGTGCAGGAGTTCCACAGGCAGTTATTTGCGAGCTCCGCCGGGTTTCTCCGAGAGGAAATCAACCGAATCACCGGAGTCGAGGTGCGCGAGGCTGCTGCGGAGATCGAAACGACGACCGGTGCCGTGGTCCAGGTCTTCACAAGCGGCACGATGGTGCAGGTGTTTCAACTCGCGCAACCGATTTCGCCGGAAGCCTGGAGCCCAACGCACACGGCCAAACCTGAGGGGTCATGACAGAAGAAAAAGCCATGCAAACGGAACTACATGGGGCTCATCGACGCACATTCGACGCGATCTTGCAGCATCCCATCGCGAGAAACCTGACCTGGCGGGAAGTTCGTTCGATGCTCGACGCGATGAGCGACATTGCTCTGGATGAATCCGGACGCTCACTCAAGTTAAGCCGCAACGGACGAACGGTTACGTTGCATCCGCCGCTACAGAAGAATGTATCGGACATGCAGGAACTGATGGATCTCCGCCGGTTCCTTGAAGAATCCAACGTATCGCCTCCGCAAGCACTCGCCGCAGGCGTTCATTTACTGGTGGTCATCGATCATCGCCTTGCGCGCATCTATAAGGCTGAACTCCACGGCTCGGTGCCGGACCGAATTCTTCCTTACGACGCAAGCGGCTCAGGACGTCATCTGCATCACGTTGAAGATGATTCCAATGGCCAGCGCAAGCCAGAGCGCAGGAGCTTTTACGACGCGATCGCGAAAACGTTGCGCGGCGCGCAGCAGATCCTCCTGTTCGGCAGCGGCACGGGCGCCAGCAGCGCGATGGAGCAATTGTTGGCAGAGCTGAACGAACATCACAAGGACCTGGCGAAGCTCGTCATGGCAAGCGTCGTGGTCGATCAGCCGCATCTGACGGAAGACCAGCTGCTGGCAAAAGCGCGTGAATTTTACGCGGCGCACGACGCGGCCCAGGATTCGGCTACGTAAGTCAATCGCCCGCCGCTTTGCCACGTGCTCAACGCGTCAGGAAATGTGCAAGATGCCTTGGATTCGACTCATCATCACGGCGCTTCTGCCGTTGCCTCTCGCCGGATGTGCAACGCTTGGACTGTCACGATTGACGCCCTCGCGCGCCGAGTCTCTCGAGCGCATGGATCCCGCGCTCATTCAGGCGGACACGATGGGATTCGCCGATCGCTTTGTGACGACCATGACGGGCGTCTACGATGATCTGGAGCGACGCGCTCCCATGTCGCCAGCGAAGGATGCCGCACATCAGCTCAAAACAGACTTGGCCTTGGGCGCCATTAGTAATGCAGTCAACCCCCATCCGATCGCGGGCCTGATGGACATGGTTGTCCTTGTGACACTTCTGCGGCAGATCGCCGAAGATCCGTCGTCCAATCAGATGTTTGGTCCGGCTGCCTCCACTCTCTTGGAATCGCTCAACCGCCAGGAGAGCGACATACGTTTGATGGCGAGCCGCTATTTTACCGATGCACAACTTGATGAGTTGGGCCAGCTGGCGGCACGGTGGCATCGGGCGCACCCCGGCGAGCGCGCCGTATCGCACGTCCATTTGGCTGATTTGCCTGAGGCCAACCGGCCCCCGGAAGTGCGCGGGAAACACGCCAGCAGCGTCTTTGGCCTGCTGTTTTTCGACCCCACCTCCAATCTCGACCCGGCGGTGCGCGAAATCCAGTTATCGCGCGCCGCATCTGAGCGAATGTTCTTCTATTTGCAGCGGATGCCGCTGCTGCTCCAATTACAGATGGAAAGCTTTTATCGCCACATGCTGGAGGCGCCCGAGTCGAGGCAATTGCTCAGCGATGTGTCGGCAGCGGCCGGTAGCACGACGCGATTTAGTGAAACGAGTGCCCACTTCAGCGACACCGTCGCGAAATTCCCGCAGCAGCTTTCAGAGGAACGCCAGCACGCTCTTCAGCAGCTCGCACTGGAAATCGATCGGCAGCGGAACGCGACTGTGCAGCAGTCGGCCGCGGCTTTACGACAGGAGCAGCAAGCCTTCGTGCTGA
>JAICIO010000100.1 GCA_025924315.1 Phycisphaerae bacterium
ATTCGCGACCTTCTCGCCTTGGACGTAGATGATCCCGCGGCGGTCGCCGGCGAAGATGGCGATGTCGGCGCCTTCGCACTCGCCCGGGCCGTTTACGACGCAGCCCATCACCGCGACTTTGATCGGGAGGCTGATCTCTTTCGCGAGCTGCTTGCGAACGTCTTGCACGAGCTTGAAGAGATCGACCTGGATCCGTCCGCAGGTGGGGCAGGCGATGAGTTCCGCGCCGACGCGCGTGCGCAGGCCGAGGCAATAGAGCAGTTCGAGGCCGTCATGCACTTCGTACACCGGATCGTTCGCGTAGCTGATGCGAATTGTGTCGCCGATGCCGCTGGCGAGGAGATGGCCGAGTGGAACCACGCTGCGGATCGTGCCGGTTTCCTTCGGTCCCGCGTGCGTCACGCCGAGGTGCAGCGGATAGTCGAAGCGCTCGCTGATCACCTTATACGCGTCAATCACGAGCAGCGGATCGATCGACTTCGCGCTGATCACGATGTCGTGGAAATCCTCTTCATGAAAGATGTCGAGGTACTCTTCCAGCTTCGTCACCATGATCGCGAGGAAGTGGCCGTGCTTGTTGTCGGAGAAAACTCCGCCGAGCTCTTTGAGGCGCTTCTGTTTGTCCTTCCGCTCGACGATCGAGCCTTCATTCACGCCGACGCGAATGGGAATCCTTTTCGCTTTGCACGCTTGGATGACATCTTTCACCTGCGCGCGATCGGAGATGTTGCCCGGGTTGAGGCGGATCTTGTGGATTCCCGCGTCGATCGCTTCGAGCGCCCGCTGAAAATGAAAATGCACGTCCGCGACGATGGGGACGGTAACTTGCGGAAGGATTTCCTTCAGCGCGAGCGTGTCCTTCTTTTCGGGGACCGCGACGCGGACGATGTCCGCGCCCGCGGCGGCGAGTTTCTGGATTTCGGCGACGCACGCATCGATTTCATGCGTGTAACCTGCGGTCATGGATTGGACCGAGACGGGCGCATCTCCGCCGATCGATACGAAACCGTGGGCTTTATCGCCAAGTGTGACTTTTCGAGTTTTGCGACGAGGGATCAAGACGTCTCCGACAAACCACCGGGATTAGCTGATGGTAAGAAAGGGAAGCAGGTGAATCAAACGTGACTGGAGCGTGGACTTTTCGTCGTCGCCTCGCGGGTTTCGCAGATCACGACGTATCGATCTGCGAAACCGCCAAGCGCCTCGGTGCGTGCCTTCGCGGTCGTAAGACGCCCGATATCCGGTGAAATCCTCACATTTCCCCGATTCTTTCAACGATTTCGTGCCTCCGTTAGGATTGAGCCGATAGCTAACGAGGCAGGTCGTCGGCTGTCTGATCTGAAGAGAAATGTTCAAACCGTTGTACGCGTTGATTTTCGCAGGGATTTTGCTCGCGCCGACGCTGCGCGCCGCGGATGACATCAAGGATGCCCAGGTTGCGGCGGCGACGTCCAATGCAATCGAGGCGCTGCGGGCCGATGTGACCGATGAACCGCTCAGCCCCAAAGTCACCGTGCAGGATCTGCTGAAGAAAACGGATTCGAGCGCGGAGCTGATGAAGACGCTTCGGCGAGCGCAGCGCGTCGGTGGGGCGCGATGGATCGACGATCAAACCTGCCAGGTCCGACTCGAGCTCTCCGGCGATCGCGTCGCGGATGCGCTCGTGACGATCGCGGAGGAGCATGCCGACACGTCTCCGATTCCTGCCGATGCGATTCGGCAAAAGCTCAAAAGCTGGGACGACCGCACCTTCGTGGCGACGGGCACGAGCGCCGCATCTGATCTCATCGCCGGGCTCAAGCCGATGGCGGGCAATGAAGCATGGGCGGGCGTGAGTAACGAAGCGCGCAAGGCCGCGATCCTCAGCGCCAAGCAAACCGCCGCTCAACACGCGATCGATGGTGTGAAGGAAATCAAGCTGACCAAGTCGAAGACCGTCGCGGATGCGCTCGCGAACAAGGAAGTGAACGACGCCATGATGGCATGGGCGCAATCGCGCCCCGCGACGAGCGTGCAGTTTCGCGATGATCTCGCGGTTGAAGTGACGCTCGTCGTTCCGCCCGGTGAAATGTTCGACGTTTTCCGTACGACGCTGCACGACAAGAAAAATGTGCCACAGCCCGCGAGCGATGAAGACTGGGCGCGCGTGCGCAAAGAGTTCGTTGACCGGCCGACGAACGTCACAGGTCGCGGTCGCGCGGTTTCCGAAGCGGCATCGAAACCGCAGTTGGTTTCGGCCCTTCCGGACGAAGCCCCGAAGTGGGTGAGCCAGCCGCTCACCGCGGAGGCAACCGCGGAGCATGCGAACGGCGGAAAGCTTCGCACCGCGCGGGCCGCCGAGGACAAGGCAAAGGAGGAACTGCGCAAGAAGATCGATGCGCTTTATCTCACCTCAAATCAGACGATCGGAGATGCGGCGAAGCAGAACAAGCCGCTCGACTCGGCGCTCGATCAGGCGCTCGAAAAGGCGAAGCCATATAAAGTCGATTACCGCTCGGATGGCAGCGTCAACGTCAAGGTCATGCTTGACGGTCGCGATCTATGGAACGCCATGCAAGATGGTGACTGAAGCTTTCCGGTTTTCCCGACCCGAAAAGTTTACCCAACACCCCATTTAGCCGCGGGGCTCGCCCCGCGCGGAAGCCGCGGAGCGAGTGACGCCCCGCGCGGGGCGACTCGACTGAGCTCGTCCAAGTCAAGCCCGCGCGGCTAAGTGTCCTCGCAATTCTCGAATTTCGGGCATTTACAGAAAGCTTCACTGAAACTAAATCAACGCTCAGGAATAATTTCCTACCGTTGGCGTATTAGCGTTGTCTGAATCAAGGAATCATTCGCCCCCAGACCCACCGTGTCAGAATCACACGCCTGTCCAAGTCGCGGCAGAACGTGGACGGAGGCAGAGGAATCGTTATGAAACGTATTGCTTTGTGGATTGCGCCTATTGTGGCGATCGCGCTCGTCGGCATGATTTCGGTCGCCCGGGCCGATGATGCCAAGAAGGGCACGCTGAATGTGAAGGTCACCGATCAGGACGGCAAGGCCGTCTCCGGCGCCACCGTGAAGGTCTTCCCGCCCATGGCTCATAAGGACAAGGCCGAGAAGCAGGCGGCAGACGCCGGCACCGGCTCGGACACCGAGAAGAAGCCGGAACCAGTCGCGACCGGCACGACGGATGACGACGGCGTCGCCAAGATCGAAGTCGATCCGGGTGACTACAGCGTCCGCGCCAACCTCAAGGGCAAGGGCGGCGGCATGGCCAAGGCGACCGCCAAGGCCGGTGAAAGCGTCGACGTCGCGATCACCATCAAGCCCGGCAAGAAGAAGAACGCCCCCGCGGCCGCTCAGTAATTCTCGATCGATAGTTCTGAAAACGCTGTGAAGCAGAAACGAAGACGCGAGCCGTCCGAAAGGGCGGCTCGCGTTGTTTGTTATGCTCAGTGCAATGACACAGGTACTGGCTTACGCGCGGCAGGAAGAACTGCTGGTCGAAAGGCTGGTCGCGCGGGTTTGCTGGGTTGCGGTTGTCTGGGCTCCGGTGCACGCCTACTTTTCCGCTCGGGTGGCATACCTGATCGGGCGTTCGTCGGGGGGATTTCCGAAAAGCGTGCACGAGCCAAGAACGCTTCTCTACGCAGCGATTGTCACCGCCGCGGTTTCCCTCGCCGTGACATCACTCAGATCGCCACCGCGCATCGGCCGGTCCGTGCAATGGGCCGCCGGCGCGACGCTTGCACTGGAGATTGTGCTGTTCGTGTTGTACGTCAGTGGGCCCGGCTTTCGTCCAAGTTGGGCTGTGATCGACTTCTTCGAGGTAATGAACCGCTTCGGCATGTGGCTAAGTTCGTGGGTCGTGCCAATCGGTGTGCTCGCTAGCGCGGCATTGAGAAACAGGGCGGCACGATGCGGAATATCGAACGACGCATCGTGGCGGTTGGCGATTTGGCTTGCGCTGGCGGCAACAGCACTTCGCAGTTGCGATCGCGTTGGCGACTTGATGACCGTCTTTATGAATGCTCACATGTGGCCTTGGCAGTTCGTTGTGTCGGCCCGGTGGTGGTTGATCATCAGATTCGATTACTTCATCGACCTGGCCGTCACGATTTACCTCGCTGGGCGCCTCCTCGCCCCGAGCACCATCGCCATTAGTGTCGAAGCCATTCGTTGGCCGCTCGTGCTAGTTCTCGTCGCTCTATACGGCGCGCTTGTCCTCCAATTGTTCACAGGGGCTCGTCTTCTCTCGCCACCATATTTGTTTGTCTTGGATGCGTGGATCTTCAGGCCGATTCTATTCCTCGCACCCATATTGCCCGCGTTGACTTGGCCGCGGAATATTCGGGCAGACGAGGCTCCAGGCGAGCCGAATGTGCTGCGATGACATCAGGAACGGCTCGGCGGGAGCCTCGCCCTCCCAAAGACCGGTACGACGATCAGAACGTCGCTTTACCCGACGATCTCGTGAACATAGTCGTTGTTCACGCGCTCATCATCCAGCGTGCTCGGGGTTCCATGACCCGGGAGCAACTGTGTGTCGCCGGGAAGCTGCATGATCTTCTGGATCGACGCGATCAGCTGCGCGTGATTCGAATCGGGCAGGTCGGTTCGGCCGACGGAGCCCGCGATGATAAGGTCGCCGCCGACGAGGAGCTTCTCGCTGGGGAAGTAATACATCACGTGGCCCGGTGCGTGGCCGGGTGTGTGAATTACTTCGACGTCGAGATCGCCGAGTTTGAGCTTTTGGCCGTCTTCGACGTGTGCATCGGCTTTTCGCGGCGGGATGACGAAGGGAAGCGAAAAAATTCCGCTGCGCGGGTTGATCAGCTTGTCCTCATCGAGCTTGTGCATGAGCACGCGGGCGTTGGGATAGCGATCGGTGACGAGCTTGTGATCCGCGATGTGATCAAAATGGCCGTGCGTGAGCCACAGCCCGATGACGTCCCAGCCGTTCTTCTTCGCTTCGTCGAGCAGCGGCGCGACGGTGTGATCGGGCGCGTCGAAGAGCACCGCCTGATTCGTCGCTTCATCGGCGACGAGAAACGCATTGGTCCCGGCGATCCCCCCGGTGTTCATTACGACTTTCATAGATGGATTGTAGGGTGTGCTTCAGCACACCGATTCTTCAAAGATGGTGTGCTGAAGCACACCCTACAATGTGGTCATTTCGCTTCCCGGAAACACTCGACAGGTGAAGGTTTCTTCTCAATCACCTTCAAATCCGCGAGCTGGTCGATCAGCGCCTGCCAGCGCTCGCTCGTCATCGCGCCAACCCCGAGCTTCTTCGTGTCGTCGGTTTCGATCAGCGGCTTCTGCGCTTCGGCGCTGTCGGCGAAGGTTTGCGCGTCCATGGTTGGATTCAGCTTCTGCATCGCGGAATTGGTGGCGGTCGGATCTTTAAGGTAAGCCTCCCAGCCTTCCTTCACCGCATCGACCGCCGACTGCACGATTTTCGGATTCGCCTTCAGATAATCGCCACGCGTGACGAGCACCGTTGTGTACGGGTTGTAGCCCGCGTCGGCGATGAGAAACGTCTTCACATTCAGGCCGGCATGCTTGGCGGCGATGGGCTCGCTCGTGACGAAGCACTGCATCGCGTAATTGGGATCCGTGCGGAAGACGCTCAGATCGCCGTTGGGCGAGGGCACGATCTTCACCTTGTCGAAGCCAAACTTCTTCTCGAGAAAGTTCGAATAGGGCAGCCCCTTTTGCATTGCGACGGTGCCTTCGGATTTGAAGATGTCGGCGATGTCTTTGAAGCCCTTTTCCGCGTGCGTCATGATCCCTTGCGGATTCGTCTGATACGCTGCGAAGAGGGCAACGATATCAGCCCCGTTCGATCGCGAGACGACGAGCTCGTCAGCACTGACGATGCCGAATTCCACCTTGCCCGCCGCGACCATCTGCACCGTCGGCGTGCCGGCGCCCCCTTCGACGATGTCCACCGTCACGCCATGCTTATCGAACGCATCAGAATCCTTCGCGGCGTAGAATCCGCCGAACTCGGGTTCGGGCTTCCAGTTCAGCTGCAGCTTGACGGATGGCGTTGATGAGTTGCCGGCATTCGATGAAGAATTGTTTTTGTCGCACCCGATCGCCAGGGCGATCAGCGCGATGCAGATGAAATGTCGAGTCATTCCCATTCCTTCCGTTTGTAGGGTGTGCTTCAGCACACCGTCTCCCGAGATGCGGTGTGCTGAAGCACACCCTACGGTCAGGCTTCCGATCGCTCCGACGCGTGCCAGTTCCGCAGCGTCAGGTAGCTGATCAGGTTGATGAGCCCGAATAGCGTGATGCCAAGCAGCGACGCAAGCAAGAGGCCGGCGAAGATTTTGTCCACGCGCTGCTGCGTGCGCGAAATGTCGATGACTCCGCCGATGCCGCCGCCGGTGATGAATTCGCCGACGATCGCGCCGATCACCGCGAGTCCCGCGGCCACGCGCAGGCCTGTGAAAATGTTCGGCAGCGCGTAGGGCAGTCGCAGTTTGAACAGCGATGCGGTGTGGGATGCGCCATACAGACGGAACAAATCGCGCAGCGCTGGATCGGTCGAGAGAAGCCCGCTGAGCGTGTTCGCGATCACGGGAAAGACCGACACGATAAACGCCGACGCGATGACCGTCGGCATCCCGAAGCCGATCCAGATCACGAGCAGCGGGGCGATTGCGATGATCGGAACGGTCTGAAAGAAGACGGCATACGGATAAAACGCCCGCTGCACCCAACCTGCGGACGAAAGCAGAATCGCGATCATCATGCCGACGACGACGCTTGCGAGGAATCCGATGACGGCAGCGATCGCGGTGTCGAGCGTCGCCTGCCAGAGCTCGCGCGCGGTGATTGGATTGACGAACGCCTTGAACACCTTCGTCGGCGCGGGGACGAGATAGCTCGGCACCCAATTCATGCGCACGATCAACTCGAGCGCGATGAGAATCACGACGAGTGGGATGAGCGGTGGGAGGATGGAACGGAGGAGGCGTTTCATTCGTGCGTTTAGCCCCCGAGTTCCAGGGCATCGAAGAGGGTCTTCATCTCGCGTGCAAACTCCGGTTCCGTGCGAAGCGCGTTTACGCGCTCGGTCGGCAAATGAATCGCATGATCGATGACGACTCGCGCCGGCCGACGCGTGAAGACAATCGCGCGTTCCGCCAGGAATGCGGCTTCGTTAATCGAGTGCGTCACGAAGAGCACCGTCATCGCGCGAGAAAGCCAAAGATTCCGAAGTTGTTCGTCGAGCTGCTGTCGCGTGATCTCGTCGAGTGCAGCGAAGGGTTCATCGAGGAGCAGAAGCTGCGGTTGTGTGACAAGTGCGCGGGCGAGGGAGACGCGCATGCGCATTCCGCCCGACAGCTGGGCGGGGTAACTGCGCGCGAAGTCGGCGACGCCGACCTGTTCGAGCATCGCCATCGCGGACTCTTCGCGTTCGCGCGTTGGCACGCGCATGAGTTCGAGCGGAAGCATCACGTTGCGGAGAACCGATCGCCACGGCAGTAGATGCGCGTCCTGGAAGACGTATGCGATGTTCGAGCGGCGCTTCGAGTCGTATTGCAGCTCGCGCGATTTGGATTCGAGCGAAACGCTGCCGGAAGTGGGGCGATCGAGGCCGGCGATCATACGCAGCAGTGTCGATTTCCCGCATCCGCTGGGACCGAGAAACGCGACGAACTCACCGGCGTTGATCGTGAGCGTGATGCCGTCTACCGCGCACACGCCGCCGGGGAATTCGCGGCGAATGTCCTGCAGGATCACCGAAGTTCCAACGGCGCGTTGGGCCGCAACTATCGTCGTCATAGCACAATGCGGCGAAGTATAAGGCATCCACTGAGCGAGGGAAGAACACCGTAGCACGGGACTTTGTCACATTCGCTTCCCATCGTCCGTATGGTTTTATGGTAGGATGCGGCCTGGCAGTCGGGAGCGGTTATGCCCACATCACCTGTGCCACCGGACAAACAATTCGACGAATACCAGCCATCGGATGAGATGCCGTGGAACGCGCAGCGCGTCGGACATCTGCTGCGCCGCGCCGGCTTCGGTCCGACTTACGCGCGGCAGCAGACGATGCTGAAGCAGCTGCCGGCGGAGGCGATCTCATCGATCATCGACTTTGATCCGAAGGTCGATCCGTTCGACGGCATGCTCGAGCAGATGGAAGGCCTCTTCAATCTCAAAGAGGTTGAGGCCGCGCAGCGCTGGTGGGTCCATCGCATGATGTACACCCCGCATCCGCTGCAGGAGAAGATGGCGCTTTTCTGGCACAACCGCTTCGCGACGTCAGCGGCGAAGGTCGGCGACGGCTACTTCATGCACCAGATGATCGAGCTGTTTCGCCAGCAGGGGCTGGGGAATTTCCGCGATCTGGTGGTGGCGGTGTCGCGCGATCCGGCGATGCTGGTGTGGCTCGACGGGCAGAGCAATCGCAAAGGAAAGCCCAACGAGAATTTCGGTCGCGAGTTGATGGAGCTTTTCACGCTTGGTGTTGGTAATTACACCGAGCATGATGTGAAGCAGGTTTCGCGCTGTTTCACGGGTTGGACGATTTCGTACCAGGATCGCAAAGGCATTTTCGACCCGAAGAAATTTGACGAAGCCGAGAAGGAAATCTTCGGCAAAACGGGAAAGTTCGATGCGTCCGCCGCGATCGATCTGATTCTTCAGCAACCATCGGCGCCGAAGCATCTGGCGAAGAAAATCCTCGTCGAGTTCGTGCATCCCGAGCCAACGCAGGAACAGATCGACCACTACGCTTCGCGACTGATCGAGCAGAAGTGGGAGGTTCGGCCGGTGATGAAGGAGATTTTCTCCAGCCGGATGTTCTTCAGCGACTGGGCGTATCGCAGCAAAATCAAATCGCCGTGCGAATTGTGCATCGGCGTGGCGCTGGCAATTGGTGGTATTCCGAACACGCAGTTTTTGCGGGAGAGCATGGGCCGGATGGGCCAGCCGCTGCTCTATCCGCCGAGCGTGAAGGGATGGGACGGCGGCGAGGATTGGATCAACGCGAACACCGTGCTGCAGCGATTCAATTTCGGCATGTACGCGGTCACACAACGGCGAGATGAATTCGCGCGACATACGGATTTCGAGAAATGGTTCGGCGATCACGACATCAAAACCTCCGCCCAGGTGATGGATTATTACGGGAGCATTCTGCTCGACGGTAAGATCCGCCCCGAGATGCGCAGCGAACTGATCGACTACATGAACCGCGGCGAGCGCAACGAACGGATCGTCTTTACGATGAAGCCGCAGCTGATCAACACGAAGGTGAAGGGCGTGCTGCACCTGCTCACGACATCGCCGGAGTTTCAGTTGGCGTAATCGAAGCCGCGGTCTTGTAGGTACCGCTTCAGCGGACCGTTTATTCGCCTTTTCGGACACAAATAACCGGTCCGCTGACGCGGACCCTACAAAAAACGAGGAAGCATGCGAACGGAGTTTGAGATGAACACATCACGTCGGCAATTGCTCAAAGTCGGATTGACCGGGCTTTCGGTGGTGAGCCTGAGTGGGACCGTGCCGCTGTTCGTGTCGAACTTCGCGCGGGCGGCGGAGAATCCGACCACCGGCACCTCCGTCAGCAACGACAACATTCTCGTCGTCATCCAGATGTCCGGCGGAAATGACGGGCTGAACACGGTGATTCCGGTCGGCAATGACGCATATCACAAGGCGCGTCCGGTCATCGGCCTGAAAGAAAAGGACGGCCTTTTCAAATTGAACGACGATCTCTCGCTTCATCGCGGGCTGAAGGCGATGAAGGAGATGTACGACCAGGGACAGGTCGCGGTGATCAACGGCTGCGGATATCCGGAGCCGAATCGATCGCACTTTCAGTCGATGGCGATCTGGCATACCGCCGATCCGAAGGGCAGCGGCGCGCACGGCGGATGGCTCGGGCATTACCTCGATCACATGGTCCGCGGGACGAATCATCTGACCGCGATCAACATTGGCGCTGAGCTTCCGCAGGCGCTGGTGAATGACGGCCCGCCGGTCGCGTCGATCACGACGCTCGACGAATTCCGCATTCGCACCGATCCTGCGACCATGTTCGATTCGGACATGGAGCAGAAGATCATCCGCGATCTCAACAACGTGCGCGATGCATCGCCGGCGCTGAAGTTCCTCTCGCGGCAGGCGACCAACGCGATCATCTCCTCCGAAAAGATTCGCGACGTTACCGAGGCGTACAAGCCGGATGCCGAATATCCCGGCGGGTTGGGACAACAGCTCAAGACGATTGCGCAGATCATCTCGGGCAACTTCGGGACGAAGGTCTACTATTGCCAGATCGGTGGATTTGACACGCACTCCAATCAGCCGGGACAGCAGGAACAACTTTTCAATCAGCTCGCGATGGGAATTCAGGCGTTCATGAAGGACCTGACGGCGAAGGGACTCACGAACAAAGTCACGATCATGACGTTCAGCGAGTTCGGCCGCCGCATCGGTCAGAATGATTCGAACGGCACCGATCACGGCACCGCGGGTCCGATGTTCGTCGTCGGCGGAAAGGTGAAGGGCGGGCTGCACGGCCGATATCCGTCGCTTACCGACACCGACGAAGGCGATCTGAAATACACCACCGATTTTCGCCGGGTGTATGGCACGCTGCTCGAGAGCTGGCTGAACGCCGATTCGGCGCAGGTGCTCGGCAACAGGTTCGAACCGCTCGCCCTGTACGACGGTGTCAAGGCGGGCAAGGACGACGCGACCGAGAATCCGACGGAGAAAAAAGAAGACATGATGATGAAGTCCTGACGCGACAAAGGATTTCGCTTCTACCGTCCAATCCAAACCCTCGCCATAAATCGCTGTCCGGTCTGCACGACCGCTGTCCGCTTGTACACAGCCGTCTCGGCGATTTATGGTGCGTTTGAATCAAAAACAGCCAGATTTGGACACTCGCGCACCCGATCCCGTTTCGCAGGTCGATGCGTTGATTTCATCCGCGATCGCGCGGAACGCATCCGATCTTCATCTCGAGCCAACCGCAGAGGGGTACGAGGCGCGGTTGCGCATCGATGGAATGCTCGAAACTGTTTCTCAGTACGACTCCGCCGCTGGCCGCAGCATGGTCACACGGCTGATGGTCATGGCCCATCTGCTCACGTATCGCCTCGATCTGCCGCAGGAAGGACGGGCCAGCTTTCAAGCCGGAGATCGTGACAGCGCAATCGAGCTGCGCGTTGCGGTGATTCCGACGACGCATGGTCTCCGCGCCGCGGTTCGCATGCCGGCGGAGTTGATCCTGCCGCGCCGGCTCGATGATCTCGGACTGCCCGCCGCGGCGATGAACGGCCTCCGGAAATTTGCCGAGTCCGATGCAGGGATGCTCATCGTCACCGGTCCGGCGGGTTCGGGAAAAACCACCACGATCTACGCGCTGCTTCAATACCTCGTCGAGCGCTCCGCGGGTTTGAGTATCGTTGCGCTCGAGGATCCGGTGGAGCGCGATCTGCCGGGCGTGACGCAGATCGAAGTTTCGCCGTTCGGTCAGCTGACCTACGAGCGGGCGCTGCGCAGCATTCTGCGGCAGGATCCGCAGGTGCTGATGCTCGGCGAGATTCGCGATGCCGACACCGCGACGCTCGCAGTGCAGGCGGCGCTGTCGGGCCACCGGCTCATCTGCACGCTGCATGCGGCCACGCCCGGCGGGGCGGTTGCGCGACTCCTCGAAATGGGGCTCGAGCCGTATCGAATCACCAGTGCCCTGCATGGTGTGCTCGCGATGCGATTGCTACGAAAGCTCGAACCGATGGAAAGCTCTGAGCCGCCGACGGAAGTCGGCGGTTGCGAGAACCGCGGCCTCCCGGCCGCGGCTCGAAAGCACTATCGCGGGCGCGTCCCCATCGCCGAGTACGTCGCGATGAGCGCATCACTCCGCGCCGCGGTGCTCGCAGGGGCGGATGCGGAGGAGATTCAGAACGTCGCATCGCGCGGTGAAGGATACGTCTCGTTGCGGAATTGCGCCACCGCGATGATCGCACAGGGCCTCACCGACGAAGCGGAAGTGGCCCGCGTTCTTGGACCCGCGAGCAGAGCAGCATCATGACCCTTCGCACCGACGAACCATCAACAGGCACTTTTCGCTACGCCGCGCAAACCTTCGACGGCCAGGCGATGAACGGAACCATCGACGCGCCCAGCGTGGATGACGCATCGCAGCAGTTGAAGAAGCTGCAGCTGCGCGTGATCGAGATCAACGCCGAGCCGAAACCGCCGCGGCCAAAGCCGCTCAGCAAGATCGATTTCGCGATGTTCAATCAGCAGCTGGCCCATCTTTCCTCGGCCGGTTTGCCGGTGGAGCAGGGATTGCGTTTGATCGCGGAGGATCTGGATCGCGGGCAACTTGCGCAGACGGTGCGAAGCGTCGCCGACGAGCTCGAGCGCGGCACGCCGATGGGCGAGGCGTTCGCGAAACATGAGAAGCAGTTCCCGCCGCTCTATGGTGTGCTCGTCGCCGCGGGCGTGCAGACGGGCGATTTGCCGGGCGTTCTATTGAACCTCGGTCGACATCTCGAGCTCGTCGCGCGACTTCGCGCGGCGCTCTGGCGAGCGGCGGCGTATCCGATCATGGTGCTCGGAGCGCTGCTCCTTGTGCTGATCTTCCTCGGCCATACGGTGCTGCCGCAGTTCGCGCTGATTTATAAACACTGGTTCGTCGAACTTCCCGGGCTGACGAAGTTCCTCCTCGCCGCGTCGTACTGGACCCCACTACTGATCGTAATTTTCCTGCTCGCCTTCATAGGCCTGCCAATCGCGTGGATGCTCCTGCGCGCGGCGCACCTGGATCGAACGGTTGCCGATCTCGCGCTGCCGCTGCCGATCGTCGGACCCGTGTTGCGCCGCGAGCTTGTCGCGCGGTGGTGCGACGCGCTGCGCCTGGGCGTGCAGGCGGGCCTCGATCTCCCGAACACCATCCAGCTTGCATCGAACATGATCGGTTCGCCGGCGCTGACGCGCGACACGCGCGTCATCCTGCAGAACGTCTCCAGCGGACAACCGATCGACGATCTGCGTGTGCGACCGCGCGTCTTGCCGACGACTGTGCTCGCCGTTTTGCAGATGGCGGTCGATCGCAGCGATTTGCCGAGCGCGCTCGACACGCTTTCGACGATGTATCAGCAGCAGGCCGAACTGCGCATCACCGCGGCGCAGAACCTGCTGACGCCGCTGCTCGTTGTGCTGGTGGGCGGAGTCATCGCGGTGGTAATCCTTGGGTTGTTCCTGCCGATCATTAACCTCTTTCACACGATCCTTTGACCAATCATGTTGATGCGCGGAGTGAAACTTCTGCTGATCGCGATCGCGGCGCTGGGCGTGCTGGCGATCATTGCGATGGTGCTTGCGCTGCCGACCAATCCGCCGGTAACCACCTACATCGCGATCGTGCTCGGTTTCATCGCGGTGAGCGCGCTGCTCGTCGCGTGGTGGTGGTCGCTGCTCTGGGCGAAGCAGGGGCGGGACGCGGCAAATGTCTTGCAGTATCTCGAGCAAGCGGTCCGATTGAATCTTCCGCTGCCGCGAATGGTGCGCGCGATCGGGGCGACGACGAATCCCCCATTATCGAAGCGCATGCAAGCCGTCGCCGCGGATCTGGAACAAGGCGCTCCGCTTGCAACGGCATTGCGACGCGTGCCGCGCATGTCCGCGCGCGTGCTCACGGTGATTGGCACCGCTGAGAACGCCGGCAGTCTTCCGCAGGCGCTCGACCGTTTGATGGAACGCCGTCGCGAATCGATCAGCGGCCGCCTCCGCTGGATCCCATTCTACCGGCTTTATCCGCTCATTCTCGGCATCGTGTTCATCGGCGTCTCGACGATGTTTTTCGTGTTTGTTCTCCCGAAATTCGAGGCCATCTTTCAAGACTTCAAGATCCAGTTCCCAGGTATCGCACTGGCCTTCTTCGAGTTCGGAAGATTCTGCTGGCCGTGGATTGGGCTGCTGGTGCTCGCGATTCTGGGAGTGCTGAGCGCATGGACGATCATCGGCTGGTGCCGAGGCGTGCGGTTTGGGCTCGTCGAATCGCTCGGCCAGCGCGTGGCGAATTATGTGCCCATCATCGGTGCGGCACGGCGCTATCGCGCGCTCGCGGATGCGCTTGAGTATTGCGCCGATTCAGTCGAGGCCGGCCATCCGTTCGATGTTTCTCTCGTCGAATCCGCGCAGCTCGCGGGAAATGCGATCACCGCGCGAAAGCTGCGGCGCTGGGCGGATGCGGCCTCGCGCGGAGCGGCAATCCCGGACGCGGCAAGACATGCGGGCATGCCGCGGCTCGTCGTGAGCATGTTGAGTTCCGCACTCTACACGAACGGCTTTGTCGCGGCGATGCGATTCCTCGCACGCTATTACCGTCATCGCTTTATTCGCGCGACGGCGCTGATCGAAGCATCCGCCGCCCCCGTCATCGCGATTTCAATGGGCGTTCTTGTGCTCTGGCTGGCGCTGGCGGTGATCGCGCCGCTGATCTCGCTCATTCAAATGCTTTCGTCACCCGCTTCTGGACCGCATCTATGAAACGTCGCAGGCGTTCACATCGCGGATACATGGTCATCGACGCCATCGCGGGGCTGGTGCTGCTCGTTGCGCTCGCGACGGTGTTCGCGCGAGCGCACTACCTGCAGACCGCGACAGAAGTGAGCGTGCAAAACCAGCGGCGGGCGCTTCAGGATGCGCAGACCGTGTTACTCAAATTGCAAACGTCTTCCGATGCGAAGGCGACAGAGATCGAAGGCGCCAAGATCGCGGTCACGCATCTCGGCAAACATCCCGGCGGCGGGGAATGGGTCGAAGTGCGCGTTGAGCGGGAAGGGCGTTCGGCGTCGCTGGTCGGGTTGGTTTCCAGCGGAGGCGCATCGTGAAGCGAACCATGGGCTATCGCGCCTTCACACTTTGGGAACTGCTGGTTGTCATGGCGATGCTTGGCGTCGCAGGACTACTCACCGCCCACTTGTTTAAGGCATCGATGCACGCGATCGAGACCGCACCGCACGTGCAGGAACAGCAGGTTAAGTTAGATCGAATGCTTTCCGTTCTACGCCGCGACGTGTGGGGCGCCGAGCGAATACAGGCCAGCGCAGATTCCGTTTCGCTCACGGAGGCGGGGCGGACGATTCAGTGGAAGTTCGACAAGCGTTCCACGACCCGGTCGATCGAGGGCGTTGCCAGCGCGGACGAGTGGATGTTGCCGTTTGAATTGCGAGCGAGTCAGGATGGCCCGTCACTGGTTCTGCAGGCGATCGGCACGCAAGACACGCGACGATTCACGAGTCAGGTGCTGATGACTGCGGAGGCAAAATGATCCGTGTCCAGCGCCGATCTTCCGGCTTCATCCTGCTGACCGCGATTTTGATGATCGCGATCGTCGCGGTGGCGGTGGTGACGATGGCCGCGGCCGCTTCATCCGCATCGCGACGGCAATCGAGCGTGGTTCAGCAGGCGCAGCGCGAGCAGCTCCTGCTCGCGGGTACGCGCGACGCCTTGCAGCGGTTTAATTCGTCACCCGGTGCTAAGCCGAATGAGGAATTCAAAGTTGATCTGCCCGCAACATTGAGCGGAGCGGATTTGCACTTGCACGTCGATTCTGTCTCAACCGATGCGATCATCGCAACCGTTCGTGCGACGATCGACGGACGTTCGGAAAGTCAAACAATTCAATTGGCAAAAGAGGGGACGGCGTGGCAGCTCAAATCCGCGTCGCTTCAGTGATCACGACGATTAGCGCAGTTTCACCGTGGCCAGCGCCATCGCGGCGAGCATCGCGCCAATCAGCCAGAATCTCACAACCACCTGCGTCTCCGTCCAGCCCTTGCGCTGGAAGTGATGATGCAGCGGCGCCATCAGGAAGATGCGCCGGCCTTCACCGAAGCGTTTGCGGGTGTACTTGAAGTAGCTGACCTGGATCATCACGCTCAGCGTCTCCGCGACGAAGATCCCGCCGATGACGATGAGCAGCAACTCCTGCCCGATCACCACCGAGATGTAGCCGATCAATCCGCCCAGCGCGAGCGAGCCAGTGTCGCCCATGAACACCTTCGCGGGATTGCAGTTGAACCAGAGAAAGCCGAGGCACGCGCCGACGATCGAACCCGCCAGGACCGCCATCTGCCCGCTGGTCTGGATGAACGGCATCTGCAGATAGCTCGCGAGTTCTTTGATGCCGACCACGATCGCGAGCACCATGAAGGCAAATCCGACGATTGCCATGCAGCCCGACGCCAGGCCATCGAGCCCGTCCGTGAGATTCACCGCGTTGCTGAAGCCGGTCATCATCACGGTGCAGATCACGACGAACCAGATCGGCCCGAGCGTCCAGATCACGTTTTTGAAGAACGGCACGTGAATCGTGTGCGCCTCGGCGATGAACACGCCGTGATGGAACGTGAAGATCGAAAGCACGATCGCCAGGCCCAGTTGCGCGGCGAATTTCTCGGCGCTGGTCAGACCCTGTCGGCTGCCGGCGCGACGGCCGGCGGTCAGCTTCAGCCAATCATCGCTCGCGCCGATCATGCCGAGCACGACGAGGCAGATCAGTGCGATCTGCACGTAAAAGTTCTTCAAATCCGCGAGGAGTAGCGTGGTGATCACGATCGACGCGATGATGAGCAGCCCGCCCATCGTCGGCGTGTCTTTCTTGCCGGCCATGAGTTTGTCGATGTCGGCCTGATCGAACTTCGCGAGGTCGCCAAGCTTGTTCCTGCGCAGCCATGCGATCACGCGCGGGCCGAAGAGCAGCACGATGATGAAGCTCACGAGGATCGAGAGCACGCCCTGGAACGTGACGGCGTTGAATACCCGCAGGAACCCGAGATTGTGGTCCTCGAGCCAGTCGCGGAAGTGGTTGTAGAGAAGAAACATCATGCGGGTGATTGATGCGTGATCATCGGGCGGGGAAAGCGGGTGTCAATCGCAACTCATCAATCACCGGCGCTGGTTCGCCGCCTAGGAGGCGGCTTTGCGAAAAAATTTAGGTTCGCTGTGAGCGATCGCCTCCGCGACGCGCTCGAGCCGCATGCCGCGCGACGCCTTGAGCAGCACGAGATCACCTTCGCGCAGGATCTTCAGCACGCCCCTGGCGGCTTCCTGCGAATCGACGAACTTGCAGATCGAGCCAATGGGCATCGCGCTGCGCTCGGCGCTTTCGGCGATCAGATTCGCCTGCTTGCCGACGCAAACGAGCAGATCAAGCTTGCAGCCCGCGGCGAACTCGCCGATTTCCTTATGATAGCGGTCGCTTGAATCGCCAAGCTCGCGCATGTCGCCCAGGATCGCGACGCGCCGGTGTTTCGGCGTGAGCGCCGCCAGTGTCTCGAGGGCGGCTTTCATCGAATGCGGGTTGGCGTTGTACGCGTCATTCAGCACAGTGACGCCCGCGACGTCACTGCGCTGCAAACGCATCTCAGGTCCGTGGGCGACGGAAAGATTCTGAATGATCTCCTCTTCGGACAATCTCAGCGATCGCGCCACGGCGATGGCCGCGAGAGCGTTCGATGCGGTATGCCGCCCCAGCATCGGGACGAAAACGCTTCGCTTGCTGTTGTTGAGGTTGAACCGCACGCCGTTGTCCAGCGTTTCAACGTGGGTCGCGAAGAGATCGTTTTTCACGTCAAGGCGGAAACCGAATTTCAGCTTCTTGCCGGGATAGGGAGCAACCGCGCTGGCGAGCTCGGGATCGTCGCCGTTGTAGACCAGCGTTCCGCGCGGGTTGAGTCCGCTGATGATGCTCGCGTTTTCGCGGCGGACGCCCATCAGGTCGCCGAGGAATTCGAGATGTTCTGCGCCGATGCTGGTGATGACTGCGATGTCCGGCTGGGCCATGTCGGTCAGCACTTTGATCTCGCCGGGATGGTTCGTGCCCATCTCGAGGACGAGATAGTCCTGCATCGGGTCGGCGGGGAAGATCGCCAGCGGCACCCCGATGTCGTTGTTGAAGCTTTTGGGCGAGATCGAGCCTTTGAGTTTCCCCGCCAGCGCCGCGTCGATCAGATATTTGGTGCTCGTCTTGCCGTTGCTCCCCGCGACCGCGATCACTTTGGATCGCATTTGTTTTCGGACGTGGGTCGCGAGTTTGCCGAGGGCCTGACGGGTGCTCTTCACGCCGATCAGGTGGAGATTCGGAAGATCGTGGGACGGCGCCTCTTCGATGATTGCCGCGATCGCGCCACCCTTCGCGGCGTCCGGAAGGAATTCGTGGCCGTTAAAATTCTCGCCGGTGAGCGCGACGAAGAGCGATCCGGGCTCCATCCGCCGCGTGTCCGTACAGACCGCGGTGATCTCCGCGACTTTGGGCGGGATCGATGTCAGCGGTTTTCCACCGACGGCCTGGCGGATTTGTTGGATCGTTAACGGCTTCATCGCACCCACGGAATCGCGCGATCCTGCCGCTTGCGGCTTAGCGGGGAGTATAGGTGCTGTTACTTCCCGCTAAGCCGCAAGCGGCAGGCAGCGATATGTTCTATCAGACAGAGACCCGTCGCTGCAGGACCTTTGTCGCCTCTTCTACGTCATCAAAGTGATGTTTGGTCGTTCCGAGAATCTGGTAATTTTCGTGACCCTTCCCCGCGATCAGCACGATATCGGACGGTTCGGCGTCGGTTAGCGCCTTTTCGATCGCGACGCGACGATCGACTTCGACGCTGATCGTCTTTGCAATATCGGCCGGGATGCCCGAAACGATTTCGTCCAAAATGCTTTGCGGATTCTCGGTCCTTGGATTGTCGCTGGTGATGTAGATCGCGTCGGCGAATTTGACGGCCGTGCGCGCCATACGCGGGCGCTTGGTGCGATCGCGATCACCACCACAGCCGAAGACGACGCGAAGGGCGCCTTTCGCGAGCGGCGTGAGGGCGGAGAGCACGTTTTCGAGCGCGTCGTCCGTGTGCGCGTAATCGACGAGCACCGCGAAGCGTTGACCCGCCCGAACGGCCTGCAATCGACCCGGCGCGCCGGCGGCATCGTGCAAACCCGAAGCGATCTGATGCACCGATAACCCGAAGGTTTCGCCCACGAGCGCCGCGGCGGCGAGGGCGTTTTCGATGTTGTGCCGGCCGATGAGCTGCATGTGCACTTCGGATTTGCCGTCCGGCGTGATGAGCTGAAAGTTCGTGCCGTTCGCGGTGACCGCAATGTCCCGGGCCCGATAATCCGCATCCTTCCCCATGCCAAACTTGATCACCCGCGCGGCGGTGTTCTGCACCATGCGGTCGGCGTAGTCGTCGTCGCCATTGACGACCGCGACGGCGGATTCGTCGAGCATCTCGAAAAGCTTCGCCTTCGCGGCCGCATAGGCGTCCATCGTCTTGTGATAGTCGAGATGATCGCCGGTGAGATTGGTGAAAGCCGCGGCGGCGTAGTGCACGCCTGCGACGCGGCCCTGGTCGAGCGCGTGGCTCGAGGTTTCCATCGCACAGGCGCGGCAGCCACGATCCCGCATCGCGGCCATCAGCTCGGCGACCTGCACGGCGCCCGGCGTGGTCATTTGCGCTTCACGCGTCGTCTTACCGTCGTCGATCTCGACCGTGCCAATCATCCCGCAGCGCATGTTCACCTTTTTCAGCAGGTGGCGGACGAGATAGGTCGTGGTCGTTTTGCCGTTGGTTCCCGTCACGCCGAAGACTTTCATGGCGGTGCTGGGCGCGCGATAGAAGGCGTGGGCGAGAAGCGATGCGGCGGCGTTGCTGTCCCCGACGACGACCTGCGGCAGCGGGCATCCTTCAATCCTGGCTTCGGTCACCACCGCGACGGCGCCTTTGGAAGCCGCGTCCGCGGCAAATTGCCGGCCATCCGTCTTCGTGCCGCCTCGCGCAACGAAGAGCGCGCGGGCCGTCACGAGCCGCGAATCTTCCTGGACCGACGTCACTTCGACGTTCGGCACGTTTTTCAAATGAATTTGAGGATCAATCCGCTGGAGAAGTGAGCGCAACTGCACGAGGAACCTCCGTGTTCCCTGACCATTCGAACCCCTGCTGACATCCCTGCTCGCGTGCGCGAAATCTAACAAATGGCGGGGGGTGAATCAATCGAAAGAAATGGTTATTGGTGATTGGTGATTGAGACAAAGACAACATTGCCGCGTCTCTGTCATGCATCAATCACCAATCACCAGCTTCATCCCTCGATGTAAGTCTTCTCACCGGAACCGACCCGCTGCATCGGCAGTTTTCGCGTGCGGA
>JAICIO010000101.1 GCA_025924315.1 Phycisphaerae bacterium
ACGATCTTGAACGTCGCGGCGCCATCGCTTGCGGTGGCGGTTGTGGGGCGTTGGTTGGTTTTGATGCAATCGATGAAGTAGCGCAGCTCGTGCTCGTAACCCATGCCCGCTGCGACTTGCGGTGTCGTCATCTCGCCGTTGTGGAAGAGCTTGAGCATCGGTTGTTGCGAGGAATCGCTCGTGATCGTCGCGCGCTCGAAGTTGGCGGTGTAGACCATCGCGAAGGGGAACTTGTCGGCCATCGCCCAGCCACCCTCGGCCGTCACCATCGGGACGTCGTCGTAGAGGTACTGCGTGAAGACGTGATCAATTTCGCCGGTGTGGCCTTTGTATCCGCGGCTGAGGACGGCCTTGGGCATGCCGCAGAGCCAATAGACGAAATCGACGTCGTGCACGTGCAGATCGAGGATCGCGCCGCCGGAGATTTTGCCGTCGCGGAACCAGCCGGGAATGCCGGACGTCGTGCGGCGAAAGTTGGCGGAGAGGAGTTTGCCGAACCGGCCGTCGTCGCGCGATTGTTTCAGATACGCCCATTCCGGCCAGAAGCGCATGCACTGGGCGACCATGAAGAATTTGTCGGATGCTTCGGCGGCGGCGACGATCGCATCGGCGTCGGCTTGCGTCCGCGCCATCGGCTTTTCGCAGATCACGTGCTTGCCGGCCTTGAGTGCGGCCGTGCAGATTTCCGCGTGCAACGGCGTCGCGGTGCACACATCGACCGCGTCGATCTCCTTATCCGCGAGCAGCTCGCGATAATCCGTGCACGAGCGGCAACCGTCCTTTTTCGCGCGCTCGGAATCGACATCTGCAAGCGCGATGACTCTGCAGCCGTCGATCTTCTGGTAAGCATCGAAGTGAACGCGCCCCATTCCGCCGAAACCGATGATGCCGATGCGAATCATGTTCAAACTACCTTGCTTGCTGATGCGAAGAGAAGCTGCTGCGCCTTGTTGATGTCGACGATGCGCTGATCGCCGGCTTCGCGCTCGATGATGAAGTTGCCGTCGTATCCATTTTGTTTGCAGACACCAAAGAACGCGGGCCAATCGACGTCGCCCGTGCCGACGGGAACTTCCTTGCCCCAGGCTTCCGGATCGCCGGAGCCGGTGGCATCCTTGATGTGAATCTGCTTCATGTGCGGGATGAGTAGCTTGAGGGCCTCGATCGGATCGCCGCTGCTGTAGAGGATCATGTTGGCGGGATCGAAGTTCACGCCGATGTCCGGCCGCGAGAGGGCGTGAAGAAATCGATGCAGCGTCGCGGCCTTTTCCTGTCCGGTTTCGAGCGCAATTGCGCAGCCGACGTTCTTGAAGATGTCGGCGACGGTGCGAATGCGATCGACGACTTTGTCGAACGCGGGATCGCCTTCCTTTTGCGGGATGAATCCGGCATGCAGGGTGACGAGCTTGAGGCCCAGCTGCTGCGCAACCGGCGCCGCCTTCTTCATGTTCTCGTGCGTCGCGGGCCACCTTGAATCAGGGACGACGCCGCCCGTGCGACGAATGGCGGCGATCGAGCTGTAGTCTTCGCCGACGCTGCCGACCATGCCGGACACGATCGTGATGCCGGCTTTTTTTAACTCGGCGCCGACGTTCGCCCATGCGCCGCCTTCGATGACCGGCCCGAGGTTGAGCTGAACCTTTTTCAGGTTGAGTTGTTTCATCTGGCCGATGAGGTCGGCGGGGTCTTTGGCGTGAAGAGACCAGCTGCAAATACCGAGACGATCACGAATCCATTGTTCGCTCACGAGTTCTCCCACACATAGAAGATATCGATCCGCAGATTGCGCAGATTTTCGCAGATTTCATTCAGTTTTTGGAATTTGCGCCAATCTGCGAAATTTGCGGATGCATTTCCGTTACTTCTCAGCCTCCGAGGGCTCTTCCGCAAGCGTGCGTTCGAGATGTTCAGTATCCGCACCACACGCTTTCAGCGCATCGCGCGCGAGTGATTGCGGTTCATCGAGGATCGAGAGCAGTACGAACCGCGTCGAAACGCGTGGCTGACGCATGGCCTGGGCTTTCACGATCGATCCATTGATCAGGCGCTGCGCGCGAGGGGAAAGGGGCAGATCGCCGGTGACAACCGGTTCCTGCTCGCCTTTGGGAAGCAACTTCATCAGTGCATCGTGAAGCTTTTCGCGGGGGACATGATGCGCTTCGAGCGCCTTTCCCGCCTCGCAGGTTCCGCAGCCGAGCATGCCGAGCAGCAGATGTTCTGTGCCGACAAAATCCTGATTGAGCAACCGCGCCTCCCGCTGCGCGATCTGCAACGCGTTGCGAAGCGTGTCCGTTAATTCCTCGCGCATGCGGATCCCTCCGTTACGAATGGGGCGATGATATCGCGATGGATGAGAATTGGGAAAGCCAGATTTGTCGCGAAGGCGCGAAGAGGAGCGCGAAGGACGCGAAGAAAAAACAGAAATGCTCTTCCATCTTCGCGAACCTTCGCGCATCTTCGCGCCTTCGCGATATAAATTTCTCTGTCAGGAATGAGAGCATCACATGAAATATAGAACCTTCGGGCGACTCGGTTGGAAAGTATCGGACATTGGTTTCGGTGCGTGGGCGATCGGCGGAAGCTGGGGCCCACAGAGTGAAAACGATTCGGTGGCGGCGCTGAATCGGGCGCTGGATCTGGGCTGCAACTTCATCGATACGGCGCAAGGCTATGGTGATGGGAAGAGTGAGCGGATCATTGCGCAGGTGCTGAAGTCGCGCAAAGGCGAGAAGGTGCACGTCGCGACGAAGATTCCACCGGCGCCGGGGGCTTGGCCGCCGGCACCTCACGATCGGGCGGAAGATCGGTATTCGGAGAAGTATCTGCGCGAACGGCTCGAGCGCTCGCTGCGGGATTTGCAGACGGAATGCATTGATATCCTGCAGCTTCACACGTGGACGCGCGCTTGGAATCGCAATCCGACGCCGCTCGAGCATCTGCGGAAGTTTCAAAAGGAGGGGAAAGTGCGCGGGATCGGGATCTCCACGCCGGAGCACGATCAGAATTCGTTGATCGAGCTGATGAAGGGCGGATGGCTCGATTCGGTGCAGGTGATTTACAACATTTTCGAGCAGGAGCCGGCCGCGGAGTTTTTTCCGGTGGCAGCCGCAAGCAAAGTCGGCGTGATCGTGCGCGTCGCGTTCGACGAAAGCGCGCTGACCGGCAAGCTGACGAAGGATACGAAATTCAGCGAAGACGATTTCCGACGAAATTACTTCGCGGGGGATCGGTTGGAACGAGCCGTGGCGCGCGTCGAGAAGGTGAAGCAGACGGTCGGCAACGAGGAGCCGAACCTAGCGACGGCGGCGCTCAAGTTCGCGCTGAAGCCCTCGGCAGTTTCGACCGTCATCCCCGGGATCCGGAATGTTCAGCAGGCGGCGATGAACATCGCGGTAAGCGACGCGAAGCCGATCAGCGATGAACTGGAGAAGCGGCTCCGGGAACACAACTGGCGGCGGGCGTTCTGGTATGCGGGGAAATAAACACCGAACCCGCGGAGCTGCGCTCCGCCGCTAAATATTGAGCCAACCAACGCACTCCATATTTAGCGGCGGAGCGCAGCTCCGCGGGTTAGTACGGATGCCTCGTAACGCCTGGTTTGGACCATGTTCAATTTCTGCGCAGCAGACGGGGGGATCGCTCGAAAATTTTGCAAATTCGAGAAGGATTTCCGTTACCAGCGGGCGGGTCGGAAGTGATAATTCGAGGCGGGCACGGATTACGCCCCGCAAGACGTTTTGCGATACACGCCGGATGGATCGATCAGGCGAACCGAAGGATGTCGAGCACCTCTCCAGCATCGTTCTCACCGACCCATCCAGCGTTTTCGCTTATCGCTTGCGGCGGTCGCGTCGTGCTTTGCGTTTTTTGCTGCCGATCTTCCGGCGGCGTCGTGGCTTGGCCATGCGGACTCCTTTCGGTGGGTCGAAGGGTAGCGTGGCACAGCGTTTGAGTCTAGGAGCGGCGAGTGGGCGTGAGTGAATTCCCGATCGTCGCAATCATCTCTCAATGGAGTACGAGCAATGATCAAACTGGATTCCGGCAATGTTCTGCTGAAACCGTCCCATCGCAAACAGCTGATGGCGTGGCTGCGAAGGTCGCTTCGCTTCGGCCAGCGCCTCGGCGATTTCATTTTGAGCATCACGATGAAGCGCGTCGGCCGCGCGTATCAGGTGATCGCCCAGGTTCACGACCGCGCCGGCGATTTTGAATGCAAGGCGAAGCAAACCGATTGGCGGCACGCGATGCGCGACCTGGTGCGAAAGCTGTCCGCACAGCTTCATGCGCAGCACGTCCGGCAGCTGGCCGTCGCATGAATTGGCTTGCGTAGGGTGCGCTTCAGCGCGCCGGTTATTCGGCTTTTCGAGCGGAAGAAATAACCGGTGCGCTGAAGCGCACCCTACGCACCTTTGCCCCACCGGTGCCGAATTTGTAGGCTACGGCACCTCTCATGACCCGACGACGCTTTTCTACCGCCATTCTTCTCGTCTCGCTTCTCAGTCTCACCGCCTGCCGCTCGCAGGTGCAAGGACACGATCCTGCGCTTGAATCGCAGCTCACGTCCATCCTACATCGCCGTGACGCCAGCGGCGCGATCTTCACCGCTCGCGTCGTGGAAGTTTCCACCAAACGCGAGTTGTACGCGGAGCGCATCGACGACCCCTTCACCCCCGCGAGCAATATGAAGCTCGCCACGGGCGCGACCGGCTTGGATCTTTTCGGGATCGACCACAAATTCAAAACGTATCTCGCGATGGATGGCGATGATCTGTGGCTGATCGGCACAGGCGACCCCGCCTGCGGCGATGATCTCATCGCGAAGAAGACCGGTGGCAAAACGATCACCATGCTCGATGAGTGGGCGCGCGCGCTAAAAGCGAGGGGAGTCAAAGAGATTCGCGGCAATCTCTACTATTACGATGGAGCATTCGAAGCGCAGCAGATTCATCCGAACTGGAGCAAGTCGTTTCTCACGGATTGGTACGCGGCGCCTGTTTCCGGCCTGAACTTCAACGACAACTGCGTAGACATCACGGTTTATCCGACCAACCCGGGCGAGCCGGTGCGCTATGAAGTGGTCCCGCCGATCAAGAACATCAAGGTCAACAACCTCTGCAAAACCGCCAGCGGCACGCCAGAGATCGATCGGGCGCAGCTTTCGAACCTGTACATCCTCAAAGGGAGCACGAGCGAAAAGAAGACGCTGCCAAGCAAGCCGGTGGTTGATCCCGGCGCGTTCTTCGCGGACGCGCTCCGGACGAATCTCGAATCACACGGGATTCACATCGGGGGGGAAACGAAGCGCGCCGACAAGCCGCTCGGCGGAAAGGTCGTCCCACCCTCGGACAACATCGTCGCGATTCACGAATCGAAGATGTTCGACATCCTCAGTCGCATCAACAAGCAGAGCCAGAACCTCTTCGCCGAGGCCATGTGCAAAATGGACGGCCGCGAGTACGAAGCGCGGCACGGCCGCGATGTTCCCGGCTCGTGGGAAAACGGCAGCGAAGCGATCCACGCGTTCCTGAAGAAGGAAGGCATCGACGATTCGAAGTATCACCTTCAGGACGGCTCGGGCCTCGGCCGCGACAATCGGCTCACGTCGCGCATGCAGACGGAACTGCTGATCAAGCTCACGAAAATGCCCGGCGGCGAGGCGTTTCGCGAAAGCATGGCGCAGGCGGGGAAAGACGGAACGATCGGCAAGCGGATGAACGATCTCGAAGGGCACATCTGGGCCAAGACCGGTTACATCGGCGGGGTTCGCGCGCTCAGCGGTTACATCCTAACGAACAACGGAAAATGGCTGGTCTTTTCGATCATCTACAACAAGATTCCCGGCGACGTGAAACCGTACGAGCAGATGCAGGACGATGCGTGCCGGGTGATGGTGAATTGGCCGAACATCAAGCCCGCGGCGAGCACGCAACCGACGCTGGCATCGGCGCGATGATTTGTCGCTCGTGTCGCCCGGCCCTGCGGGCCGCCCCTAAACGAGGAAGAGCCGTGCCCGTTTAGCGGCGGCCCGCAGGGCCGGCAATCGTCGAGAGCCAATCCCACTCGACCAAATCGAATCTTCCATCCGGCGTGAGTCGATACTTTGCCCCGAGCGGCAGCGGCGCGAAGTTCGGGCCGTGGCCGACGGGAAGGCCGATCGCGACGGGGATCGGCAACCGCGCGAAGATTTCCTGGAACGCTTCCGGTTGCTGATATACTTTTCGCAGCGACTGTTTCTTCGCGGTCGGATTGTTGAGCAGCGTTCGTGGATCGATGCCGGGTGCCGGCGGCGCGAGGCACTGGTTGTCCTCATCGTTGCAGTTCGTGAAATCGCCGAGGATCAGCGCCTCCGCGCGCTTGAATGACCCCGCCTGCATGAGCTGCGTCATCATTCGATCAATGCGATAAAACGGCTCGCCGATGTCTTCGAGGAAAACCATTCGGCCATTTGTTGTCGGCGCGAAGGGCGTCCCCATGACGCTTGCCCAGAGGCTCAAATTTCCTCCGACGACTTCCGATTCGATCGCCTTGTCGGGAGCGCGATTGAGAAACCGCAGCGGTTGATCGTTCCACACATTGGCGGGCTTGCGTCCGTGGATCAGATCGAGCGTCGCCTTCCACTCCGATTCTTTCAGAAGCGAGAAGTTCGACGCCGACGGCATCGGCGCGTGCAGTGTGCACCAGCCCCATCGCGATCGGACGAACTCGTGCAAAACGGTGACGTCGGAATAGCCGATTAAGAGTTTCCGCTGCTTCGGCTTGCCGAGCTTGCGCGTCATCTCCTCGAGCATCGGCAGAAGCCGTCCCGCGCCGTATCCGCCGCGGGCCATCCACACGACGTCGATGCTTGGATCGTTCGCGTATTCGTAAAACGCTTGCGCGCGACGGTCGTCGCTGCCCGCAAACGTGAAGTGGTGTTCGAGCACCTGCGGATGAATCGTGACTTTGAAACCGGCGGCGCGGAGATGTTCCACGCCGATCTCAAACTCGACCTTCGGAACAGTGGAAGACGCCGCGACGATTCCAACGGAAATTGGCTTCATGGATGCGCTCACTTGGTGGGCTCCGTCGTTGGGGCCGAAGTCGGGTGATGCAGCAGATGCTCGTCGAACCAGTCGAGCAGCACTTGTTTATCCGGGTTCATGTCCGCCCAGCCGTGGCCTTTGCCAGGTCTCACGACCAGCTTCGTGGGGATTTTCAGATCCTGCATCTTGTCGATGAACCGGCGCGATTGTTCGATGGGCACAAGCGGGTCGGCGTCGCCGTGAATGATGAGCGTCGGCGGGGCGTCCGCGGAGATCCAATAAATCGGCGAAACATCTTTCGCGATCTCAAGCTTCTCAGCATCGCTCACCGGTACGAAGTGAAAACTGAAGGGATTGCCTTTGACCGCCTGCACCTGCTTTTGAAAATCGAATGCGCCCGGTAGCCAGTTCAGCGTCGTGGTCCACGCGATCTTTCCGGGCTCGCCGTAGTTGAGGAAATCGGTCGGCGGAAAGAGACACGCGACCGCCTGCACGCGCGCGCTCACGCGATCGACCGGATCCTTGCTGTCGACCTTCGGCGGTTCGGGCTTCACACCCTGCATGAGCGAGAGATGCCCGCCGGCGGATCCACCAGTGATGCCGATTTTGTCCGGATCGATGTCGTAGTCCTTCGCGTGATAGCGGATGAAGCGGACGGCGCGATTCATGTCCGCCACCGCATCCGGAATCGTGTAGCGCGGCTGCGAGCCGTGCACGACCGCGAAGATCGTGTATCCGCGCGCGCCCATGTCCGGCGGGATCGTCTCGTGCGACGAAAACCATCCGCCGCTCATCACCCAGACGATGGCGGCGCCGTTCGCATTCGCTTTCGGACGGAATACGTCCATCGTGAGCGCGGTGCCAAACTTTCGGCCATAGATGACATCCTGCGTCCGCGTGTAATCCGATTCAGCGGCGTGAGTGAATGTCGAACAGACGATGACGATGCAAAAGAGAAGGCGGACCGTGAGTCGCATAACGCGAAACGTAACGGGCCACGCGGGCGCGATCAATGGACGAGCCATCGCACCAGCCACACCGCGAGAATTACGCCCGCGGCGTCCGCGATCAAACCGGCCGGCAGCGCGTGCCGCGTTTTCTTGATGTTCACCGCGCCGAAGTAGACCGCGAGCACATAAAACGTCGTCTCGGTCGAGGCATAGATCGTCCCGGCGATGTGCACGAAGAACGAGTTCGCGCCGTATCGCTGCACCATGTCGAGCAGCACGCCCTGCGATCCCGAGCCGGTGAGCGGGCGGATGAGCGCCATCGGCAAAATCTCCGCGGGGATGCCGATCGCTTGCATCGCCGGCCGCAAGAGATCCGTGAGCATGTCCATCGCGCCGGACGCACTGAACATCGCCATCGCGAACAGGATCGCGACGAGATAGGGGATGATGTTCACCGCAGTCGTGAATCCTTCGCGAGCGCCGACGACGAACTGTTCGTAGACTGGTACGCGTTTGAAGAGGCCATACAGCGGCAGAAAGATGATGAACGTCGGAAGGACGAACAGAGAGAAGATTTCGATTGCGTCGCGCATTTCTTTATTCCTGTAGCACGGGCTACCAACCCGTGCATTTGCGGCTAAAGCCGCGGTCGGCACGGGCAAGTTGCCCGTGCCACGGGAGAGGCTAAGCCGGGATCAAGTTCGGATCGGATTTGCGATAGCCGGGCAGTCGTCCGAGTAGCTTCGTCACGAGCGCCGCCAGGATCGCACACATCGTCGTCACACCGAGGATCGGCACGAAGAGCTTGGCGGATTCGATCCCCATGATCGCGACCAGCGCCGCCGGCGGAACGAGCTGAATGCTCGCGGTGTTCAGCGCGAGCAGCATGACCATCGGATTCGTCGCCGTGTCGGTGGAAGGGTTGAGTTTCTGCAATTCCTCCATCGCCTTGATTCCCATGGGCGTCGCGGCGTTGCCGAGTCCCAGCATGTTCGCGCTCAGGTTGAGCGCGATCATGCCAAGGGCGGGATGATCTCTCGGGACCTCCGGAAAGAGCGGTCGTAAGAACGGCTGAACGACTTTCACGAACACCGCGATCAAGCCCGATGCCTCCGCGATGCGCATCAGGCCGAGCCACATCGCGAGCACGCCGATCAGGCTGATCGCGAGTTCCACCGCCTTCTTCGCGAAATCAAACGCCGCCGACGTGATCGCCGCGATCTTCACCCAGCGCACCGGCGCGAACGTCGCGTTCGTCGTCGCGGCCGTATTGTTTGTGAATTGCAACGGCTGCACGCGCGCGATGAGTTGCTTGCTCTCCTTCGCGGTGACGTCGCGAATCGTCGCGAGGAGTGGGGGCAGCGCGGCGTCTTTTGCGAATTGCAATACCGGTCCCTCGGCCGTCTGCGTGAGGAGCGCCTTGCCGGTCAGATCCGGCGTCTCGTTTCCGCCGGACCAGAGGCGATATGCGTCCGATCGCACGGTCACGTCCACATCCGCATGCTCCGCCTTCGCGTCCTCCGCCCGCGTAAATCGCACTTCCATCGCCAGTGGCCGATTATTGCGATAGCGATCGGTTTGCAGATCATGAATGTCGCTAACGAGGGCAAACCCAAAGCTCGAAATGATCAGCGCCGCCCAGATGTAGTTCAGCATTCATGCTCCAGTTCTTTTGAACCGCAGATGAACGCAGATTCACGCAGATGGATTGTTTATCTGCGTTCATCCGCGTTCATCTGCGGTTCCACCATCTTTTATCGGAATCTCGCGGCGATCCTCGGTATCAGTGCTGGGGCATGGGTCGGGATTTTCACGATCCGCCAAACGGGTTGCCGATAACTTTTCTGTGGGAACGCATGAATCACGAATCAGTCACGAGGAGCCCGCGGCGCATTGTCCGTTTCTGAATCGGGCGGATCATCGCTGCTCGGAAAACTTCAGCCTCGATCGCCTGGGCTTCGCGTTTCGTTACTGTTTCGATAAGTACAAGGCGTGCCCGAATTACCTCGAGTTGCTCGTCGAGCGCCGCGTGAAGCGGGCAACCGGCGCGGTGCTGCAGGATGCGGATGGAAAAGAGCACTTTACGCAAGAACGACTCGTCCAGCTCACGATCCGGGCGTCCCACGCCCACCATGCCCACGGATCGCCATCCGTGGACTTCGCACAGCACGGCGCTTAAGCCATTTCTTGCCTACCTCGCGCACGAGCGCGGACTTGCCAATAATTCTCTGCTCGCTTACCGCCGCGATCTCGAAGACATCGAGCGCTCGCTCGACTCGTCCGGAAAGACACTCTTCAGTGCCGGCCCTGACGATTTCCGTTACTACCTCCAGAATCAGACGCGCAAAGGTCAATCCACGAAAACCGTCGCGCGCCGTCTCGCCGCGATTCGCGTGTTTCTCCGATTTCAGCTGGCGGAAGGGCACGACACTGGGCCGATCCTTTCGCAGCTCGAACGGCCGAAGCCCGAAAGGGATCTGCCGAAGGTGCTGAGCCGCTCGCAAGTCAACCAGCTCATCAGCGCGCCCGATCCGAAATCACCGTTTTTCGCGCGCGACATCGCGATTGTGGAATTGCTCTATGCCAGCGGGTTGCGTGCAACCGAACTCTGTGAACTGAAAACCCGCGATGCGAATTTGCAGGTGGGATGCGTGCGTGTGCTGGGCAAAGGGATGAAGGAGCGCATCGTTCCCCTCGGTCGCGCCGCTTCCGAAGCGATCTCGCGTTATCTCAACGAATGCCGGCCGAACCTGGAGCGCGACCCGAATGAGGTGCTCTTCCTCTCGCGCACAGGCAAACCACTCGATCGCGTGGCGCTCTGGATGCTGGTTGAAAAACTGGTGAAGCGAAGCGGGATCCTGAATCACGTCTCCCCGCACACATTGCGGCATTGCTTCGCGACGCATTTGATTGGTGGAGGGGCGGATTTGCGCGTGGTGCAGGAGTTACTGGGTCATAGCGATATCGCGACGACGCAGATCTATACGCATGTTGATCAGGATCGGTTGAAGTTGGTCCACAAGAAGTTTCACCCGCGAGCGTGACAGGAGAGGATAGAGAATAGAAGATAGAGGATGGAAACACACTCCTGAGGGAGGACGCAATGGCGGAGATTCGCAGTTTTCGCGAACTAAACGTGTATCGCCGATCCCTTCAAGAAGCGAGATCGATTTTCAATCTTACCAAAGACTTTCCGAAGGAAGAGCGGTACTCGTTGACGGATCAGATTCGTCGGTCATCTCGCGCGGTTGGTGCGATGATTGCAGAGGCGTGGGCTCGTCGGCGCTATCCGGCTGCGTTCGCGAGTAAGTTGGACGAGGCGCTTGCCGAATGCGCTGAAACGCAGGCGTGGCTGGATCATTCCTTATTTGCCGAGTACATCGAATCGTCCGTTCATGCGAGGCTGGATAAGGCTTGGCAACAGATTGGTGGGATGATCAATCGAATGATCGCACGCACCGACGATTTTTGCCGAAGTGCCCGATAGGGCGACGTTCCATCCTCCATCCTCGATTCTCGATCCTCTTCTGCATCATCGATGCCCACCACCGCCGCCGCCCATTCCGCGGGCGCCGGATGATCCACCACCAGCACTACCGGCGCTGCCCATGCGGCCGCCGCTCACGCCACCGCCGACGTAGCGCTGGCCGCGGTCGATCATGCCGCTGTCGCGCGAGCCGAAGTCGTGGTTGCCGTCGAAGCTCGTGTGGCCAAAGCCGGGGCGGATGAAGTGATTGTGGAAATCGTTGTGGTCGTTGTGAAAGTCATTGTGAAAATCACTGTGGTCGAAATGGCCGTGGAAGTGGTCGTCGAAACCGCGGTGGTAATAGTAGGAGTGATAGTACGGGTAATAGAAATAACCGTACGACGGCGCGACGTAGAGATACGGGTTCGTGTAAATCGGCGAAGAGTAACCCGAGTAGCCGTTGTAGCTGTCGTCGTAGGTCACGCGTGGCCCGCCGTTGTCGTACGTCGTGTCCGGCGGAGTGTAGGTGTATCGGCCGATCGTCACCGGGCCGGTCGTCGGCGCCGCGGCGTATGCCTGCTTGCTCAGTCGATACGTCGAATCGAATTCAGGCTTCCCCGTCAGCGCGTTGCGCATGTCGGCGAGCGAATTTTCCAGCGTGTCGGGATACGAGACCTCACTCACGCGCTTGTCGTGATAGGCGAGCAACTGCGCCGCCGTGCGCTGCACGAACCCGTCGTCGGGCAACTTCTTCGCCGCAGTCGCAATCTCTTCCAGCGCCGACCGCATATTGTCATGCCGGGAATCGGCGTACGCGACGACCGCCCACGCGAGTCCATCGTCCGGCGCGCGCGTCGTCAGGTCGCGCGCCTGCGACTCCGCCATCTCCGGCATCCCAAGCGAGACGAGCCGCGCGATATACGCCTGCGAAACCGCGATCGAGTCCGGCGCGACCGAGCGCGCATGCGCATACGCTTCGACAACGGATGACGCGTCCGGCGCGATCTGAATGTGCCGGATGGCATCGATCTCTCGTGTGTCGTTGGGTTGCGTGGTGGAAGCGGCTTGGCCGGCGGTGGGTTGGGTCGTGTCTGCGGCGGGTGCCTGCAGGGCGAACATCCCCGCGGCCAACATCGCGATCGACGCGGAAATGCGCAAGGACTTCATGGCGATACCTCTGCTTTATTGTAGGCAACAGAGATGCCGCGATGCACGTTTTGCGTGCGGAAAATCGCGTGTTTTTCGAGCTTAGGCGGCTTTCGGCGCCGGTTCGTTGAAGTCGGGCATGCGCTGCGACTGGAGACAGATGGCCAGGAAAATATGTTTCAGGCGCTCGAGCGGGGTGGCGCTTAGGAATTCCTGGGTGAAGTCGAGGGGGAAGGTCGCACGGTAGCAGGTGAATTGTTGCATCAGTGCCTCGCGGTCCAGCGCCGACACGACGCAAACGAGCTCATCGATCTGTTGAGCCTGCAGCATACGCGACTCCTCTACAGCATAAGATGTACGACCGGCCGCCGCGTTTGATCATTCTGTCTGAACTTCAGATAAACAGATCGATCAGCGACCCTTTATGATGAATATCGGGATGCTGCACGATCATCTTTATCTGGACCGGCGCAGGAACTTTGATGTCGCAGGGGAGGGTCTTCCACGGCGGGAGCAGCGGGGACTTTGTCTTTTCACACGGATCGGGGTCACAACACGGCGGGGGCGGACAGTTGTTGTTCTGTTCCTCGATGCGCGGCGTGGGATGAATGATCGGCCGCGGCTCGTAACGCGGCTCAGGATGGATGACCCGTCGCGGTTCGTATCGCGGTTCGGGATGGATTACCGGACGCTGCTCGAAGCGATCACTGCGGAAGTCGTTACGGAAGGAGTCGGACCCGTCGGCTTTGGCGGAACTGACGTCGGCGACGTGCATCGCATCGCGCAGCAGCCGCACCAGCTGGAGATCCAGCGTTGCGACGATGGCGTCGATCGACGACTTCTTCAGGTCCACAACCGGCCGAAGCAAACGGCGCGCACGCCGAGTGTAAAAATCCGCGGTCGTGCAAAATTGTCGAAACAAGCTAGAAATGCAGCCAATCGCCAGATGATCGGACGAACGTGAATGTGTTCCGATTATGCGGGATGATGCGTTTGAGCAACATGCGCGGTCTCATGTGTTGCATGGGAGCATCAAAAAAGATTCATCGCGAAGGCGCGAAGAGACGCAAAGGTTCGCGAAGAAAGATGTTCTCTCTTCTGGTTCTTCGCGAGTCTTCGCGCACCTTCGCGCCTTCGCGAAAACTTTTTGTATGAAGACGGACGACCTGGATTTTCACCTTCCGCCGGAGCTCATTGCACAGACACCCTCGAGCGAGCGAAGCGCATCGCGGTTGTTGCATTACCGGCGCGGCGATCGTTCGATTGAGCATCGCACGTTTTCGGAATTGCCATCGCTCTTGCGCGCGGGGGATTTGCTCGTCTTCAACGATGCGCGCGTCACGCCGGCGCGGTTCACATTGCGCAAAGAAACCGGCGGGCGGGTCGAAGGACTGTTCCTCAAGCAACTCGGGCCGCGCGAATGGAGCGTGTTGCTCAAGAATCTCGGGCCGATGACTTCATCACGAGATTTGCATTTCTCGGATGCGCCGGAGGTTCGCGCGCGTGTGGTGGAGCAATTTCCGGATGGCGAATATCGGATGGAGGTCGATTCGGACCGATCAGCGCTGGAACTACTCGCGCGCGTCGGGCGAATGCCGCTTCCGCCGTACATCAAGCGCGAGAAGGATCACGATTCGCGGGACGATTTCGACCGCGAGCGGTATCAGACGGTGTTCGCGAAGGTGGAGGGTTCGGTCGCGGCGCCGACCGCGGGGCTGCATTTTACGGAACAAGTGTTGCGCGAGCTTGAGGCGCGCGGAGTGCAGCGGACGTTTGTGACCTTGCACGTGGGGCTCGGCACGTTCAAGCCGGTGACGGCGGACACGCTCGAAACACATCGCATGCATGTCGAGTCATATGCGATGGAGGCTTCGGCAGCTGATGCGCTGAATCGTGCGAAGAAAGAAGGCCGGCGAATCATTCCCGTTGGCACGACCGCGGCGCGCGTTCTGGAAAGTCAGGCGAACGATGAGCCGTTCAACGCAAAGTTTGGCGAAACGGGGATCTTCATCTATCCGCCGTACGAGTGGAAACATGTCAGTGCGCTCATCACGAATTTTCATTTGCCGCGTAGCACGCTGATCGCGCTGGTCGCGGCGATGGTGGGGATTGAGGAACAGCGGCGGCTCTATCAAATCGCGATTGAAGAGCGGTATCGGTTCTTCTCCTACGGCGACGCGATGTTCATCGAATGAACGTGTGGCACAGCCGCCTCGGCTGTGTTCCGATCGAAAACGCACAGCCGAGGGCGGCTGTGCCACATGCGATGATTCCGGTATAACGGCGCGCTTATGAGTCAGAAGAAACGGATCCTCACAGGCGATACGCCGACGGGAAAACTGCATCTTGGGCATTACGTCGGCAGCATTGAGACGCGGCTGGCGCTGCAGGATGATTACGACTGCTACTTTCTTATCGCGAACAAGCATGCGTTCACGACGCGCGCGGATAAGCCCGATCAGATTCGTCAGAGCGTGATCGAGATCGCCACGGATTGGCTGGCGGTGGGGATCGATCCGACCAAGAGCACGATGTTCATCCAGAGTGAAGTGCCCGCCATCGATGAGCTGACGTTTTTTCTGGCGATGCTGATTCCGTTCAATCGCGTGATGCGCAATCCGACGCTCAATGCCGAAATTCGCGATAAGGGATTGGGCGATAATTATCCGTTCGGCTTTCCGATGTACGCGGTGGGACAATGTGCGGACATTCTGGCTTTTCGGCCGGAACTGGTGCCGGTCGGTGAAGACCAGATTCCGCATCTCGAGCTGACGCGCGAAGTCGCTCGGCGCTTCGATCAGATGTACTGCAATGTCGATCCGCACACGAAGGACGAAGACTTCGTGAAGTCCGGCGGACTGTTTCCGATTATCCAACCGAAGCTCGGGCGCGTGAAGCGACTCGTCGGCACCGGAGCACCTTCGGCCGAGACGGGGCAATTACTCAAAATGAGCAAGTCGCTGAACAATGCGATCTTCCTCGCCGACGATGCCGATACCGTGCAGAAGAAAGTGATGTCGATGTACACCGATCCGAAGCGGTTGAAGGCGACGGATCCGGGCACGGTCGAGAATAATCCGCTGTGGATTTTCCATGAGATCTTCAATCCTGATCAGAACTGGGTGCAGGAGAACGAGGATCTCTATCGGCAGGGAAAAGTCGGCGACGTTGCGATGAAGCGGAAGCTCGTCGAGGTCCTCAACACGCTGATTGAGCCGATTCGCACGCGGCGAAAACAGTTCGAAGCGCGGCCGGATGATGTGATTGATGTTCTGCGCGAGGGCACGAAGCGCGCGAATGCGGTCGCGGAAGAGACGTTGTATCTCGCGAAGAAGGCGATGAAGCAGGACTACTTCCCGCGAAAACTCACGATTGGCTAGATGGATCGCGCACAACCGACGGCACGATGGGGGCAACTGGTGCGACTTCAAACCCGCGCTGCTCATCTACCGGGAAATACTTCAGCGCTTTGAACGACTGGCTGAGGTGGATGATCAGTTGCGTGAACGCGGCCACGAACAGCACGCTCATTACCAACCCGATCAGCGCGGCGGGTGTATGTCCGACAGTCGCGAAGTTGACTAACACGCCCGCGAGCGCGATCACCGCTATAAGCAGCAGGATCGAAGAGAGAACGATGCCCCCGATGATCGCCCAGGCCTGCCGTCTTTTGAGAAAGATCGAAAAGATCAGAAAAAGCACGCCGGGAATCAAATAGATCAGGAGCGCACCGAAGAAGAAGATCATCAAGATTTTTGAGACGCCTGGACGTGCAGCCGGGATGAAAAACAGCGGCAGCATCCCGAGCAGCGACAGCAGGATCAAAATGACCCCCAGCAGCCGCATCGAGCGGATAGCCAGGTGCATCGGTCGACGCGGATCACCTTTCGGCGGCAGAGCCATGCGGATCTCCTTGAGCATTTGAGAGGACCGGCGCCATCGCAGCGACGGGAATTGCTTCGAATGCGCGAACTTCTGGATTGAGCAATGGAATAATCCCTTTCGCTTTGGCGAGTTGAACCATCTGTGCGATCAGCGCTGGGACGAAAAAGACCGCGAGGAAAACCGGGACGAGCATCGCCTGCCGGTTTCGTCCGCCGAGCCCGAAGCCGATCACGATGCCAATCGCAATGATGAAGAGTTGAGCCCACGCGATGCGCAGTGAAATGCGCGCGCCGCGCAGTTGCAGCTTGCGAACCATTTGGGCGGCGAAGAGGTACCAAACGCCCGGGCCGATCAGCACTGCACTGTCGACTGTCGCGAGGAGTTGGTCTGCGAATCCGGCTCGCGAATTACGCATGAGTACCAGCGGGAAACCTCCGATCGCGGCGAAGACGATTCCGATCAGGCGTAGATTGCTGACTACTTCCTTGAGCTTCCGGCGCTGGACGTACTCGTAGTTGGGATCAATCATCGCCACCCGTTTTGCATGATATCACGAATCGCTTGTTTGTTGGTCGGCGGGGAGCACCGGCTTTGGAGCGATCGGTTCGAATCCGCGCTGGTATTCGGCCTCGTGACCGAGAAGCGGACGCGCGTCGTGAAGATAGCGAAGGAGCTGAGCGCAGCACGTAAGCCACAGCAGGCTCAGCAGAATCGGCAGCGGAGAGATTGGCGAGAAGGTGAAGCTGCCGATGAGGAATGCGCTCGCGAAAAAGAGTTGGCTGAGTGTGGTGATCTGAGTCGCGCGATAGGAAAAGCGTCTGCGGCGTTTGAGGTAATGCGAAAACATCAGCAGCAGCGCGCCGGGAATCACCCACACAATCAGGCCGATCCCGAAGAAGAAATTGCGATAGAGGTGGTAGCGGTTGAAGTATCCGCCGCGGAGGACGACGGTAAATCCGAAGCAGAGGACGACGAAACCGATCAGCCGCGATGCGCCGATCGCGTATTCGAGCGAGTGCTGCGGATCAACCTTGCGGTGGGGCATCGGGTGGCCCTTGCGTCGGTGGTTGGTTCTGCGCCGGCGGTTGTTGCTGTTGCTGCGGTTGCTGAGCGGGCGGCGCGGCATATCCGTAAGCCTGCTGGTACGCCTGCTGCGCCTGCATGTACTGTTGATAATAGGCGGCGTATTGTGATTGCATGGCGGACGCCTGTGGCCGCGCGCGCAGCGCTTGGATCAACCAGACGATCAGCAGGACAAGCGCAGCGAGCGGAAGCGCAAGGACACATGCTCCCGCGATTGCCTGCGGGCCGGCAAAAAAGGATGTGACGATGCTCACGCCAATACCGGCGGCGAGCATGCCGGTCAGCACGAGGGCGAGAACCAGCGAAACCATTCCTCCACGACGAACGAAGAGCGCGAGCACGGCCATCGCGACTCCCGGCACAAAGGCGATCACGGCATACATGATGAACAGCCCGTGAAGCGAGATTCCCGTCGTCTGAAACTGTTTCTCGATCTGATCGAATTGCATACGGCTTTCGACGGGAAGGTCGGCGAGGTTCACGCGAGAGAAGCCCGCCGAGCAAATTCCGCAGAAGCACATGATTGCCGCGATGGCGAGCATCAACCAGCTGGCGCGTTTCGCGGGTGCGAGCGGATCGCGTTGCGGATAGTACCCCGCGTATTGCGGGTTATACGGCGGCGGGGAGTACGGTGAGGGATATTGCGTCACGAAGTTTCCAGGGTTCAACGAGCGAACGAAGCGACGATCGCGGCGGCGGCGACCGCCGCGGTTTCGACGCGCAGGATCGTCGCTGTGAGGCGGACGGGCGTCAAGTTGCGTTCGCTCATCGCCGCGATCTCCTGCGAGGTCCATCCGCCTTCGGGGCCGATCAGCAGCACGATCTCTTTAGCAGGGATCGATTGAAGAACGTCGCGGATCGGAACTGCGCCTTCCTCTTCCGTCGAAAAAAACCAGCCGGCCGACTGCTGGTCGATCGATTGGACAACACGATCGAGCGGCGTGAGCTCATCGATCTGCATGACCCCCGTCCGGCGGGACTGCTTCGCGGATTCGATCGCCAAGCGCAGCCAGCGATCGCGCTTCCCTTTTCCCGTCGGCAGAACAACGCTGCGGTCGGTTTGCAGTGGAATGAAACGATCGACGCCGAGTTCGCTCAGCTTCTCGACGAGCCAATCCGCGCGGTCGCCTTTCGGCACCGCCGACGCGACGGCGATGCTGAACATCGATCGGCTCGCTTCGCGGATCGTCGCAACAGCAACCGTGACTCCGCTTGCATCCGCTTCTCGAACTACTCCATGCGCGGTGTTCCCTGCGTCGTCGAACAATTCGACCTCGTCTCCGGCAACCAATCGCAACACATCGCGCGCGTGATGGGCCTCACGTTCGGAGAGGCGAACGTCACCGGGCGATAACTGCGATACGTGAAGCCTTCGCATGAGCGGTGCGATTATCAGACAACCGTTATCAAGCACAAGAATTCATTGCGAGGGCTCCCGGCCAAAGTTATGATGCCCCGCAAGTCGTCCGATAAGAGCGCTGGAGCGCTGCGATGACTTTCGATCTTCACTGGATCGAGAATTTCGCCCGCCCGTGTGAAAGGAGTCTGCATGGGACAGGCCACGCTGGACCTGCCCGATCCGCTGAATGAGCCGAGCGCGCCGCGCCAGCAGAGCGCGGACGATCTCCTTTCGCAACTTGCGGCCGAACAGATCGATCAGCTTCTCGCGGATTCGCCCGACGAGGCGGCACAAGAGCCTGCGCCGGCTGAAGCCGCGCGAGATCCACTCGCCGCGCCGGCCGAAGCGGGCGCTCCCGCGCCGCTCGATGCGGGAAAGGAAGCGCTCAGCGCCGAGGCAGCCGTCGCGGCGCAGCTCGACGATCTGTTTCATCAGATCAATGAGTCGACGCCGGTCGAGCCGGAGAAGGAAGCGGCGCCTCTAGAAATCCCCGCTAAGCCGCCCTTCGGGTCGGAGCCTCAGGGTCGAGGACAAACGGCTCCTGCGAAGACGCAAGCGATTGCTGAGACCGCTGCGGAGGTCGATGCGGCGCTGGCCGCGGGAACGGGGCCGTTGCTTCCGCCACTCGAGCCGGACGCGATCGAAGAACAGGCGGTCAAGAACGAACGCGCCGCCCTCGACGCGTCGGTCGAAGCCGTCGCGGCGGTCGGCGCGGAACTCGACAACGAACTCGCCGCCGAAGCCGACGAACCGCCGCTTTATCTGCGTCCTCTCGAATGGCTCAATGCCCCGCTCGAATACTGCCCACCTGGCGTTCGTGAAGCCTTCGGCAAAATCGCGATCCTCACGCTGTTCAATTCGCTCGCCGTTCTCCTCTATGTGCTGATCTTCCGACGGCACCACTAGTCCACCTTGTTTCCCATTGGTAGGGTCCGGGTAAGCGGGCCCGGTTTTTTGTTTTGGGTGGGGAAGAAAAAACCCTGCCCTGGAGAGGACCCAACAAGAGAGATAG
>JAICIO010000102.1 GCA_025924315.1 Phycisphaerae bacterium
CCGCAAAGGTCCAGTCGCTGTAGCGCTGGTCCTGCGGATCGGGAATGAATCCCATGTAACCCGGCATGTCGTTGAACACTGTGCTGCCCGCGCCATCCAAATGCTTTCCACGGACGAACATGATGCTCGTGGTGTGATCGCTCGAGGTGTCGGCGACCGGCTTGAGCCGCGAGAGGGCCGGGCTGATATTTCGAACCTGCTGGTTCACGCCTTTCTCGAACGTGCCCAGCGAAGTGATCGTGTTATCGCCCGGCGTGTTGAAAAGCGTTCCGCCGTTGAAGTTGTAGGTGAAGTCGTTGAGAAACTTCACGTTGAAGGCGAGCGCCGCAAACGTCTGAAGATTCAACTCCGATTGCGAGACCGTACGGGTCTGTGGAGAGCCGCTGGGGCTTGCGTACGTTTGGCGATAGGTACCCAGTGCCGTGTTGGTCGTGATCGCCCACTGCCGGAACTGACGCAGGCTCGCATACCAGTTGGTGGGGCTTCCCCCGGCGGGTTGCGCGTTCGGCGCGTACGGATAAGAATCGAAGCTGATCATGTCTGGATGCGCGCGGCTGATGAAATCACCCAGCGCCGCATCCGTCACCTGCCCGCCAAAGTTGTTCGACCAGAGCAGCACCTTGCTGAACTGCGGCTGGGACTGGGCGTAGTTGAAAAAGGCGACCTGCTGATTGCGCACCGTGTCGTCGTTCAGGTTGGCCTCATCGCCTTGATCGGTTCCGAGATTCAAGTGGCGGAGGTTGGACATGAACGAGCTCTCGCTACCGACGGGAGGCAGATTGTTCTGATCGGAAACCCACCTGCCCCACGACATCGTCAGCTGGTTCGGATCCGTCACCCACGCCCAAGTCTGCGTGGTGTAGTTCATGCTCTGATAAGTGGCGAGGTGAAACGGGTTCCCCTCGGACGGTTGGTCGATCACGCCGGACAATTGCAGGCCGTTGTCGACGAACCACTGCTGTCCTTTGCTCAGGCCCGAGACCTGCGCAACGGCAGCGCGGGCAGTAAGCAGCATTGAAACGCTTACCACCAGGCGAAATAGACGTCCTCGAAGGGAAGAGCACACCATCACGCGTAGGAGTGCTATATTAACTGAGAGTTGCCACAGAATCCCGCCGGAAAGCGATCAAAATCGATCATCGCGCCAATAGCGCGTAAGCTGGGAAAACGGCAACAGTTATCCGCCGCACCCGAACACGCCGTCGAGCTGCAAAATAGCGGCCGATCCAGTGCGAGAAGAGAACCAGGTTCACTTCGACTTGAGGACCTTCATGCCAAGCTCGGTGCGCGTTTGATTCACCTTCGCCCACAACGGCGGATCATCGTGCAGAAAACGCGTCAGTGCGCTCGTCGTCACGCCCAGCATTACCGCCGCCTTGCCGATGCTCCACTGCATCGCTTTGATCACATCGAGCACCTCCGCCACCGCGCTCGAATACAGCGGATTCTTTGGGTTGATGTGCAGGCCGGGATACTCGCCAAGCCATTCAGGCGGTTGGTACGCGCTCGAATCGATCTCGTGGCGGATCTCGATCGCGAGCTTGTGGCGCAGCTGCCGAATCGCGTGAATGCGATTCTCGCGTTGCGAGCGCGAATCGGTGGCGCTGGCGTGAATTCCGGTCGGCGTGTGCGTGATGCGAACCGCCACGCTGCTCTTGTTGCGCTTCTGCCCGCCAGGACCGGAAGCGCGATACGCCTCGAACCGGCATTCCGCCAGCAGCTTCTCCTCTGACAATTCCCACGGCCGATCGCTCATCTTTGATTCACCGGTAACAAATCGAATGAAGATTCTAGTCGCCCCAGCGCGATCGCGACGCCACAATCACGTCATGCGATATCAGATGCGACAAAAGCTGTTCTCGTTCGGCGACGATTACACGATCAAAGACGACAGCGGCAACGACCGCTTTTTCGTCGATGGCAAAGCGCTCTCCATCGGCGACAAGCTCAGCTTCCAGGACATGCAAGGCAACGAGCTCGCATACATCCGCCAGAAGCTGCTGTCGATTGGAGCGACGTACGAAATCTATCGCAACGATCAACTCGCCGCGGTCGTGAAAAAACAGATCTTCACGTTGCTGCGCGCGAAGTTCTCCGTTGATGTCCCCGGCCCCGACGATCTCGAAGCGAGCGGCGACTTTCTCGCTCACGAGTACGAATTCACCAAGGGAGGCGAAACCGTCGCGACAGTTTCCAAGGCATGGTTCGCGATGACCGATTCCTACGGCGTAGACATCGCCGCGAATCAGGACGACGTGCTGATCCTTGCGTGCACGGTCGTGATCGACTTGTGCTGTCATCCGGATCAGAAGCACCACTGACCTGCATCACTTCGCCGGCGGAAGCGTTACATACTCCCACCGATCGCCCCGCACGTGCTTGGCTATCAGAAGAATCTGCGCGATGTGCCAGCCGAGATGCCCGATGCTCCGCGCGATCGCGCCCGCGACGATGTACGGCTCGCCACGAATCGTGATGCTGCGCGTCAAATCCGCGTCGCTCAGTTCTGATAGCGCCGCAAACTGGCACGACCACCCGTCCTCCCAAAGCTTCAGGATCTCGTCGCGAGACAACTTCCGATCAACAAACTCCGCATCCCGATTCCGCGACGCCTTTTCGCCGTCGGTTGTGAGCAAATCCGTAAACCGCGACATGAGGTTGCCATGCACGTGCTGCGCGATCACCGCGATGCTGTTTTGCCGCTCGCTGAGCTTGTAGTGGAAATCGTCTTCACCCAACTGCCGCAGCCCCCGATCCGCGGAGCGCTTGATTCGCTCCAGTTCGCGGATAAATGACATCACAATTGGACTTTGATTTGACATCGGGCACTCCCTTCGGAGCGGTTTTCTCGATCGCGTCGTTCAATGCCTGCGCAAGCTCCTCGCGCTCCTTATAGTTGCACCGCCGACCTACGACGGCGGCTTTTCCATTCCGGAACCCGATGCTCACACCGATCGGGCGCCTGAACATGTCGCGCGGATTTCGCACTAGCTTCACGCTTATCAATTCTTCGCGTTTCACAAGAATTCGGAGATGGCGAATGCCTTCCCACGATTCCACGTAGACGCGCTTGGGAGAGATTCCGACCGTGGCAGGCCGTCCGCCATGTAACACGCGAGAGGGGATCGTTGCGAGGTAGACTGCGAGTGGCAGCGCGGCCAGCAGGCTTTGCGGATGAAGTTGAGCGGCGCTGAGAAACTTGCGAGCGGTTGGCAGCACGTTCGCCCATCCTTGAAACTTCACAATAAGCGACAAAATGATCACACCCATAATGAAAAGGGCAAGGCCGACGAGCAGACCTTGCTCACGCCAACTCGTTCGTGGCGGGCCGGGGAGCTTCGCCGTGACGCCGCCGTCAACGAAGCGTTCGAGCAAAAGGCGCTTCATCGGCATCGGCGCCGGCTTCGTCGCGTATTTCAGTACCGCTGACGCCATCGTTTCCTCACATCTTCGTTAGCGCCGCATCTTCCACTGTGTACTCGTCTTCCAAGAGCGAATCTTTCGGCGGATTCGCCAGTTCCCATTCGATCGTGCGTCGCAGTGCGACGTCTTCGGGGATGATTTCCTTGAAGCCGAGTTCGCGGCGGATGCGGGTGCTGTCCAGAATCATCTGTTGTCGCGTGTCGATGTCGGCCTGGAGCGATTTTGGGACCTCGGCGCTCGGCACCGACAGGACCTTGCCGCTGTAATTCATCGCCTTTGCGAGGCGAGTTGCCCATTCGAATTCGGTGTAATGTTTCTCATCGGCGACGTTGTAGATGCGGCCGGTCGCGCGATCGTCTGTGGCGGCGAGCGCCACGGCGTGGGCGATGTCTTCGACGTAGCCGCGTTTCCAATTCCAGTCGCGAACGTTCTGGTCGATGAGGATGGCGGGACGATTGTCGGCCATTCGTTTCACGTACCGGTAGAGGCGATGCTGGTAATCGCCGGGGCCGTGGATCGCGGGGAGACGGAGGATCGTGCACGGAAGGTCGGGATCGCTGGCGGCGAGCTTTTCGACCGCGGGTTTGTTGTAATTCTCGCCGCCGGTGCTGAGCTTTTCGCGCAGGCGGCTGTCTTCGGTGAGCGGGACGGGTTCGGGATCGCCGGGTTCGGTGCGAACGAGTCGGCCGTAGGCGAGGTAAACATCGCAACTGCTTAAGACGACGGATCGGCGCGCAATGCCGGAAAACGCGAGGACGCGCCGGCCGTCTTCAGCGCGGAATGGGACCATGTCGATGAGGACTTCTGGTTTCAGTGCGCGTAACGCTTCGACGTGCTGATCGAAGTGTGCGAAGTCGCCGTGAACGTGACGAACGGTTGATGGCAGATCGAGTTCATGCTCGCCGCGGTGAAAGATCGTGACGTCGTGACCGTGCGCGGCGAGCTCGCGCACGACGTGAGGACCGACGAATTTTGTGCCTCCGAGAATCAGGATTCGCATACGTAGTCGATTGACCTGTGAAATCGCTCGCGGTTTCGCAGAGAAACACGCGGTTTGATCTGCGAAACCGCAAGCGTCGTCCAGCGTGCGATACGATCAGCGCGTCACTTCTTTCGAGCTTTCTTCTTCTCAGCCGCGATGAATTTGGGGCCGGCGGGGCAATGCACCAAGAGTGGGCATTGTTCGCACTTTGGCTTGCGCGCCTGGCAGATCGCGCGGCCGTGGTGGATGAGCAGGTGCGACCAGAGCGTCCAATCCTCCTGGGGGACGACTTGCATCAAATCTTGCTCGATCTTCACGGCGTCAACGGCGTGATCGGTTAACCCGAGACGATTGCTCACGCGCGTGACGTGCGTGTCGACGACCACGCCGATGTTTTGGTGAAACGCATTGCCGAGAACGACGTTGGCGGTCTTGCGGCCGACGCCGGGGAGCGCGGTCAATTCATCCATCGTGGCGGGGATTTTGCCGCGATGTTCTTCCGCGATCGCGGCGCCCATTCCACGCAATGACTTCGCCTTGTTGCGGAAAAAGCCGGTGGATTGAATTTCCTTTTCAAGCTCTTCCGCCTTCACGCGCGCGTAGTCTTCCGCCTTGCGATACTTCTTGAACAGCGTTTTCGTCACGAAGTTCACGCGGTCGTCTGTGCATTGCGCGGACAGGATCGTCGCGACGAGCAGCTCGAGCGGGTTCGTGAAATCGAGGCGGCAATGCGCGTCGGGATAGGTCTGCTTGAGGATCGGCAGAATGTGTTTCTCGACGCGCGTTCGGCGCTCAAGGACCTTTTTGGGGGGCTGTTTGGGCATTGTTGAGAGTTTCCCCGCCGCCGTGGTTCGGCGAGATATTCCCGCTGAAGAGAATCATGCCGAGGAGCATAAACAGAACGATCTGCATCAGCGTCACGCTTTTGCGCTGCTCGGCGTCGAAGTGATCTTTGGCGGGGTTGGCGATTTCGGGTTCGTCGGCGTGATCGAGGTATTCCTGCCGCGCTTTCCAGATCTTCGGCCAGAGCGTGAAGCGATCGGCCAGCACGAGCGCCGCGGCGACGACGAACATCACCGTGCGCAGGATCGCGGCCGTGAGATTCGTGTCGCGCGTGTCGATGATGAACGGCTGAATGATGAGGATCACGAGCAGAACGGCGGCGCACACGAGCTCGGTTTGCGCCAGTCGCGCGAGGAGATTTCCAACGACGGTACCGGCGAGCAGCTCGCCGTGCTGGCCTTGCAAGTTCACGCTCAGCACGTTCGGAAGAATCGGATTCAGCTCGCGGACGGATTTGAAGATGATCGGCGCCGCGACGGCGATGAAAAGCACTCCGCCGAACCACGTCGCCAGCGCCAGCCAGTAAAGAATCTGCACGAGCTGGAAGAGCATGCGGAAGGTGTATAGGGGCGGGCGGTCGCGGGCAAGTGTGAAACTTGTAGGGGTGCGCTTCAGCGCACCGGTTATTTTCTTTCGCGCACAATGACTAACCGGTGCGCTGAAGCGCACCCTACAACAACAAGATCATTCTGCCGACACCACGCGTCGCGATAGCACGCGGCCGGACTTTTCGAACGCAAGCTCGAGGCGACGATTGCCCGACGATCCCGGCGAGCCGAGGCGGTAGTACCAGGTGCCGGTTGCTTCGTCGATTGAGTCGGGTTTTCCGAGCTTTTCGCGGATCGTGTCGTCGTTGTTGAATTCGCCGGTATCGATCTTGTGCTCGACGTCGTTGATCATTTGGTTGCGCTTGGCGAGGTCGGCTTCGCTCGACGCCGCCTGCCACGACGCCTGATCGAAGGGAATCTGTCCCGGCTCGGCGACTGAATAGATGATGCTGAGAACCGAAAGCCCGAGGCAAATGATGGCGATGACCCAGACGACGCGCTTGCTCACGATGTCCTCGACGATGGATGAGTTTGCGGATGTATCCAGCTGCCGCTGCTGTCTGCCCAGATCTCTTTTTTCCAGATGGCGACTTCCGCCTTGAGCGTGTCGATCAAAAAACGGCACGCCTCAAACGCCTCACCACGATGGGGGGTCGAAACGGCGATGAGCACCGACGGCTCGGCCAAGGCCACGCGCCCGACGCGATGCAACAGCACCAGCTTGATGATCGGCCAGCGGTCGCGCGCCCTTTGAGCGAGGTCACGCATCTGCTTCAGCGCCATGTCGCGATATGCCTCGTAATCGAGCGCGACGAGCGATTGACCGGCCTCGCTCACTTCAGAACGCGTGGTTCCGAGGAATGTTGCGACGCCACCGGCAGCGGGGTCGAGAACACGATTCGTCGCACTCGTTTCGAGCGGTGTGTCGAGAATGTCGATCCAATCATTCATTTCAAAAGCAGTTTGGAACCGCCAAGACGCCAAGGCGCCAAGAGAAGAATTTAAGCACAAAGGCCACAAAGCTCACAAAGCGAACAAAGACAAATGCTGTGTTTCACTCTTTGTGCTCTTTGAAACTCTGAGATCTTTGTGCTGATCTCTTCGTTCCCTTGGCGTCTTGGCGGTTCATAATAACTCCAGCACTTCGTCCACTTCGATATCGTTGAGCGACGGCTTCTCGACGACTTTGACCGACGGTCCGATCGGCCGCCAGCGCGACGACGGTGTACCGAACAGCGACACCGTCGGCACGCCGAGCATCGCGGCGAGGTGGCCGGGGCCGCTGTCGTTGCCAACGAAGTTCGACGCTTGCGCGATCTCGTCGAGCAGATCGAGATACGTGGCGGGTTTCCGAACGTCCGCGACGCGCGAGACTCTTTCGATCGCGCTGCCCGGCCATTTCTCGAGCTCTGCTTCGCCGAGCAGCACGCGCACTTCTCTTCCCTGTTTTTTCAACTGTTCAGCGAGTGAAACGAATCGATCGACCGACCAGCACTTTTCGGGCTTTCCCGCGCCGGGATGAATCACCACCGCGCCACTGGGCGTGCGACGATATGCAATCCCGCGATCCAATACCGAGCGGAGCATTTGCCGCATGCCCGCCTGCAGGGGCTTCCATGGCCGTAACTGTCGAACCAATAAGCCAGTTACGTGATCCGTCAGGCCATCCGGAACCTCATCAATCTCTCCCGCCGCCATTGTCGCGGGCGGCTTGGTTGTGAGCTGAACCAGGATCGAATCCGGTACGATCCGCCGAACGTTGTGTTCCCACGCGTCGTGCGGTTCGGAGACGAAGCTGACGATCGTGTGTGCACCGCTCAGCAGTTTGCGGTTCTGTTCCGGCACATCTGCATTCTCGGCGTGAAGCAGATGCCAGCCGGCTTCGACGTCAATCGCTTCCACCCCCAATACGCGCGAGGCGAGCGCTCCCTTTGACCCGGCCGTCACGTAGCTGATCCGGCTTTGCGGGAACATTCGCCCCATCGCCAGCGCCAATGGCCACGTGACGAGGAAATCGCCCAAAGCGGCCTGGTGAAAGATCAACACATGTCTGCGAAGGATCATGTCCGACGAAAATAATCGGCGAAGGTCCGAGAAAGGGCAAATGTTATGGGTCGTGCGGAAAACTCGGCGCCAGATACCACGGTTTTGCGTTTGCCGATTCACGTTTATAGCGCAGAATCCCAGGCACAGGGATTCCCTTATCGGGGAACGGAAGTGGGTTTCCAGGAGAAGGACATGCTGCAGGTTGTGGGGACTTTGATCGACCGCGAACAGATTGCACGTCAGTGGCTGGCGAACTTTTCACATGTCGTTCAACAGCGGGATTTCGAAGCCGGCCGCGACTTGTTCGCCGATCACGTCGCGGCTTTCGGCACAATCGCCCGAATCGTCTGCGGGCTTGATCGCCTCGAAAAACAGCAGTGGCGCAAGGTGTGGGGAAATACCAAGGGATATCGATTTGATCTGGATGAACTCGTCGTGGATGGGACCAGCGAGATGATCTGGGTCGCGGTTCCGTGGCGCGGCGAGGGCATCAACGGCGACGGCAGCACCTTCCTCCGCACCGGCCGCGTGACGTTCATCCTGCAACAGATCGAAGATCAGTGGCTCGCGGTGCATTCACACCATTCCCGCGATCCGGATGGGAAACTTTGATGCGGCTTTCGTAGGGTCCCGCTTCAGCGGACCGGTTATTTCTGCTCGAAAAAAAAGCGAATAACCGGTCCGCTGAAGCGGACCCTACAGAGATTCGTTCGCGATTGCCGATAAGGTTATCGGACCTGTCGGGGACAGCGATGATCTACTTCTTCACGCACCACTACCACTCGTACACGATCAAGAGCTTTCTTGACGGCTGGGGGCGATCGGTTCGGCCGCACGTGACGCTGCGGAATTATGACGAGCTGCGCTATGCGCGGAGTCTTCCGCCGGGCGGATACATCTTCGCCGACACCGACCGAATCGATCCCGCGTGCCGGGCATTTGTTGAAACGGTCGGCGAGCAGATCACAGCGCGAAATTGGCCGATGCTCAATCGACCGGCGAAGCTTTTGTATCGCGTGGATCTGCTGAAGAAGCTGAGCGACGCCGGCCTCTCGCGCGTTGCGGCGTATCGCATCGATCAAATCCCGAGCAATCTGCGTTACCCCGCCTTCGTCCGCATCGACGACGACCACACCGGCCGGCTCGGACCGATCTGCAACGACCGCGCCGCTCTCGATGAATCGACGAAAGCCTTCGCCGACATTCCGCGCGAAAAGCTGTTCGTCTTCGAGTTCGCCGACGCGCGCGGACCCGACGGCATCTACCGCAAGTACGCCATTCAAAACACCAACGGCACACTCACCCCGCGGCACATCATGTTCTCGCACGAGTGGGTCGTGAAATACACGAAGCTGGTCGAACCGCGATTGATGGAAGAGGAAGAGGACTTCATCACGAACATGCCCGAGTGCATCGCAGAACAGGCGAGAAAGATTTTCGAGCTGGCGGGCACAACCTACGGCCGGCTCGACTTCGGCGTGATCGACGGTTTCGTTCAACCGTGGGAAATCAATCTCAACCCGATGCTCGCGAAATCCCCGGACCAGGTCGATCTTTCGCGCCTCCGCACGCAAGGCGAATCGACGGGGAGAATCCGTGAAGCGTTCCACAAGTTCGCGGATGAAGCCGAGAACGTGAAAGACGAACCGGAACTGGAATTGGCTATCCCCACCGACCTACGCACGAACGTGGGTGTAAACGGCGTCGAGGGCCGCCTCTTGTTCTTGGGTCGTGCGTTAGGAAGAGCCGAAAAACTTCCCGGCATCCGGCAACTGGTCCACACGTGCCGAAGAGCACGATGGATTGCGTCGCGCTGAACCTCACAGCGCGAACGTTGTCTCCGGTGGGGCAGACATTCGTATCTGCGTCGGAGCGATGTAATCATCGATCCGAAAGGGTCCGGAAGACGATCGGCCGCGGATTACCGCGTCCGATGGCAGACAAGAATGTCTGCCCCACCATTCAGCCTCGCCCAACCTTCGGCTTCTTCTTCAGCTTAAAGTCGATTCCGTTTCTGGTGAGCGCGCTAAGCGCTGATTCAGGAATGGAATGTTCACCGTTCTTGAAAACGCGACCCGAGAATCGGCCAAGAAGGAATCCCAACGCTCTGCGTTCAGTTACTTTATCCTTGAACGTCACGATGACCATATAGGCATCGTAATCACGGGCCTGCGAAATGCGCTATTCATTCATCGCCGCCTCGATCCACCCGCCACCCAGCACGACGTCGCCATCGTATAGCACCACCGCCTGTCCTGGTGTGATGGCGCTTTGGGGTTCGTCGAAGGTGACGCGGAGTTCGTCTTCGGCGGTCACGGTGACCTTCGCGGGTTGGGGGGAGTGGTTGTAGCGGATCTTCGCGGAGCAGGGGAGATCGCTCGCGGTCTTGAGGCGATCGCTCAGGATGTTGATTTGCTTGGCGATGAGCGATTTCTTCAGCAGGGATTCTTTGTTGCCCATCGTGACGCGATTGCGTTCTGCGTCGATGTCGACGACGTAGATTGGATAGCCGAGCGCAACGCCGACGCCCTTTCGCTGGCCGATCGTGAAGTGCTGATGGCCGGCGTGCGTGCCCAATGTATTGCCGCTGGTGTCGACGAGCTCGCCTTCGTGAAACGTTTCCGGCGAACGGCGCTGCACCAGGCCCGCGTAGTCCTGGTTCGGGACGAAGCAGATCTCCTGCGAATCGGGTTTGTTGTAGACGGGAAGATTCATCTCCTGCGCCAGCGCGCGAACGTCGTGCTTTTCGTATTCGCCGATCGGGAGCAGCGTGTGCGCGAGCGTCTGCGGCGACATGCCGAAGAGAACGTAGCTCTGATCCTTCTTGTGATCGAGTCCGCGCATGAGCGCCGCTTCGCGGCTTAGCGGGTCCACTCCAACGCGTGCATAGTGTCCCGACGCAACGTAATCCGCCCCCACTGCTTCCGCGTATTTCGCGAGCTTGCCAAACTTCAGCCAGTCGTTGCAGCGCACGCACGGATTGGGCGTGCGCCCCTTGTTGTATTCCGCGACGAAGTAGTCGATCACGCGGCCGAAGTCTTCCTGGAAATTCAGGATGTAAAGCGAAATGCCCAACACCCCCGCGACGCGTCGCGCATCGGCGGCGTCGAGGACCGAACAGCACCCTTGCTTGTTCTTCGCCGTCGGATCGCAGGTTTCCTGCACCTCGACCCCTTCCGGTGAACCGAGGCGCATGAACACGCCGATGACTTCATAGCCCTGGCGCTGCAGGAGTGCAGCAGCCACCGAGCTATCGACGCCACCGGACATCGCGCAAACGACTTTTTTCCGTGAAGAAGACAAGGTGGAGATTCTAGAGCCGTACCGCTCGAATCTCCACGACCGGCTTGTGGCACAGTCCCGGCGCGCCGGGAGTGTGTTCGATGCGCGAGCAGAAGCACAGCCGAGGGCGGCTGTGCCACATTTCGGAACTGGTGCATCAACCGTCGCGCACTACGAACGGCGCGATCATCATTGCCACGCACGTCACCGTGCACGCGGTCGGATTGGTGAGGAACATGGGGATGGCCATCAGGCCAATGCCCGCACCGAGCGGCACGAGGCGGCCTTGCTTCTTTCCGAACATGAAATAGCCCATGCCGATCGAGCCGAACAACAGGCCGAGCATGAGTGTGGTGGTGTCCATGGATGGACGGGAAGGATGATTACTTCTTGGGAGCTGCTGCCGCGGCGGGTGCGCCGGCGCCGACGGGGGCCGGCTTCGTGTCGGGCACGCGGAACATCGTCTGGCAATGCTGGCACTTCACCAGCTTGCCACGAACTTCATCCGGGACCGACAAGATCTTTCGGCAACGCAGGTTGGGGCAAATGAGCTGACACGGCATAAGCAGTCTCCACCCCTCTTATCGGTTATCGGCGGGGGCCGCTTGAACAGTTGTCGGCGCAGGTGGATGGTCCGAGAACAGCGATCGAAGATTGGGCGGAAGGTCGGCAATGCCGATCGCGGGGTTCTGTTTATATGGCGTATACAACGGGTCGCCCACCAGAACGATCCGCCAGCTCACCAGCGGCGTGGTTCGCCAGTACGCCTCCGCGAGCTGCACTTTCCCCGTCAGGATCAGAGGAAAGAAATCGTTCGGGTTCGGAAATGAATGAAGGTACGGCTCAGACACCGCGCCGAAGCTCGCGACGGCGCCGTCGTTCAGCATCTGCCGCACCCAATCCCCGCTGCCGGGGGCGTGCAGCGTCGTCAGCGTGTAGCTCGCGATATGCACACCGATCGCCCCGGGCGTAAAGGTCCCCGGCGAAACGAATTCGTTCGGCGAATACCATCCGCAATACACCGCGATGTCCTTCGCACTGCCGGTTGGGACGAGCTCCGGCTTATCGTCGAACGTGAGCGACAGCTTCGTTTTCTGCCGAACGGTCGCGGCGAAATCGACGAGCATCTGGTCGAACTTCGCGTAATCGGTCTGTTCCTTTCCGGCCTTCCCCCACGAATCGACGAGCACCTGCCCCTGCAGCCCATGCTGCTCGACTTCGATCGACGTCGCGATCATTCTCCGCACCGTCGCGGGGGTTTGCGCATCGAGTCGCGAAACCATCAATACCGGCGGAGCGCGCTCGCTCACGCGATAGTAGAGCGGATTGATTTGCCATTTCGTTCGGGAATACAGCGCCCAGTCGACGAGCGCGAGTTCGTTGTCAAACGCCGCCTGCGAATCATCCGGAAGCAAATACCCCAGCTGCGTGTCGAGCAACCGCGCATACGGCAGCGGACCACTAACCTGCCGCGCGATCTCGCGCTGCCGAGCGCGCGCTTCCGGCTCGTATCGCCGGGCTTCCAGCGAGCTCATCTCGCTTGAAAGCGCCTGAGTCATCTGCGTCGCGGGCTGCCCCGATGCGTTCGTCGCCGGCGGTGCCGGCGGCGTCATCAGCTTTGACGCAATCTCATTCACCTGCGCGAGGTACGCGTCGCGCTGCTTTTGATCTTTGATGCTTGGGATCCGTTGCGCGATGAACTGCCGGGTGATCTCGAGCCGGCGGACGAGCGCTCCGAGATCGTTTCCGGGCGACGAGCGAAACCGGGGGTCCAGCTTCGTCGCCATTTCCTCGAGCTGCGCGACGGTTTTCGCGATCTGAACAGACGCCGTTCGCATCTCCTGCTGAATCGTTTCGATCTCGGCATTGTCGGCCGGCGTGTTCTCGCGCGGCGCGATGCGCAGCGGCACGCCGTAAAACGTCACGAGGCATCGGACGTTCTGCAGCAGGTTGTGCTTGGCGAGAAACTCGCGCACGACCGGAACAACGTTGGTCTCGTACTGCTGAAATGAAACATCATCCGTCGCGGGAAGATCGAGCTCGATGATCCGGCCGTCGGGAATATGCCGCGCCTGTGCGTATTCCTTTGCGATCTCGCGTCCGTCCGCGACGTTTTTATTCACAACGAGCGCGATTTCATCCGGGCGAAGTGCCTGCGCCGAGAACGCGAAGACCACCGTTGCGATAAGCGTGAAGGTGAACCGCACGAGTGGATGCTATGGGGTGACACGAGATTTGGGAACGGCCCGTGCTCTCGCTTGTAGCACGGGCTACCAGCCCGTGCATTCTTCAGCTTGGAAGCAAGGCACGGGCAAGTTGCCCGTGCTACGAAGTCGGCGTCGTTGAATTCGCTTGCTGCTGGGCGAGATGCTGTTCCAGCGCCTGCTCGACCATCGTCACGAGCGTTTTGATCTCGCGAATTGATTCGGCGTTGCCCCACATCAGCACGCGGTCGATGTGCCAGTTGCAGCGCTCGAAGGAACACCCTTCCATGTGATAAATCGCCTCGCGCAGCACGAGCGTGCAACCCACGAAGGTGCAGCGGATGAAGGCCTGTCCGCTGATGTAAATCGTCTGGTTGTGAAACGACTCGCCTTCGTGTTTCGTGAGCAGCATTCAACTTCTCCAATGAATTCAGATCGAAAATCGTGTCAGATATTCGGAGATGTGTCAAATCGGTCAGGTGTGCCGCAATTCTGCAGCAGGCGGGGTTTCCACCGATGCGCCTGTCGCTGACTCGATCCGCGGTCGGTGAGACATCGCACGCAAGAGCAGCGTGATGATCGCAATTGCGACGCCCGAAGTCACGGCGGCGATGAAAAGTCGGAACGTGAGGCGGTCGATCAAGCGCTGCATTGCGGATTCGGAATCGGAGACGGCCCCCGCGCGCTGTCCGTCAAGCACTTGATCCGCATGATCGATCGATTTCTGCAGGCCACCCTGAAACCGATCGCCGAGCCGATCCGCGACCATCAGGAGTCGCGTGGAAAGCTCTTCGCCGGCCTGATCGACCGCGGCCTTGCGCTCGGCACTGAGCGCCGCCGACGTTTGATCGATCGTCGATTTCACCTGCGCCGCGAGCGCCCGATCGGTCTGCTCGATCGCGGACTTTCGCTCCGCGGCCAGCGCGACCGATGTCTGATCGACGAGCGACTTCAGCTGCGCCGCCACCGCCTTGTCCGTCTGCTCGATCGCCGCCTGACGTTCCTTCGGCAACTCCGCGAGCATCTTGTCATACGTCTGCGAAATCTCGGTTGTCGCCTTGGAGAACTGCGTCGTCGCAGTTGTGAATTGCGTGCTGTTTTGCACGACCTGATTCAGCGATCCCTGTTCGAGCAATCGCGAGCTCGTCAACTCCATCTGCCAACCCAGCACCATCGGCAACCGCTGCGCCCAGAAGCCAAGGCGCTCGGCGAGCAGGCGCGATTCCTTGATCTGCGCGGTCGCGGGATCGAGGCCTTGCATCGGATCGAGGCGAAGCAAGCGAAGCAGGCTCGTGTCGCCCCAATTGCCGGCGCTGACGGTCGGGGTTTGTCGCCATGCTGCCAGTTCCTGAAGTCGCACTTGCGTGAGCGACGCGCGGTCCGGATGCGCCTTGCGCCAATCGACAATCATCGTGCGCAGTTCGTTCGCCTGCTGTGGCGTGATCACTTGCGTCAGTTGATTCCAGAGCGCGTTTTCTTCTCGCAGAAAGGTGGCGTGCAACTGCTCGCGGTCGATCGGGTCGAGCACACGCGGTGTCTCCGATTCTTCGAGCGACATCCGCTGGAGCATCGCGATGGTGATCAGGTCGCCGAAGCCGACGCGTGCGTTGCGCGCGGTAGCGGCGCTGATGGCGCTTGTCGCGACGCCGAGGCGCAGGTTGCTGCAATAAAGCTGCGTGGCCGTCCGCTTTGTTCGCGCGTTGATTTGCGCACAGGTGTCGGCGACGGAGAACATCAAGTCGTCGCTCAGGCTCATCACGAGCGATTGGATCTGCTGATCGTCGAGTGGCTTCTTGTCCCGGTCACCAGCACGATCGCGGTCGTCGCGCGCCTGGATCTTTTGCGGCTGCTTCGATGCTGCACAGCCGCACAGCAACCCAATCAAGATCGCCAGGATTAAGCTCGGCCGGAGCATCGTCATGGGTGAGTCCTGAAACGCGCACTCAACAGTCTACGTTCCCAAGGCCGGGAATCGGTCGAAAATCTGCGCCGGATCACACCCCGCCGGTTAAACTGTCCAGCATGAAACTATGGAAATGGCTGATCCTTGCAGTTTTCGGGCTGATTTTTATCGTCGCACTCGTCGTATATTTCAGCCTGAATGGAATTGTCCGCTCGACCGTTCAGAAACAGGCGACGAGCTCGCTGAATCTCGACACGAGCGTCGGCGGAGCGAACGTGTCGCTCGTGGGCACGAGCCTTGGGCTCAATGACGTTCAGATTGCCTCGCCGCAGGGATTCAGTGCGCCGAAGATGTTCACGCTCGACGGTTTGCATGTCGATGTAAGTCTCGGCCAACTGCGTCAGGATCCGATTCACGTCGCGGCCATTGAGATCAAGAAGCCGACGCTGGTGATCGAACAGTCCGGCGGAAAGTTCAACTTCCAGGCGCTGATGTCCCAGGATAGCAAAGCGCCGCCGGACAATAAGGCGCCGATCAAGCTGATCATCGACGATCTGACGGTGAGCGATTCGAAGGTGATTCTTCGTCCCGGCATTCCCGGCGTCGCGCAGGAAATTCCGGTGAGTATTCCGTCGCTGGAGATGAAAGGCGTCGGGAGCGGCGAAGGAAATCAGAACGGTGCCGCGATCAAGGAAGTCGTGATGGATGTCATCACCGCAATGAGCCAGAAGGCATCCGATTCGGACCAGCTTCCGCCTGAAGTGCGGCAGCTGCTGAAGCTCAACGTCTCGGAAATCACCGCTCAGCTCAAGGGCCAGGTCGCGGAGCAAATCGGAAAGATGACTGGTGATCTCACGAAGAAGCTTCCCGGCGATCTCGGCAAAGACGCGAGCAAAACGATCGAACAAGGGATAGGCGGATTACTCGGCGATAAGAACAGTTCGACGACGCAACCGAGTGGGAAGAAGGCGAAGAAGAAGTCGTAGTCCCCGAAGCCGCATCCTAATTCCCTCTCCCCAGCGGGGAGAGGGGCGAATGGGGCGGTAGCTTCAATAAGGTGATTCGCAAATCCTACACGTGACTGTCTGCGAAACCGCAAGCGACGTCCGAGCGCAATTCGCGTTCGAGAGTCGCTCGCGGTTTCGCAAAAGAGATGGCACGTTTTGCGCAAAGTTCCGGGCATCGACTCTCACGCCGCTCGCCCCTCTCCCCCGCCCTCTCCCCGCTGGGGAGAGGGAGTAATGCTAAGAAAAACGCGCCGATGCACTTTCGTGCACCGACGCGTTTTTGTTTCGATCACTGACTGGGATCCACTTACGGAACCGCCGGACCTTTATTGCCGGAGCCCGCGGCTGGGGCGTTGCCGGGGGCACCGGACGACGGCGCGGTCGTCGTGGCGTTGGAGCTCGGCGCCGTCGCGGCGGCGGCTTGTTCCATCGCGGCGCGGATCAGCTTCTGCTGAAGGTCCTTGCCCGCTTCTTCCGGCGTCTTGTACTGGCCCTTGGTGATGCCGTCGGCGATTTCGTTGAGGATCTTCGCCTGCAGGTTCATGTCCGCGAGCGCCCGATCGATCTGACCGGCCGGCACCTGCTTGGCCATCTCCGCGACGGAGAGTTTCCAGTCGCTGCCGTCTTTCACGAGATGAATCGCCTGCTGCGGATCGCCCTGTGGCGTGACGGTCGCGTTGTTGCCTTCGATTTTCTCACCGGCGGCGTCGAACGTGAGCATCGCCTGTGAAAGCTGCGAGGCGGTGTCACCGACGAGCTTCTTGGCTTCCTGCGCGCCGAACTTCGCGACCGATGCGCTCTTGAGCTTGCCGATCGCTTCGGCCTGAGCGCTCATCGCGTCAACCATCTTTTCTTCGGCGGGGTTTACGGCGTGCATCACCTTTTTGATGCCGGCGGCATCCCCGGCTTCCATCGCCTGACTGAGCACTTTCATCGTGCCGCGCGGGGAGGCGGTGTTGATCGGCACAATCGGCGCGGCGGGCGCGCTGGTCGGCGTGGTAGACGGTGCGGCCGGTGCGGCCGCGGGTGCATTTTGCGCCGCCGGGGCCTTATCGGCTGCTTTGTCGGCGGCCGCGGGTTGTTGAGCGCTTGCCGCGGTGGCAACGCCAAGCATCAGAATAGAACAGCAGATCGATCGACGGACCATGGGATCTCCGAGACTCTTTATGCGCGCGGTGTGATCGCAGCGAAGAGACGGACCGCGTCGCCGATCCCTTCAGAGAAGCGCCATTTCTAACTGAAAGTGCTGAGCAATGCTATCATCAAAAGATTAGACAACCATCGGGCGGCGACGCGAGTTGGGTGATGTGGACCGCAATCGGAAAAAGAGTTGTCGTTTGCCAACGGGAGCGACGCGGCTCTGCCGCGGGTTTTAGACGTACGGTTCTGCAACCCGCGGCGGAGCCGGGGCGCTTCGTTTGCTGATAACGCCCCTCTCCAGTTGTATCTCTCGCCCCGACCCGCTATCATTCCTCGCCCGCTTCCCCGCGGGTTTCGCTGATTTTGCATAGATACTGAGGTGCATAATGTCGCTGGATCGCAGTCTCAAGAGCGCCAATTCGCTGGTTCGCCACCGCAACGTGCTGTCGCGGGCCGAGCGCCTGGAAAAGCTCGCGGAGCAGGAAAAGTGGAATGATTCCAAGAGCGTGTTCGGCCTTCCGAAGGTCGCGCATCGGAAGATGACGCTCGCCAAGATCAAGGACGAACCCGCCGCGGAAGGCACGGCTGCCGCAGGCGCGACCCCGGCCGCCGGCGCCGCGCCGGCCGCCAAGGGCGCTGCTCCAGCCGCCAAGGGCGCTGCCCCCGCCGCCAAGGGCGCTGCTCCGGCCGCAAAGGGCGCCGCCCCCGCCGCGAAGGGTGCTGCTCCCGCGAAGAAGAAGTAAATCCTTTGGAGCGCGACGGAGCGACGGAGCGACGGAGCGACGAAGGGTACCAAAGCCGCGGCTTTCATTCCCTTCGTCGCTTCGTCGCTTTGTCGCTCCGTCGCTTCTGATGAATGTCCCGCAACTTCGTCTCCAACCGCGCTCTGGCCGTCGATGCTTCCGGGATTCGCAAGGTCTTCGATCTCGCGGCCAAGATGAAGGATCCGATCAATCTGTCGATCGGGCTTCCCGATTTCGACGTGCCCGATATCGCCAAGCAGGCGGCCATTGATTCGATCAAGGCGGGCCAGAATCGCTACACGCAAACGCAAGGCATCGCCCCGCTGCGCGAGCGGCTGCGCGCAGATCTTTCGCGCGAGATCGGACGAGACGTCGGCGAAGTGCTCATCACAAGCGGTGTGAGCGGCGGATTGCTTCTCGCGATCCTCGCGACCATCGATCCGGGGGATGAAGCGGTGTTTCTCGATCCGTATTTCGTGATGTACAAGCACCTGCTCACGATGGCGGGTGGGAAATCGGTTATCGTCGACAGCTATCCCGATTTCCGCTTCCACGCCGATCGTGTGGAAAAAGCGATCACGCCGAAGACGAAGCTGCTGATCCTGAATTCTCCGAGCAATCCGACTGGCGTGGTGATGAGCGAGGCGGAGATCCGTGCGGCCGTCGAGGTCGCGAAGAAACACAACCTGCTGATGCTGTCGGACGAGATTTACGAACCATTCCTGTACGACATCGATCGCAATCGTGTAGGGGCGACGCATTCGTCGCCCGGTTACGGGGGAGCAAATGGGGACGCAAGCGTCGCCCCTACATATAGCCCCCCCGTTTTGTACGAAAAAGTAGTGATCCTTCGCGGATTTTAGAAATCCCACGCGATGACGGGTTGGCG
>JAICIO010000103.1 GCA_025924315.1 Phycisphaerae bacterium
GACCGTCAGGGAGCGGTTTGTGCGATGTTGAAACGAGAACCGCTCCCTTACGGTCGCGGCTCGTTCACTCATTCCAAAACATCACACTCTCTCAGGATGACAAGCCCTCCGAAACCTATGGGCGAAGTCACACAAACGGCGTCTTCACGACCTTCGCTTCGCGGACGCTTCCTTCTGCGGGGACGTGCACGGTTGTGCCTTCGGCGAAGAACGGTTTCTTCACCGTGCCGAGCGCGATGGCGGTGCCGGAAAGCACCGGCGAGATCGTGCTGCTGGTGACGATGCCGATGGCATTGCCGCTGGCGTCGAGGATGTGCGTGCCGGCCATGGGGAGCGCGTCATCGGTCATCTTGATCCCGACGATTTGTTTGGCGACCTGCTGCCGCGCGTACATGCGGGCGACGATTTCCTGGCCGAGGTAGCAGCCTTTGGTGAAGGAGACGGCTCTGGTGAGTTGGTTCGTTTCTGCAGGAAGGACGCCTTTGGGTGCTGATGACGCGATGCCGCCCGGCGCTTCGCTCTGGGCGGCCGTGAGGTTGTCCGCGCGTTGGGGTTTTCCGGGATGTGCTGTGTGTGGTGGCGCGGTTTCGTAATCAACCCCGAGGATCGGCCTTCCCGCTTCGATTCGTGTGGCGTTGAAAGCGGCCCATCCGATCGGGCGCAGCATGCGTTTACCGATTTCAGCGCTTTGCCCCCAGAGCGTCACGTGATCCATCCAGAGCTGTCGCGCGTGCTGCGTAGGTACGAGAATGTGCAGGCCGGGAGATGCGGTGATGTCATCGCGCCAGATGACGATGTGTCCGCCGAACATTTCGAGCGTCATGTTCATCATTGGCTCGAGGTCCTTGCCAAGCACTTCGATCGCTCGCGGACCGAACAGGCCAATCTCGTGAAGTTGGCCGACGCGGTTCGTGAGCTTCACATCCTCCGCGAAGAGGTACTTGTCGAACACCTGTCGGACCGGCTCGACCAGGCGCACATCCATCTCGAGCATCGTGCGGTTGCCGAGCTCGATCACATTCATGTCGGCGACGATGCGGCCTTGCAGGTTGAGGAAGAAGGCATAGACCACCTGCCCTTGTTCCAAGCCCTTCTTCGTTTCCTTGTTCCAGATCTGGTTCGTGAGCAGGTTGTTGAGAAACGAATGGCGATCTTTGCCGGTCACTTCGAGCACGCCGCGTTGTGGGAGGTCCATCAGCCCACAGCCCTTCCGAATTGCGGCGTATTCGGCTTGCGGTTCGTCGAACGTGCTGACGATCTCCAGCTGATCGTACGGCTGAAATTCCGCCTCGGCCTGCTGATGGAGGTTGTGAAGCGGGTTGGGAAAGTCTTGAGTCATCGACACTGGATTCTATGCATCGCGGCGGTTTATACACGTGTCGCGACGCGGGTCATGTTAAGTTTCCGTCGTGCTGCAAATGACGCGCACAACTTTGCCGCCCGCGCCCCGAACAGTACATCGAAAGTTCGGCTCCGGTTGCGCGGTGTGGTTTGGGCGAATCTTCATCCTCCCGCACTTTCTCGCCGGGATCGGGATGCTCGTCGCCGTGCCTCTTCGGCTGTACGTCTATCATTACGGGACACCGGTGAAGGCGGTGATTCATAGTCTTGAGAAGCGCAACAGCAAAAAAGGCGGTGCGTCCTACGTGATGGGCTTTCATTATTTCCTTGATGGTCATCGGTATGACCAGAAGAATGAAAGTCTGACCGCCGACGAAGGCGCACACACGAAGATCGGCGATACGTTTGACGGGCGCGCCGCGACGATCCTGAGCATGCCATGGTTCCTCCGCGCGAATCTGGACATCAAGAGTGATGCGATAATACTCGGCGCCGTTGCATTGGTTTGGAACACCTTCGTCGGCGCATTCATGTACATGCTTTGGGGCGTGCCGACGCGGCAGCGCTGGTTGCTTCGCCATGGGGAAGAAACAAAGGGCGTGATTCTTGGTCGAACCGTGGCGGCTCGTGGACGCGGGACGACCTACCGTGTGCTGTACAAATTCACGACCCCGAGTGGTGAGTTGATTAAAACGGGATGTGATGTATCGAAGGAAGCGTGCGAATCTTCGAACCCCGGCGATCCGGTGACGGTGATCTACACTCCACGGAATCCGAAGCGAAGTTTGCCCTACGAGCTGTGCGACTTCTACGTCACAAACGATTGACCTCGTTCACTGCTGCTTGTGGTCGCACCCCGCGTGAACGCAGACGCATGTGGTCTCGGTGCAGTCGTAGGCGCAGGTCTGGCTGCAGTAGACTTTGCCATCGCGGACGACGCCGGTGCCGGGCTTCACCAGGCACTCGCATCGCGGACAGGCGCATTTGACCGGCTCTGCCATCGGGAAATTCCTCATTGGTATTCTCGCCTCGATCGACCGCATTTCAAATTCAAAATCGTGAATCCGTCGCTGAAGCTCGGGTTGTGGATACGGTGTCGCGCACGAATGCGATGGCGGATTTTCGCGCTCGACTGGTGCTATAATCGGACGCGGGTGAATGGCCCGCGGATGGTTTGAGGAAATGCAATCCCAGGTGTTTGCACCTTAAGCCGTCGGTTCGCAGGAGCACTAAGGAATGGCCGACGAGAAGAATTCATCCCGGAAGGATCCGATCCAGCGCCACAGCGCGGACAAGCTGCCCGCCGACAAGTCGCCTGAGAGGGCATCCGACAAGTCGCACGGAAAGCTGCCGAGCAAGGACATCACGCCGTTTCTCAAAGGCTGGGATTTCGAGCCGGGGACGATCAACGTTCGCAAGATCAGCGGAATCGATGGCCGGCCCAAGCTGCAGATGCGGCTGGACCTCGGCCTCTTGCAGATGGAGTTGAGCGGCCGGCCCGACGGCACGCGCCCCAACGGCTATGAATCGCTGCTCGAGTACTACGAAGCGCAGCTGAGCGACTACAAGCGCCGCCACGGTACCGAGATGGGCTTCGCGCTCACGAGCGATCAGTGCCAGTCGCTTCGCGAAGAGGCGGCAATGTATTACCAGCGATACCTCAGCCTCTTCGTGCTGGAAGATTTCCCCGGCGTGGTGCGCGACACCGCCCGCAACCTGCGCGTGCTCGACATCTGCAACAAGTTCGCCGAAGACGAACAGGATCGGCTCTTCCTCGAACAATACCGTCCGTACATCACGATGATGAACGCCCGCGCGACCGCGTCCACCCTGCTTCAGGAAGGCCGCACCAACGACGCGCTCAAACACGTCCGCGAGGCGATGGACAACATCAAGAACTTTTTCGAAGACTTCGGCCAGCCGGAGGCGTACGCGCAGTCGAACGAAGTGCGCGTGCTGAAGCGCCTCGCCCGCGACATCAAGCGGAAGATCCCGATCGATCCAGTGACGAAGCTGCAGAATCAGCTCGAGCGGGCAGTGAAGGCGGAACGCTACGAAGAGGCGGCGAAGCTCAGAGACGAAATCAAACGCAAGTCCGGCGCGGCGTAATCGGCCTGTTCGTTGCGTTTTTGTAGGGTCCGCTTCAGCGGACCGGTTATTCGTCCCCGAACAGAAGTAACCGGTCCGCTAAAGCGCACCCTACAAAATCCGAGTCACTTCACGGCCATTGTCGTCGATTGCGTACTAGGTGGTGACTCGACTTGCCATCCGCCACCCAGTGCTTTGTACAGAGAGACGAGATTCTGTGCGATCGTTCGGTCGCTCTGCACCAGCTCGTCTTCCGTACCGTACAGTGCCCGTTGCGCGGTCAGCACTTCGAGAAATCCGACCTTTCCTATGCGATAGAGCGTCGTTGAAAGCTCAAGCGATTTGCGGCTCGCGCCCACAGCACTGGCGATCGCCTGGCGATGCTCCTGTTCGCGTGCGTACGCGACGAGGGCGGTCTCCACTTCGTTGAACGCCGTCAGGATTGTCTGCTGATACTGGATGAGTGCCTGCTCCTCGATCGCGTTCTGCACGTCGATCTGAGCGCGGATGCGACCAGCGTCAAAGAGCGGATAGCTGATCGCGGGGCCGATCGACCAGAATCGGTTGCCCCAGTTGAAGAGTGACGACGCCCTCTTGCCGGTGAGGCCGACCGAAGCGTTCAACGCAAAGCGCGGGAACAGGTCAGCCGTCGCAACGCCCACGCGCGCGGTGGCCGCGTGGAGCGCCGCCTCGGCGGCGCGGATGTCGGGACGCCGCTCGAGAAGATCGCTCGGCAGACCGATCGGCACCTGCGGCGGAACGCGCGGAATGCGTCCTTCCGGCGAAAGCTCGTCCACCAGTGCACCCGGCTCGCGCGCAAGGAGCAGGCTTAATGCATAAATCGTCTGCTGCGCCGACTGTTGAAGCAGCGGAATCCCCGCCTGCGTCGATGCAAGCTGCGCGTCGGCATTCGCCACGTCGAGCATCGTGATGTAGCCACCCGCCTGGCGCTTGCGTGTCAGGTCAGCGCTGTATTTCTGCGATTCGAGATTCTCATTGGCGATGCGCAATTGTCGCTGAAAGCCGCGCAGATCGAGATAGTCCAGCGCCACTTCCGCGGCCAGAGAGACGTATACGCTGCGCTGGTCTTCGAGCGCGGTTTGGACATCCGCGTCGGCGGCTTCGATGCTGCGGCGGACTCCCCCGAAGACATCGAGTTCCCACGTCGCATCCAGCCCGGCGCGGTACAGATCGTGTCCACCGCTCGTTGGGCTGCTGTTGCCGCTTCCGCTTCGGGTGTAAGAGCCGGAGACATCCACATTCGGCCAGAGCCCCGCGGCCACCACGCGTCGCGCCGCGCGCGATTCGCGCAGTCGCGCGCCCGCCAGTTTCAGGTCTAGGTTCGCCTCAAACGCCCGCTCAATGAGCGACGTGAGCTCGGGGTCGTTGAAGGTATTCCACCACTCGACGATCGGCTGCACATCGGTGATCGCCACGCTCGCGGGCTGCGTCGCGGGACGCGAGGTCGGCATCGTCGAAGCGTACGACGGCAACTGCGCCGGCGCGAGCGGACTGACGATGCTTGCGGGCATGGTGGTCGGCGCCGGCCGCTTGTAGTCGGGGCCGACCATGCAGCCCGCAAGCGCGAGGACACTCGACACAAAAGAGATCTTCGTGTAGCCGGCGAGCTTGCTCGCCGTTCTCGGCGCGTGAAGGAACGGCGAGCAAGCTCGCCGGCTACACGCAGAAGCGCGGGCTCCAGATTTCGACAGGTCGTTCAAATGCATAAAGAATCACTCATAGCGCAGCGCCTCGATCGGATCGAGTCGCGACGCTTTCCAGGCGGGGTAGAAACCGAAGACGATGCCGACCGTCGCCGCGACGATCACCGACGCGACGATCGCGGGGATCGAGATCGCGGTGGGCCAGCGCGCAAACGTTCGCACGAGCAGCGAAACGCCTCGCCCGATCGCGATGCCGATGACTCCGCCGGTCAGGCACAGCACGACCGCTTCCACCAGGAATTGCCACAGAATGTGAGCGCCGCGCGCTCCCACCGCCATACGCAGGCCGATCTCACGCGTGCGCTCAGTCACCGAAACGAGCATGATGTTCATGATGCCCACCCCGCCGACGATCAGCGAGATCATCGCGACGATCAGCAGCAGCTTGCCGATCAGTTCCGTCTGCGACGCGAGCGTGTTCATCAGCTCGGTCATGTCGCGGATCTGGAAATCGTCGGGCTCGTCGTCGCGCAAATGATGGCGCTCGCGAAGCACATCCGTAATCTGCTTCGTCGCGAGTGGAATCTCACCGGCGGTATTCACGCCGACCTGGATGGAGTTGATGTTCGTAAACTTCACCGCCATCGGCGTGTCGGCCGCCTGCGTCTCCGATAGTTCAGGATACAGCGGGATCGCACTCTGGTTAGGATAGAGATTGTTCAGCGTGTTCACGCCGGGATTCGTCTTTGACGCGGTCGTTCCGCCCGATTGCGACGCGCCCGCAGACTGATTTTTGCCGGAGATCCGATACTTGATGGTCGTCCACGGCGCGACGACGAGGTCATCCTGATCGCTGCCGAACATGCTGGCGCCCTTGCGCGAGAGCACGCCCACAACGCGAAGCGTGACATTCGCGAGGCGCAGCTCTTTACCGATCGGATCTTCATTCTCGAAGAGCTGTTTCTGGATCGTCTGGCCGATGACGCATACTTTTCCGCTGTTGCGGACGTCCTGGTCGGTGAAGTATGCGCCTTCACCGATCGGCCACTGCCGCACGTCAAACCACGCCGGCGTTGTGCCGGTCACCTGCATCGGGATCCAGTTCTTGTTGCCGTAAACCAGCTGCCCGCTGGCGCGCACTTCCGGCGCCGCGGCGCGAATGGTTGTGGTCTCACGGATGATCGCGTCGCAGTCTTGCGGGGTCAGCGTCATGACGCTTCCAGACCCCCAGCTCACGCCCCCGCTGGCGGCTTGTCCGGGCATGACGAGCAGGTTGTTCGCGCCGAGGCTCGCGATCGCGCGCTGGTTGAGCGTGGAAACACCGTTACCGATTTCCATCATCGCAATGACGGCGGCGATGCCGATCACGATGCCGACGCACGTGAGCAGCGAGCGCATCACGTTGCGGCGCAGCGCGCGAAGCGAGACCTGAACAGTGCGAACCGCGGTCCTCATTTCGCCACCTCCAGCGCCGGCGCCGCACGATTGCGCTCGTCGAACGAGCCGGATTCCATCAGCCCGTCGTGGATGCGGATGTTGCGCCGCGCGACCGCCGCGACGTCGGGCTCGTGCGTCACGATGATCACGGTGATGCCCTCTTCCGCATTCAGCTTGCGGAACATCTCGAGCACTTCTTTCGTCGTGCGCGAATCCAGGTTGCCGGTCGGTTCATCCGCGAATAAGAGCGGCGGGTTGTTAATCAGCGCGCGCGCAATCGCCACGCGTTGCTGCTGTCCGCCGGAAAGCTGCGACGGAAGATGGTGCATGCGATCCGCCAAACCAACACGATCGAGCAGCGCTTCCGCGCGTTTGCGACCGTCGCGCTCGGAAAGCTTGCCGGTGTAATACGTCAGCGGCATCGTTACCTGCTCCAGCGCCGTCGTTCGCGGAAGAAGGTTGAAGTTCTGGAAGACGAAACCGATCTTGTTGTTGCGAACCCGGGCGCGCTGATCGGTCGAAAGCTTCGAGACCTCCTGCCCGTCGAGCCAGTATTCGCCGCTCGTGGGGCGATCGAGACACCCGAGGATATTCATCAGCGTGCTCTTGCCCGAGCCGCTCGCGCCCGTAAGCGCGACAAACTCTCCGCGGTCGATCGTGAGCGTGATGCCTTTCAGCACCGGCACGTCAACTTCGCCAAGATGATAGGTCTTGGTGACGTTGTGCAGGCGGATCAGGTCTGTGCTGGGTGGTTGCGCAGGCTTCATCGTCCGCGACCTCCACCACTACTGCTGCTGCTGCTACTACGACGTCCGCCGCGGAAGTTCGGTGCGAACGGATTGCGTGCGTCACCGCTGTCCGCGCTGGCGACGACCGGATCGCCCGTGATAACTTCCTGGCCCTCTTTGAGATCGCCGGAAACAACTTCTGTGTTGACGCTGTCGGTCACGCCCAGTCGCAATCGGACTGGTCGCACGAACTGGCCATCCTGCACCCAGACAGTTCCGCGCGCGTGATCGGCGCTGCCGCTTCCACCGGAACCGCCGGCGTCACCGGCGCTTCGGTGCCCGTGACCCTGGTGCTCACCTTGTCCCTTATTCTCTCCCTCGGCATCTGGAGATGGCCGACTCGTCGGCACCGCGCCGGCGACGGTCTGTCGCCCTTCCCCTCGCTGGCCGCGACCCCCGCCGGATTCCGCCTCGGCCCGCGCATCGGGCGCAATCGTATCCGGATCCGATGGCGACCATCGCAGCGCGACGTTCGGCACCAGCAGTACATTGTCTTTCTTCGCGACTTGGAACGACACATTCGCCGTCATGTAAGGGATGAGCGCGCGGTCCTTGTTCTCGGTGGTGATTTCGACGGTGTAGGTGACCACGTTCTGCGTCATCTGCGCGTCGAGCCGCACCTTGCTCACCTTGCCGGTGAACTTGCGGTTGCCGTACGCGTCGACTGTGAACGTCACATCCTGGCCCTCGTGAATGTTGCCGATGTCGGCTTCGTTCACAGCCGTCCAGATCTGCATGCGGGTAAGATCTTTCGCTATGAGGAACAAGCTCGGCGCGCTCAAACTCGACACGACCGTCTGCCCGATGTTCACTCGGCGGGTGATGATCACGCCCTTCACCGGCGACGGAATCGTGCAATAGGTCAGGTTCTGCTGAGCGCGAGCGAGCGACGCTTTATCCTGTTCAACCGTCGCATTCGCCTGAGCAATCTCCGCCTGTCCCACCGCGATGTTGGCCTTCGCGGATTCGTAAGCCGATTCGGCGGCGTCGTAGTCCGCCTGTGCGAGCGCATCGGATGGGCCGAGCCGCTTGGCTCGTTCCCAGTCGCGCTCCGCCTGCGTGTATTTTGCCTGGAAGGAACCGAGGTCCGCCTGTGCCCGGGCAACGCCGGCCGTTGATTGATCCAATGCCGCTTTCGCCTGGTCGACTTCGGACTTGTAGACCGAATCGTCGATCCACGCGAGGATCATCCCTTCGTCCACTTCGGAATTGTTATCGACCTGCTTGCCGTTCTTGTCCGTGCCGAACTTGACGATTCGGCCCTGCACCTGCGCGCCCACGTCGATCGACTCTTCCGGTTCGAGCGTGCCGGTCGCGGTGATGGTCGCGAGCAGTCCGCCACGCTTCACTTCCGCGGTGCGATACTGCGCCTCGCCTCCGGTATCCCGGCGGAAATACCACACCGCCCCGCCGGCGACGGACGCGATCACAACAATGACAAGCAAGAAGCTAATCCACTTCATAGTCTTTCCGATTCGTTTTCCCGTTCTTCCGCAAATGATGTCCGTCGCCCACGCCCTCGTGCATCGATTCAAGATGCGAGTTTAGGCGCTCAAGCGACTGGAGAAGTGCCTGCAATTCCGATCCGCTCAAACCATCAAGCAGCGTTTCGATCTGCGCAGTATGCCCATGCAGCACGCGGCGCACGAGTTTCCGGCCAGCATCCGTCAGGCGCACTTCCTTTACGCGCTGATCGGACGGCGAACCCTCACGCAATACCAGACCTTGCCGCTCAAGTCGATCCACGACCGTGGTGACGCTCGGCGGACGGATCAAGAGCCGATCGCTCAGGTCCGTCACGCGCACACTCGCTTCGCCGACTTGATCCGCGAACCAAAGCGCCCGCATCACGCCCCACTGCGAGCCGCTGATCCCAAATCGCGAGAAATATGGCTCCATCACCCGGCGCATCATCCCCATCGTCTTGAGCAATGCTCGAAACGTCTGCTCGGACGGCGATTCGGGAATGATGGCGGCTTTGGTCGTCACGTTGCAATGCTCAATGCTTTTTGTAGGGTGTGCTTCAGCACACCATTTCGTCACCCGGTGTGCTGAAGCACACCCTACGAATGCGCAAGCGTTTAGTTAGTTTCCTAAATACCAGTTGCGCCTCGGCCACCATTTCTTCCCGCGGGCAAGAATTTTCGATTATGATGTGCCCCGACAACAGTTTGTGGAGATCCTATGCGCGCTATTGTGACCGGTCAGGTGGGGGTTGATAAAGGGCCGTACCTGGAAGCCGTCCAGAAATTGGCCCATAAAAGCGGCATCGACCTGAAGGTCTGCCACGTTGGCAAGATGATGTACGAGGAAGCCCCCGATGTTCCACCGGGGCGGATTCTCAACCTCCCTATCAGCCGCCTGAACACCCTCCGCCGGGCCGTCTTTAAGGAGATCCTCAAGACCGCGGAAAAGCACGAGCACGTTCTCGTCAATACGCACGCAACATTCCGATGGCGCCACGGCCTCTTCGCCGCGTTCGATTACGACCAGATCAAACAGTTCAACGCCGACATTTACATGACGCTGCTCGACAATGCCGAAAGCGTCCATCAGCGGCTCATGCGCGATCACGAGATCGATCACACGCTGAAAGACATCATGGTCTGGCGCGAGGAGGAACTGCTCGCGACCGAAATGCTCGCGAACATCCTCAAGGGCTACGGCCATTTCTTCATGATCAGCCGCGGTCGAAACATCCCGACCACGCAAACCATCCACCGCCTCATGTTCGAGCGCGACAAGAAGAAGGTCTATCCGAGCTTCCCGATGAGCCATGTGATGGACCTGCCGGACACGCTGGCGGAGATTGACCGCTTCCGCGCCGTGATCAACGAGCACTTCGTCGCGTTTGATCCCGGTGACGTGGACGAGTTCGTCCTTCACACAACAGCCCAGAAAGCATCCGCAGAAGGCAAAGAAACGATTGAGGTTCAAGCGGCAGACGGTGTCGTCACCCTGAAAACAGCCGAAGTCGAACAAATCAGCGGCGACATCATGGGCCAGATCTACATGCGCGACTTCAAGATGGTCGACCAAAGCGACATGATCGTCAGCTACGTCCCACAGCTCCCCAACGGCAAACCGGGCCTGTCTTCGGGCGTGGAGCGCGAACTGCATCACGCATTCGAGGGAGGAAAAGAAGTCTACGTCGTGTGGGCGTGCAAAGGCATCCCGAGTCCGTTCATCACGGAAACCGCGACGAAGGTCTTCAAGAGCACCGAAGAAGCGCTGCAGCACTTCAAAGTGAAGGGGTACATCAAGTGAGAAAGTGTGAATTCAATTCCGGTCGCGAAGATCGCCAGACAACAGGCGCGCGCCATGAATCACGCCTAGGATTTCGATTCGATCGGACCCTTTGAGGCAATAAATCAGTCGATAGCGATAGACGATGCGCTCGCGGTAGTTTGCATCCTCCCATTCGGGAACAATGCGTCCAATCTGCGGGAACTGCGCGAGCTCCATAGCGGCGTCGTAAATCTTCTTCGTAACCGTTGACGCGTAGGCGGGCGAGTTTGCGCTGATATAGTTCGCGATCTGCTCGAGATCATCGAGTGAGGCGCGAAGCCAGATTACTTTTCGATCCATTTCCCCAGCCGCTGTTTGACTTCGTCCTCGGTTGCAAATTCGCCGCGGTCAGCCTGCTCAGCGCGCTTTCGGATCGTTTCAATGACATAAAGCCGATACTGCACATCCTCAAACGTGCAGTCCTCGGGAAGCTGCCGCACTGCTTCAAGAACCTGCTGTTTAACGCTCGACATTAATGGCTCCGGCTAAAGAGAATTCTCGAGTCCTATTATACTCTCTCGAGACATGGAACAAGCTGCGCTATTACCCGGTTTCTTGGCCGTCACTGTTTATTGTTCATCCAGCAACGCGTTGGCGCCGATCTATTACGAAGCCGGCCGCGAGCTCGGCCGCGCGATTGCTTCGAATGGTTGGAAGCTCATCTACGGCGGAAACTGCGTCGGATTGATGGGCGAACTCGCCAATGCCGTGCGCGGCGCCGGCGGGCAGGTCATTGGCATCACCCCGCAGCTGTTCATCGACAAGGGAATCGGCGATACAAACTGCGAGGAGTTTCTCGTCGCCAAATCAATGCGGCATCGGAAAGAGCTGATGGAACAACGCGGCGACGCGTTCATCACCATGCCCGGCGGCCTCGGCACGTTCGAAGAGATCTTCGAGATCATCGTCGGCAAGCAGCTCGCCTATCACAACAAGCCGATCGTATTGCTCAACATCAATGATTACTTCGCGCCGGTCCTAGAGATGATCGACCACGGCGTCGAAGAGAAGTTCATCAAGCCCCGCGCCCGCGAGCTGTATTTCGTCGCCCGAACCGTGCAGGAAGCGATCGAACACATCCGCAGTTATCAACCCACGGCGCCGGACGAAAAGTGGTTTGACCCGCCGTCATCCGGTAAATCGTGAAACCGCTCTCCCTCGACCGGATATAATGTTCAAGATCGACCGATGGCAGGGACATCGGGACCATGAGGCACCGAGATATCAGTCTCACGATCGCGCTGTGCGTCTCGTTGACGGCGCATGCGCTCTTTTCGCGCGCGCTCGCGGATCGATACGTTGCCGCGAATCGACAGATTTATCTCGCGGGCCTTCCTGGCGAGGTGGTGACGGACGATCACATCGTTCAACCGGCGGTTCGCCCGCCAGCGCTTGAATTGAATCTTGGAAGTCCGGACGGCACGGGCAACGCGCTCGACACGTCGCCGGGCGAGGAGCCCATGCAGGCGCGGCAGGCGGATGGGAACCAGGCGCTCGGCCGACTCGACCCGCCGGGCACGAACGCGCCGTCGAATACAACTACCGCGCTCGAGGAAACTGCTGCCGCGCAACATCTCATCGCAGTGAGCACGCCGACGATTCCGTTTGGTGTTCCTTCATCGTCCACTGACCTGAACGGTCCAGCGCCGAAGCATCCGCCAGTCGCCCAATCGGCGCCGCCGCGCCCCGCACCCGCGCCGGCCGAGGCCCACGAAGCCGTCGCAAGCGCGTCTGGCGCGCCCGGCGAGCCCGCACCGCAGCTCGATTCGGAATCGGACGCCTTCTCCAAGGAAGGCAGCGTCAAGTTTCAACATGGGAAGACGGACGTTCAGTTCGGCCGAAAGCACAAGCTCATCCGCCCGCGGTTGGACCTGGCGGTGCAGGAAGATCTGCTCACGATGCGCCTGCCAATCAAGCTCGTGCTGAAACTGCGGCTCGACAACGACGGCAACGTCGCCGCGTCGGATGTGGAGAAATCGAGCGGCAGCAAGTTGCTCGATCACGCGGTGAAAGTCACGTCGTTCAAATGGTGGTTCGAGCCGAAGAAGTCGAAAGACACGCCCGACGAGTTTCTCTTCACGATCGTGTTTCTGTGACGAGTGATTTGTAGGGTGCGCTTCAGCGCACCAGTTCATCGGGCCAAGAAGCAATAACCGGTGCGCTGAAGCGCACCCCACGTCATCGCATTCAACCGCGCCACAAGCTTCGCATGCTCCTCTTCCAGCGAAACTCCCACTACCCCGCTCGCGATCGCGTTCGTTCCAAGCGTGTTGAGCTTCCGCACCAATTCGTTGATCTGACTGCACAACGTTCCCACGCGCGACTCCGTCGTGGCGCGATCAAGCTCCGCCTTCAGCAGCTCGATCTGTTTTCGCCAGCGAACTTCATCCGGCGTGTAATCGTTGTTCCGCATGATCCGCAGCGCCCACCAAAGCATGCGCGCATTCTCATCGGCGGGCATGTCTTCCAGCTCGATCGGCTTGCCGGCACCTTCGAGATTGTCGAACTTTCCCTCCGCCATCGCGTCTTCGATCCGCTTGTCGGCGAGCCGACGCATCACGACGTCAATGTCCATGTTTTTGAGCGACATCACAGTCCACTTCTCGTTTAGCCGCAAGCTTGGTCGCGATATTGTGGCTGGAGAAACGACGCGAGCAAGCTCGCGGCTAAACGAATACAAAAACTTCAGACCACAACTTTCTTCCATCCTCCCGAGCGGAATCGACTGTAGATCAGGATCCCACGAACGAATAGTTCCGTAGCAAGCAAGACCCAGATCGCCGCGAGGCCGAGGCGCAGCCACAGGCCGACAATCAGCACCGCGCCGAGCCGGAGCGTGAAGATGCTGATGAGGCTCATCGCCATCACCATCAGCGTGTCGCCCGCGCCGCGCAGCGCCCCGCCGTACACCATCGCAGCGGCGAAACCGGTCTGGCAGAAGCCGGTGATGAACAGGCATCGCGCGGTCATCTCCGCGATGTGCGGATCTTCGCTGATGATGCGCGCGAGCATCCCACCGGCGACGATGAACACAATGCCCATCATGCCCATGAATCCCCCGCCGACGAGATAGGCGAGATTCGATGCGCGCGTCGCGCGATGCGGATCTTTCATCCCCAGCGCTTGCCCCACCATTGTCGCCGCTGCCGTGGCGACCGCGAAGCCGGAGAGGTAGCTCAGCGCTTCGATGCGAATGGCATTGGTGTGCGCGGCCGCGCTCGCATTCGTCGGATCCATTCGATTGATCACGATGATGAGCCCGAAGTTCACGCTCCACTGCAGCAGATCGCCCACACCGCTCGGCAGACCGATCCGCAGAATGCGCTTGAGATTATGCCAATGCGGAAGAAGTCGATGCAGAAACAATCGAATTCCCCCACGGCCGATCAGCAGCACGCTGAACTGAATCACCCCGCCGATGATGTACGCGATCACCGTTCCGACCGCGATGCCATCGAAGCCCATCTTTGGCAGTCCCCACGTGCCGAACGTCAGCGTCCACGTGAAGAACATGTTCACGAGATCGACGATGATCATGCTGATTGCCGGCGTGACGGTATCGCCCGCGCCGCGCAAGCACGCGTTGGCGACCAGCATCACCGTAAGGAACGGCAAGCTCACTCCGAGCATCCGCAGGTAATCGAGCGCGAACGTGTTCGCGATGCCATGAAGCTGTGCGATGTGGACGACCACGGGCGCACCCAAGCCGAAGATGGCCCAAAGCACGAGCCCGGAAATGAGCGCCGCGCTGATCGATTGTCCGCAAACGCTGTTCGCCAGCCGACGATGCTTCGCGCCGGTTGCGCGGGCGATGATGGCGGTCGAGCCGCTGCCGATCGCGCCGGTGATCAATCCAATCAGCCAAAAGATGTACCCAATGGTGCCAACGGCCGCGGTCGCCGCCGCGATCTGCACCCGCCCCGCATCAATCTGCGCCGCCGTCATATCCGGCGTGAGCTTCACGAGATGGTTCGCGACGAACGTGTCGTTCAGCGCGACCATCATGTGCAGCACCTGCTCCGCGAACACGGGCAGCGCAAGGTAGATGAGCTGTCGCAACAGGACAGAGTTGGAAGGTGTGGCAACCACCGGACCGAGATTGATTCCCACCCCGTCGGTGGCCGCCGCCTGACTCATAAGAGAGCGAGATGATAGGAAGCAGGTCGAGAGTTGTCAGCAGCCGCTTGCGGTTTCGCAGAAGAACGCGTGTTGATCTGCGAAACAGCATGCAGTTATTTACTTCTATATCGCTCGATCTTTTCTTCGTCGAGTTCGATGCCGAGCCCCGGTTTGTCGAAGACTCTCGCTTCGCCGGGCTTGAGGGGCAGTGACGGTTTGAGAATATCGTCTTCGAAGAAGAACGGGCCGATGATGTCGCTGGGGAATTTCTCTGCGACGAATGCAGCGTGCGAGAGCGCGAGATGCGTCATCGCGGCGGAGCCGACGCCGAGCTCGAGGTTTGAGCCGATCACGCAAATGATGCCGGCCTGGAGCGCGAAGTCGGCAATCGCTTTCGCGCCCGTGATCCCGCCGGCCTTGCCGATGTAGATGCTGAAGACGTCGCAGGCCTTTCTCGCGGCGAGCGCCTTGGCGTCGGACAGCGTGTAGACGCTTTCGTCGGCGACGATGGGCAGATCGACGGCGGCCCGGACTTCGGCCATGCCTTCGATGTCGCCTTCATTCACCGGTTGCTCGGCGAAGTAGATGTTGTAGTCCTGCAGACGCTTGATGGTGGGAATCGCGACGGCGGGTGTGACCCATCCGCCGTTGGCATCGACGCCGAGCTTCACATCCGGCCCGACCGCTTCGCGCACGGACCGCACGCGCTCGATGTCACTTTCGGGATCGACGCCGACTTTCACCTTCATCTTGCGAAAACCCTGGTCGTACGCCCAGCGCGCGATCTCCGCGGGGCGCGGTGGCGGTTGCGCCGAAACGCTCCACTTGGTGTGAACGAAGTCGCGCTTTTTTCCGCCGAGGAGCTCATAGACGGGCTTACCGGTGATCTTGCCGGCGATGTCCCAGAGCGCCGTGTCGATTGCGGATTTGGTGAAGTAATTCTCCGCGACGGGGAACGTGTACTTCTTCGTGAGCGCTTCGATCTGCGCCGGGCCCTGCGGCGCCTCTTCACCAACGAGGAGCGGTGCGAAGTAGTTGTTCACATAGTGCATCGCGGTGATTTGATCTTCACCGCTCCACTTCGGTGTGACGGACGCTTCCCCGAGGCCGACAATGCCCGCGTCGGTGTGAATCCGCACGAGCAGATACTTCGAGACATCGTGCCATCCGCCGCGGCCGCTTTTAATCGCGAGCTTCGGGTTCATCGGCACTTGAATCGGAATCGCTTCGACACGGGTGATTTTCATAGAAGAGTATTCGCCATAGAACTCACAGAGAGCACCGAAACATTTGACGAAAAGCGTCTGAGTTCGCTCTGTGCTCTCTGTGTGCTCTGTGGCTTAATTCTTAACCTTCGAATGTTCGGGTTCCCAGGTCAGGAAATGTTCGACGAACTCGGCGACTTGGGCGACGATGCCGTCGAGGAAGCGTTTGCCCTTTTCCGCGGTTGCGAGGTCGGGGTGACCGATCGTTCCTGTGGCCGTCACTTCGTCGAACTCGTTGACGAAATAGACCGGCCGCGAAAGCTGCATGTCGGATTTGCGATAAACATCCTGATGCGTCGAGCCGTCGCGCTTCGCGAGGGCCATCTTCACGCGCTCGGGATGCAGGTGAAGCATCATCGACGTTTCCATTTCGCACGCATGATTGAGTCCGCCCAATTCGCTTTCGCGTACGTCTTTGATCGCCTTCGCACCGAGCTGCCAGTACGAGGCGAAGACGCAGCGAAGGTCAGGCAGTTCGGATTTGATCTCGCGCATGACCGCGCGGATGGGGATGTCGTTTCCGCCGTGGCCGTTGAGGAAGAAAACCTTCTTTCCGCCGAAGCGTGCGATCGACTGCGCCATCGCCTTGATGAGCTGCATGTACACCGGCTGCGGAATGTCGAGCGTGCCGGGAAAGGCGTTGTGATGCGTGGACATGCCCGGCGAAAGCGTCGGCAGCAGCAGCACTTTGTCTTTGAGCTTCGCCTCAACACCGCGCGCGACGCCGGAGACGAGATCGGTATCCACCGTGAAGGGCATATGCGGGCCGTGCTGTTCGAACGAGCCAGTCGGCAGGATGACGATCATTTGATCGACGGCGAGGTTTTTGACTTCGGGCCAGGTGAGATTCTGAAGGAGCATGTTGAAACCTTTGAGGACGTTACCAAGGCAGCATCTTCACCGGATGTTGCATGCGGAACCAGATGAAGAAGGCATAAATGCACAGAACGATTCCGACAAACAGCGCCCACCACAAATGCCAGTTCTTAAAACCGCGATAGTGTTGTCGTTCTGCCTCGGGAAGTCTGGCGTAGCGCTTGGACCAGATGATCTTGTCGACTTCGCTCGGCGGCGGGTCGTCGAAGAGACCGATCTTTGTCGGCAGTGAGACGGGTTCGTAATCGACATCGGGTGCATCCGCGCCAACGCTCGCAGCAACGGGCTCGGCCGCGACGACAACCGCTGAGGCGCGATAATGCGATCTGAGCTTCGAGGCGACCGCCATCACCAGCACGCAGAAGCACCACGTGAAAAACGCGCGATGCAGATAAACGCCTTGCTGTCCTTTGATGAACTGATCGAACGCGAAAGAGAACAGGAATCCCGCGACGATCGTCGCAAGCGCGCCGACCGTGTTCGCCCCGCGCCACAGTAAACCGGCGCAGAAAATCACAGAAAACGGCGGCGCGATCCAGAAGAAGATGTTCTGCACCTTGAGGAACAGCGGCACGCCGGGCGTCATGCTGAAGTACCACGCGATCGCGACGCTACAGGCGAGGATGATCACTCCGCCGATGCGACCGAAGCGAACTTGCGACTCATCGCTGGCATTCGGGCGAATGAGCTTTTTGTAAAAGTCGATGGTAATCAGCGTCGAAGCCGAATTCAGAACGGCGGAAAGATTGCTCATGAGCGCCGCCGCCATCGCGGCGAGGATCAAACCGCGCAAGCCGGGCATGACGAGCCGTTCGACGAGCACGAGGTACGACGCATCCGCGGGCTTGAAATTCTTTCCGAGCAGCTTGTAAGCAATCACGCCTGGAAACACGAAGAAGAACGGCGTGATGATGTGCAGATATCCCGCGCCGATCACACCCATGCGCGCGTGCCACTCATCCTTCGCCGCGAGCACGCGCTGCACCATGTGCTGGCTCGTGCAGGTGTACCAGATGCCGACCGTGAGAAATCCCGTGAAGACCCCCGTGAACGGAAAGCGCGGATGGTTCACCGGTAGGAAGACCTGAAAATGTCCGGGCTCGTGATGCACGAGCGCCGAAAATCCGCCGACGGCTTTCAGTCCGAGGATCGGCACCAGCACTCCGCCGAGCCCGAGGATGATGATCTGCATGAAGTCGGTCCACGCCGCCGAGCGCAGGCCGCCGTAGATCGTGTACGTGCCCGTCAGCACCGCGAAGAAAATAATCCCCGCGACGATCTGGTTGTGTGAATCATTGAGCCAGCCACTCGAAATGAACGGGCCGATCATGCGCTCAAAGGCGAGGCCGCCGGCATACAGAGTGCCCGAAATGATCGCGCCGACGTAACCAATCAGCAGCGACGCCGAAAAAATGTAGCGGCACACGGGGTTGTAGCGCCGCTCGAGAAACTGGGGGATCGTGTAGAGGTTCGTGCGAACGTAATACGGGAGAAAAACGAAAATGAAGATCGAGTAGATAATCCAGGCGTTCCAACTTCCCGTCGCGGCGACGATGCCGAAGGTGAAGCCGATGCCGGCGTTGGCGATGAAGTGCTCGCTCGACACATCGGATGCGAGCATCGACGTCGCGATCACGTACCAAGGCAGACTTTTTCCGCCGAGGAAGTAGCCTTGCGTCGTGCGCTTTCGTCCGATGGAAACAAGAAACCCAAGTCCCACCGCGAGGAACATGTACGCGATGAAGATGGCCAGGTCCCAGCGGTTGAGCGTGATGTGCTGCATTTACGATTTCCGCTAACGAACGCGTGCGTGAATGGCTCGATGCGTAGGGTGCGGGTACGCGCCCCGGGTGTTGCTTGTGCGCCCAGCGGGACTAACCCGGGCGGGGGAGCCCCCCCCACCAGACCAGAAACGCGGGGGGGGGTCGGGTGGCGGGGGCCGTGC
>JAICIO010000104.1 GCA_025924315.1 Phycisphaerae bacterium
CCGGCCATGTTGAAAAGGCTGAGCAGCCCGACGAACCCGCCCGCGACGGCGGCATTCACCCGGCCTTTGAACATCTCCTGAATCATCGGCGAGGCCTGCTCGAGAATGCCGATCCCCGCGGTCGTGTTCATGCACAGCACGATCCACTGCAGCCAGAATTGCGGCGTGCGCAGAGCGGTGTTGGTCGCGACATTGTTCGTCGTGATCATCGCGTTGGTCGTCCGCGGGACGTAACCTTCGGGCAGCCAGTCATCGTGCGGGATGCGCACGAGAAACGCGCCGAAGATCATGAAGCAGAAGTAAATCGCGCCCATGGCGACCATCGTCTCGGAGACGCCGTTGCTCGTGCCGGTCGAGAAGAACTTCATGAGCTGAACGGCGAGCGGTCCGCCGATCATCGCGCCGCCGCCGAAGCCCATGATCGCGAGGCCCGTCGCCATGCCGGGCCGATCGATAAACCAGCGGATCAGCACGCCGACGGGGGAGATATATCCGATGCCCAACCCGATCCCGCCGATCACGCCATAGCCCAAGTAGAGCAACCACAGCTGATGCCACCGAACGCCCAGCGCCGAGACGAAAAACCCAAGAGCGAAGCAGCACGCGGAGACAAACATTGCCTTTCGCGGGCCTTCGCGCTCCAGCCACGGACCAAAGACGGCCGCGGAGATGCCGAGAAATGCAATCGCGATGCTGAAGATCCACGCGAGCTCGGGTTGGCTCCAATCCTGCCCGGGCGCCGAGTGCGTCACGCCGATGAGCTGCGTCAGGGGCAGTTTGAAGACGCTGAAGGCGTAAGCCTGCCCGATCGACAAGTGCACCGCCAGCGCCGCCGGCGGAACGAGCCAGCGGTTGAAACCGGGGCCGGCGATGGAGTGCTCTTTGTCGAGGAAGCCCATGTCGTGGCACGGGCTTTCAACCCGTGTTCGCACCGTACGCACGGCCTGAAAGGCCGTGTCACGGGAATGTCATTTCTACTTCTGGTTTTTCATCTCGTACGTGAAATCCGCGGTCTTTGTCTCACCGGCGGCGAGTTTGATCTTCGCCGTCGCGGGTGTTGCCTGGACCGCTGATGATTCGTGCAACACGCTCAACTCGTATTCGCCCGGCGGCAAACCTTGAATCTTGAACGTGCCATCTTCGCCGGTCATCGCGAAGAACGGATTCGGCAGCACGTGAATGTACGCGCTCATCCACGGATGCATGAAGCACTTGGTGTTGACCTTCATCTCCGGTTGCTGAAAAACGATCTCGTTGACCTGTCCCGCGACCGGCTGACCGAAGTTGAACGGCGGGTTTTCTCGCGGAGTCGACATCACGTTGTGCAGCGTTTCGTCGCTGTTGCGCACGGCCAGCTTCTGCCCGACCATCACCGCGACGACGTGCGGCGTGTACATGCAGCCGACCTGGTCGAGCAACACCGATTTCGTCGGCGGATCGAAGTCCTTGTCTTCCAGTCCCTTGCTCACGTAAACGAGCACGTTCTGCAGCGTTTCCTTGCCGCCGTTCTTTCCGAAGACGAACATGTCCTTCATCGGCAGCTTATCCTTATGGTGTTCCTGACAGTACGCGTTCCCGGCGATGTCGCTCACAGGTTTGATGTCGGGCTGTTTGCCCGTGAAATACACGACACCAGTGACCGTGCCGGCGTCTTTCGCATCTTCAATTCCGCCGACGTTTCGCGTTGCATACGTCTTCGCGTCATCGGTCTTCGTATCCGCGCCCAACGCGACAGGCGCAAGAAGGATTAAGAGAGCACACAACAACTTCTGCATTTCACTCACTCCGAAAAACGAATAACCAGTCCGATGAAGCGGACCCTACGAGATTTCAATACCGGCCTCCCTCTCCCCACCGGCGAGAGGGCGGGGGAGAGGGTTAGCGGTGTCCGATTTCGAGGAGCGTTCATCGCGCGGAACGCTCTCGAACTTCCCGCTAAGCCGCAAGCGGCTTCAGTCTTGCGCTGGTTGCGCGATGTTTGCCGCTTGCGGCTTAGCGGGAGTTGCTCGGACGCCTGTCGCAAACAACCGTTCATTGTCGGATCGCGCCGCTCGTCCCTCTCCCCTGCCCTCTCCCCGGTGAGGAGAGGGAGCAAATGCGCTCCATCCGAAGGCTACTTATTGTCGAGCGGCGCAGTCTTCGCGCCTTGGGGGACCTTATCGGCGCTCACCAGCTTCCACACCGCCCCCTTCGGGCTTTGGAACGGATTCCACGTTCCATACTGGCTCGTCGCGTTCGTGAAGTAGATGTTGCCATCCTCGTCTTCACCACCGCTGCTCAGATTCAGGCTCGTGTTGAGCAGCTCCTGCATCTGATATTTGCCCGCATCGTCCTTTGCGAGACCCCACAGACGACCCGAAGCCCAGTCGCCGAAGAAATAGATGCCGTCGAGGTCCGGAAAATCTTTGCCGCGATAGACGCTCGAGCCGATCACGCAGATCCCATCCGTCGCATGGCTATATTCCGCCACCGGCATCACGCCGACGATCGGCCACTTCTCGCCGGTCTTTTCCTTCTCGATCGGGAACGGGTGCGTGCCGCACATGTAGTTCCAGCCGTAATTCTCTCCGCCCTTGGAATTGGCCGGCTGGAAATCGATCTCTTCCCACGTGTTCTGTCCAACGTCCGCGATCCACAGATCGCCCGTCTTGCGATCGAAGCTGAACGTCCACGGGTTGCGGATGCCGTACGCCCAGATTTCCGGCTTCGCCTTCTGCTTGATTTCGGAGAACGTCTTTTCGCTCTTCCCGAAGAGCACCATGAGCTGAGGATCGGCCGCGTGCGCATACGGGTTGCTGTCGGGCACGGTGTAGCGCTCGTTCTTGCGATCCTTCACGTTCACGTCGATGCGGAGCATCTTGCCCATCAGCGTCGAAAGATCCGGGCCAGCGTCGAGCACGTCGCCTTCCCATCCGCCGTCGCCCACGCCGATATAGAGATAGCCGTCCGGCCCGAACTTCATCTTTCCACCGTGGTGATTGCAGTAGGGGAAGTCGATGCGAAGGATCGGCCGCGCGCTCGTCATGTCCACTTTGTTCGGATCGTTCGGATCGACGTGATATTCAACGATGAACGTCGCGCCGTTGAACCACATGTCCGCGTAGGCGATATAGAGCAGGCCGTTCTCTTTGAACTTCGGCGAGAACTCGACGCAGTAAAGTCCGTTTTCGAGGAACTGGAACGACGTGTTGGCGCGGTTGTCGTAGAACGGTTCGTCCATCACCTTGCCGTCTTTGTCGATGATGCGAATGACGCCGGGGCGCTCGCAGACGAAGAGGCGACCGGTACCGTCATTTGCGCTGGTGATGTGAATCGGATCTACAAACCCGCCCGCGACCTGCACGAGCTGCACCTTCACATCCTTGGGCAGTTTTCCCCCGGGATGCGCCGTATTCGGCGCTTGCCACACACCGGAGGCCTGACCTCCCGGCTGTGAAACAGCTGTGGGATTGTTTTGAGCCAGCACCGCGGTGCCGAGCATGAGCGAAACGATTCCGGAGACGACGCGTCCGAGAGGGTGCTTCATGGACCAGATCTCCAACCGAGAGAAAGTGAGATGTTTCCCCACAGCCACCGCCGTGAGCGTCGCGAAAAGCTAGCATTGAAGGGCGTGCGCTGTCAAAAGTTTGATGACGGAGTGTAGCCGGAGAGCTTGCTCGCCCTTCTTTTATTGCGGACGGCAACGGCGAGCAAGCTCGCCGGCTACACGCGGAAGTCGGACGAAACTCGTGGACATGCCACCGCTCGTGAGCTAAAGTCACCAGGCGTTTTCACGTTCCCGTAGCTCAATTGGATAGAGCGTTGGCCTCCGAAGCCGAAGGTTACAGGTTCGACCCCTGTCGGGAACGCTTTCACAAAGCTCTACACATCCTGCAGTTCCGGAGGCGATGCGAATTGCTTCCGCTTTGGAGAGTCGCGCTTTCAATCCGTGTGGATCAGTTTTGGGTCAGTCGCCGCCGGCTTCAAATCACCAAGCAGCGACTTCTGCAATCGCTTGGCTTTCGCGATGTCTTCCTTCTGCACCGACAGGTAGTACTTCTGCGTCGTGTTGATGTCCGCGTGACCGGCGAGATGCTGGGTCACGTGGATCGGCAGCTTCCGCGCCCAGTTCGTAATGCATGACCTTCGCAGATCGTGAATCGTGAACTGTGGCACACCTGCCTTCCGGCACAACGTTTTGAACCGCCGAAGCACGTTGTTCGTCAGATCACGCGCTTCCCACGAGCCGCAATCAACGCGCTCGCGGTAATACGACCACCGCTCGTGATCCATGAACACGTACGGACAATTCACCGGCGCCATCGACTGCCATACCGCGAGCAGGTTGATGGCCTGGTCCGGCAACGCAGCGTTCGACGCTCATGATCTTTCGGCGTCCACGCTTGCACATACCCCTGCGCATCTTTTGCGGCGATGTGCAGTTCGCCGGAGTTGAAGTCAATGTCGCTCCACGTGAGATTCGTTGCTTCGCGCAGTCGAATTCCAGTGGAGTAAACAATCGTCGTCAACGCCTGCCACATCACCTCGACGGCCTGTGCAACGATCGACTGGAACTGCTCTGATGAGCAATATGCCGGCCGCTTATCCGCGACTTTCAACATGGAAACGTTCCGACAGGGATTGCATCCCTCGCAGATGTAACCACGTAAAATCGCCAGATTGAACAGTCGTCGCAGGCAGCGAACCTCCTTATTCGCGGAGACTTTTCCGATCTTTCCAGTCTCCATGCGCCACGCGCGATAATCTTCGATATCGCGCCCAAGGCACTTTCGGAGATCGCGTTCCCAACCGAATTTCTCGGCAAGTTGCATGTGCAGCGTTCCTTCGCTCACTGCGTCTTTCATGAGCCTCTTGTGCTCGACGTAGAACTCGCGAAGCGAGACCCGCTTCGGCGGATCAGCTTTGCCCTGTCGGACGCCCTGCTGTTTCGTCTCTGCGAAACGCTCGGCCTCCTTTCGGGTGTTGAAGCTCTTGCTGTACCGCTTGCCATCGACGCCGAACCATCGGACTGCCCAGCTGAACGCTCGGTTATCGATCCATTCGCGCTTGGGCAGTGGTTGTCCGGACGCGTCTGTCGGCACAGACCCGCGATACTTTCGGTAAATGCCGACCTTTTCAGTCGCCATGATGGTTTCCTTTCGTGCCATCACGGGCGACTGACCCGAGGGCAGTATAGAGACATGATTACAACAGAGGAATGAATTACTGTTCGGTCTTCACCGTCAGAAACTTGTCCAGTTCAGAACGGCGATACCAGACATGGCGCGCATACCGCGTCGCGCGCAGCTCACGGCGATCCCGCCAATACTTCAGCGTGCGCACCGCACCTCGGGGACTGTGTAGCCCGGTTTCATCCAAGCGTAGGTACTGCGCCTCTTCGATAGGAGTGAGCAGTTCGCCGAATGTCGTGGGCCGTGGGGGCCACTGCTTCGGCTCGATCGAGGAAGGATTTTCAGTCTTCACGCATACGACTCCCGGCGCAGCACCGTTGTCCACGCCGGTCTACTAATTTGATCATGAATTTTCACTCGGCTACAGATTGCTGCGCCGGAATCTTCGAAGAAATGTTTGGACACACCGTAGTCGAGTGAATCTTTGGGAATATGTTGAGAGGTATGTGCGATCGCGCATCGCGCGCGGGCGTGTCATGCTCTTTGGCAAGTGAATACCGCGTCGGAAGCATCGAGCGATGAAAACGCTCGTCGCCGGCGCGACGGACCGCCATGGGAAGCCAGATCGTGCTGGGCCGACACGATTACCCGCGTGCAATCCGCGGGGGCGGTCATGCTACTGCTTAGATGGCCTAGATCGAGGTTTGCGCGGCCGGCCAGGCCGCCTTCCGAGTTTCTTCACTCGGCTGATCTCCGTTTCCTCGATGACCCACGTGTTTCCGACCTTGGTCGCGTGAATAATTCCCTGAACGATCATGGCCGCAACGCGACGCGAACTGATCTCCAGACGTTTTGCCGCCTCAGACGTACCAACACTGCCCATATGCAGTACATCGAACAAATAGTTCTTGCAGCTGAATATTTTCTTGAAAACTATTCAGGTGACTGTATAGTTAAGGCAGGAGATCGAAATGAAATCAGCTGACGAGACAACCGCAAGGCACGACTCATTGATCTCGTTTCACATCGAGGTCCGTCGTCTCTATCCGCGGGAAGGGGACATCATCGAGCACGAGCTTGGCTTCGGCGTCGTCGGAATTGACCGTCCAACACGGTTGATCATCACGAGCGACTTCTACAGCAGTCCCGTAATCTCTGAGTATCGCGATCGCGGCCAACTCAACTTGCCCGATCACCTCATGGACGCGCTCGCGCTCAAGTGCTTCAAGCTGATGAGCTATGAGATCTGCTCCCGCGGCGGCGAGAGCGGATGGTGGACGATGCGAGATGTAACGGGATGGATACGCCATCAGTTTCCAGAGAACGGCGAACAGATTCTCCAGGAACTGTCGCACCACGTGACGCCGGGCTGGGAAGTCCGCGACACGTGTCTCGTGGCCGATGACGATGCAATCTAACAGCGAGAACGTCATGAATCTGCCGAACTTCGAACCCGACGATGATGAAGGACAAATTCACTGTCGAACGGCGACGGTGAAGGAGCGCACGCCCGCGGACGTCGAGCGACAAGTAATGGATGTGTCAGTTCGGTCCGAGTTGGCCGAGCTCTGTGCTGCGCTTGACGCCACCGACTGGTTGCTCGCCCGTGCCAAAACGATCGACCGACTCGTCAAGCAGATTGCAATCGCATGGATCGATCGAAACGGCGAATTCGACATCGGCGATCAGCATTATTCCGTGGGGTATTCGACAACGTACAAGTGTCTGAACATCCCGCAGGCTGGACATGCAATTCTGGAGGCGGGGAAGGGCGACATCGATGTTCTTTTCGCGCTTCTCGTGTCCCAGCCGTTCAAGCCCGCGAGCGTTCGAAACTTGCTCGACATGAAGTTGTACGCGTCGTTGTTCAAACCCCATCGAAACGGAAGGCTCATCAACGGGGTCCCGGAACTCATGCTGAAACGAACGGACTCTCGCTTCGTCCCACGAAAGATCTGACCCAGCTCCGAGATCAAACGCTGGGGCATCTCGCACGGAGAAAAATTTTGATTTCTCGGAAGGAGTTCAAATCCCCATGCACGAATTGCAAGGTGGTGGTCGCTGCTACGCGGCCTATGACTGAAGAGGAGGAGCGTCGATTCGTCTCGGCCATCGACGCTTTGCTTGGCCATTGGGCTGAGCGCTCGGTTGTACGCAACGTGCGTGTCATCATCAGCGAGATGATCGGCGAACAGTGGGGCTGCGTCGGTGCTCGCCGGAAGGATCTGCCGGTTTCCTTCCTCGTACAGCGCGCGCTTCAATGATCGAAGCCAAAGGTTTGCTTCGGTACCATTGTCAAAGATGACGCGCAGACGGCGGTCCCCCGGGAAAAGCGGTTTATCTACTGCCTCGCCTTCGCTGGCGATCAGGGCCTTTTGACCGCCGATGATAAAGAGATCGCCCGGCTTGAACTTCTCGCCGTCGTCCTTTCGCTCGTACTTCACCGTCTGAAGGAGGCCCGCTTCCAAATCGCGTTGGGCCTGCTCAAAGGTGGGGCGGAAAGTCTCGAAATCCGGACAGGGCGCGCGGCGGGCGACATCCTCCGCCGCCTGTCGCTCGGTGTTTGAGCGAACGTGCACCAACTTCGTGACATCGCTGTCATCCGCATCGGGTTCAACGCCGAGCGCTGCCAGCAATTCGTCGTCGTTTGCAGCGGCGACGGCTTCGACGGCATCGGCCGAAACCGGCGCAGTCAACAGTCCGTGCCGATCAAGCCCGCTTAGTACCGCCCGACACTCTTCCGAGCCGCGGATTCGGTCGAGCCGCACCGCATACAGCCGTTCGAAAATGTCGCGCCCCTCGCCGTGCTGCGGCGCGCGGCCGTGTTCTTCAAAGAATCGCTCGATTTCTTCGAAACCCGTCACGATACGCTGTTCGCGCGCGGTCCGTCCGCCCTTCGCGATCGGCGTGGTCTCGACGCCGAGCTCGTTGAGTAGGTCGAAGTCTTCGTCGGTCACGCGCTCAGGCATTGCCGCGCTCCTTAACCTGTCGCGCCAGGAAGGCTATGCCCTCAGCCATCCGCTTTTCCCACGCGTCCGCTGCGGTAAGCGAAGGTAGTCGTCCTTTCTCCGCCTTGAATCGTACCGCACGCTTCGCGAGGTCACGCGCTTCATCGATCGTCATGCTGGCGCGCTTCGCCGCGATGACTTCCGCGACGCGCTTTAACCGCTCTTCGCTCATGGTCTTCGCGAGGATCGCATACGCCTCCCCGAAGGGATTGATGCGATCGATTAAGTCTATATCGAGCTCGCGGACGGACAACGCGAATCTCCGCACGCCATCGATCAGGGCCGTGTTTTCGGACGGCTCGCCACCGCTCACGGTCAAGGCCTTTTTTGCCTGCTGGACGAGATTAAGCACCGCAACCGCATGCTGCCGAACCGCTTCCTGATCCTCCTCGTCGAGGTTCGGAAACTTCTCTTTCACGATCTTCCCCATGCGAACTTGCGTCATCTCTTCGTGCGGCAGTTCGTGGTTGAACAGCCCTTGCTCCATTGACTGCTTGTCCTGCACGAACGCTGTGATCAGCTCGTTCAAATCCTCCCGGCAGATGCGTTCCGCTTCGTGGCTCTTCGGTTCCGCGAGGCCCTTAATCTCCAGTTGGATCAGGCCGGTCTGCGGGTTGACGCCGACGTTCGTGCCGTTGGGGTCGTAGCCGTTCGGACCGTAATCCAAGCCAGGCGTCGCTTCGTTGTTCGGATGCTTCGGCCGAAATTCAAAGCGCGGCGCGAGCACCTGCTCCATCAGCAAGCTGGCGGCGATGGCTTTGAGCGTGTCGTTCACCGCTTCGGTAACGGCGCTCTCCGTCGCATCCGGCTCGGCGATCAGATTCGTGAATCGCGCTGGCGTCTTGCCCGGCGCATCGCGCGTCGCCCGCCCGATGATCTGCACGATCTCGGTGAGACTCGACCGGTATCCGACCGTCAGCGCGTGCTCGCACCAGATCCAGTCGAAACCTTCTTTCGCCATGCCCAACGCGATGATCATGTCCACGAAATCTCGATTGTTCTTCTGCGACGAGTCTCTCAGTGCGGCGGCAACCTTTTCTCGCTTTGTCGGATCGTCATCGACGAGGTCGGCGATCCGCAGCACTCGCCCTTCGGGGGTCTTCACAAGCTGAAAGCCGGTCGCGGGATCGATGCCCTGCCAGTCGCCAAGACCCTCGATGATGTGCTCCACCTCGCGAATCTTATCTTTCGTGCTTTCGCGGGCGTTCACATTGGGGATGTGAATAATCGTTTTCTCACTCGGCTGAAGTACGTCGAAGATGCATTTATCCGAATCGTTGCTTCGCTCCAAGTACGAGCCCGCGTAGAAGAAATAACCAATGTCGAGCTGTTTCAGGTACTGATAGCCGTTCAATTGCTCGTAGTACGTATACGTCACCGATTCGAACTTCGATTCGTCGATCGAGCCAAGCACCGCTTCGGCATCGCCGCGAAAGTATGAACCCGTCATCGCCACGATGTGCGTCTTGCCGCGCGCGATGAGTTGGCGAACGTGCTCGCCCAGTCGGCTCTCTTCGCTGGATGAGACGTGGTGGAACTCGTCCACCGCGATGAGGCGATCGTGGAACGCTTCTGGGCCAAACCTCTCCATCGCAAAACGGAACGTGGCGTGTGTGCAGACAAGCACCTTGTCATCGCTCGCGAGAAACTTCTGGACCGCGTCCACCTTGCCGGCGTTGTCGCCGCCCGGCGCATCACACAGGTTCCAGCGCGGCTCGACCTTCCAATCAGCGAAGAAACCGAAGTTGCTTAATGGTTCGTCATGAAAGCTCGCGCCGATTGCCTTCTCCGGCACGACGATGATTGCCTGCTTAAGCTTCTGGTTCGTCAGCTTGTCGAGCGCGACGAACATCAGCGCACGGCTCTTGCCGGATGCGGGTGGCGATTTGATGAGCAGGTATTGCTCGCCGCGCTTCTGCCATACGCGCTCCTGCATTGGACGCATGCCCATCGGGTTTGCGCGCATTGAACTGCCGTCGTGCGCGTACCTCACGGAGACTGTGGGAATAGAAACCGGATCGCTCATGCTTCTGCCCCTTTGGTCTTGCGCTTCGCCTGCTTCTTCGGCGTTGTCGCCTGCTTCGCGGTCATCTGCGTGTACATCTCGAACAGCTTTTCCAGCCGCTCGGTGTCGTTCTTGAAGCGGCGGCCGATGTAGATGCGTTCGAGCGTCTCGTCGTTGCGGTCGTGGGCGGCCCGCAAATCCGCGGGCATGGCCTTCGGGTCGTAGAGGTCGGCGATCGTCGCCGGGAAGTGCGCCTCGCGGGCCAGCAGGATCTCCTCCGCACACCGCGTCAGGTCCGCCTTGTTCTGATCCGACAACGGCGGCACGGGAAAGGTGTTCCAGCCGAGGGTGTTGGAGTAGGAGAAGCGCATTTCGAGGCGCACGCAGACCGTGCCGATCCACACCCAGTGGAGGCGGGTGGCGACAAGAGCTAGGGTCCAGAGCGGTGCATCGTAGAGTCCGAAGCACTTGTTTGAGAGACAAGCGTGTTGATCGATGAGCCCGCACGGGAGATAGGGGCGATTCTCTGAGGTGATTGCCGGGACAACGATGCAGTGGTCGCGGCCGATCCGCATCAGTTTGAGCTGATGCGCTCGCTTTGCGAGGGCGTTCGCGCCCTTGTCTCGACTGGCAAGACGAACCTTGCGCACACCTTCAATCCTCGCCGCTAAGCTGGCAATCGACTGCGCCTCTTGCAGCCACTTATCTTCGACCCACACGCAGTAACGCACCTCGCTGTTGATGTACTCGTGTGACCCGTAGATGCGCCTGAGGAAGCGGCTCTTCTGGGTTTCAGTCAACCCTAATTGATCGATCTCCTCCGGCTCAACGAGTAGGTACCCCCCGTCAGTAGGCTTGTTCCCGAACTCCATCGCGGCTACGTCCGAGATCGGAGCCCGGCGTTTGTCCACGATCACGCGGGGCCCCAAGGTCAGGTACGGCGTGATCTGGCTTCCGTGCCGTCGGGAAACCTGGTCAGTCTCGTTAATCTCGAACAGCGTTTTCGTCTCTGACGACGGTCGTCCCATTCCAGCTATGACGACAGTAACGCCGGCGTTATGGCTCGCCAAGTCGACCAGCGAAAAGACGTGTGCGCGAAGGTGATCTCGCATCCGAGGTCAAAGATGATCGGCCAGAGCAACGAAACCATCTGCCCTTGGCAGATCGAGTTCGTTGCAACAAACGCAGCCGCACCCTGCGAAGTTGTTAGCCATTCTGCCGCCTTTACAAACCACCCCGAGACGTAGTCCATAAATCCCGGAGCGTTCGAACGGCCATCAACAATAAGCTTGATTTCTCCTTTCTGTTCCTTCGTCTGCCATGTGTAGCCAACGTACGGCGGGTTCCCGCAGATGTATGTCTCCCCGCCCGCGTTCTGGAAGTCGATCTCGACCTGGTCCTTCGGCGTGTTGAACAAGTCGTCGCCGGCGATCTTCACGCCCGTGCCGGTCGGCGGGCAGATTTGGAGCCAGTCGAGGCGGAGGGCGTTGCCGCAGGTGATCCAGTTGTCCTTGTCCAGCGGCAGGACCTGCTTGCGGGCGAAGAGGTCACCGATGTGCAGGGCGTCGCACTGGAACTTGGCGATAATCAGCGCCAGCCGGGCGACCTCGGCGGCGAAGTGCCGGATCTCGATGCCGCGGAAGTTGGTCATCGGGATGACGGATGGCAGTTCGCGCTCGTTGCGGCGCTCGTTGATGACGGCCTCGATCTGCCGCATCTCTTTGTAGGCGATGACGAGGAAGTTGCCGCTGCCGCAAGCGGGGTCGAAGACGCGGATGCGGGCGAGGCGGTTACGCAGGTTCAGGAGCTTGCGCGCCGAGCCTGGCGTTTTCCCATCGCCGGCTTCTTCGAGCTTCTGGCGGAGCTCGTCCAGAAAGAGAGGGTTGAGCACCTTGAGAATGTTCGGCACGCTGGTGTAGTGCATGCCGAGAGCGCCGCGCTCCTCGTCGTCGGCGACAGCTTGGATCATCGAGCCGAAGATGTCCGGGTTGATCAGCTTCCAATCCAGCCCGCCGACGAAGAGCAAATACGACCGCGCGATCTTGCTGAACTTCGGCGTTTCCGTGCTGCCGGAGAACAGGTTGCCGTTGACGTAGGGGAACTTGAGGGCCGACGCGGGCAGATCGGACTCGGCCCGCGCTTCGTACCGCGTGTTCATTGCCTCGAACAGCTTGGCCAGCACTTCGTGGGTGTTGGAGCCGTCGCGCTCGGTCATCTGCTCGACCGTTGAGGTGAACAGGCCGTGATTCGCGTTGGCGGTCCATTTTTCCGGCGGATCGAAGATGCCCGTGTCTTCAGCAAAGAAACAGAAGATGAGGCGCGCGAAAAAATGGTTCAATTCTTCGCGTCGCGCATCGGTGTCCCAATCGGGGTTGATCTTCAGCAGTTCAACATATAGCCGATTCAGTCGGCCGGTGGCGCGGATGTCGAAGGCGTTTTCGCTGATCTGATGAAATGTCGATATGCCCGCCAGCGGGAGGAAGAACGCGAAGTGGTTTGGGAGGTCGCGATAGTCGCAGGCGAGTGGGGGAATATTATCCGCGAGATTCTCGGCGTGCAGTTCCTTCCCGTCGGTTGCGAGAATGAATTTTGCCTTTTGACGGGCTGTGGCGGGGCTTTCCCGAAGCGCGCTGAGCGTGGCCGACACATCACCTTCCTCGCAGACTTTGATGTGGATGTTGTTGCGCTGGAGGACTCCGCCAACGTCTGACTGATTTGTGTTCCCGCTTTTGAGGCGCTTAAGGGTCGTTTCTTTGTTGCCGAACGCCTCAAGGAACGCGAAGGGAAAAGTTTCGGCGTCGAAGGGGGCTTCCGCCAACTCTGAAACAGCTTGTTCGATTTCGACTGCGTTCATTCCCACACCACATCGACGTCACGAAGCCCGGGCTGGATTACACATTTGAGAAGAATCATTGCGATGTCGAACTGTCGGAGGTCTGAAATCAGTCGTCGAATCGTGACGCATGAACAGTTTACTCCCCACTGAACTCGTTCGTTTCGGGATGCTTCTCAGATAGTAACCGTTCGATCATCGGCCGGTTTTTAACACCGCCACCGGTTACGTCAATCTTGTAAATCAGCTCGGCCGAAGCCCGGGCGCTTGCGTTCCCACGAATCGCGTGTCCGAGCAGCCGCGCAGGACGTAGATGTCCAACGTGCGTGTCACGATCAGCAATATGATCGGAAAAGAGGGGCGCTGCATCAGTGCTGACCGACCATGACGTCAGATGAATACTTTCGGCGCTCACTATCGATTGCTGAGAAATTCGGACTCGCCCTTCCGCCATAACTTGTCTTCGGCAGCCCTCACGATATCGGCAGCGAGTTGAGCAAGTGTGGGGAATTCGTTCGCGGGGATGGTGATTTTCCCGGCAGCGACAAGTTGCGCGGCGGCGATCAGGGCAGCAGCTCGAATCTCGAGCGGCGCACCCAGGCCTGTTTCTGTCACGACTGTCCTCCAATCAGGGACTTTCACCCTGAGTCTTTTCGCGCGCTCGATCTATCGGGGAATCTGCAACGCTGTGAACTCGTCGAAAGTCTTCACTGTGTCACGCAGCTGCTCCACCGAATTCTGAAGGCCCGCAACGAGTTCTTCTGCCAGCGCACGCGCGGCGATCGCGCTGGATCAGATCCTCAGTCGATAAGTTTGTCGTGGGAGTGACGATGCTTGTAAAGATACCGCAGTTGCGTCGAGAAATCTCACAAAATCGCCGACTGCCAAGCTCGTTCGCCTGCGCGATGATCGTGGTGTGCAACAAACGTGATCCTGTTGAACGGTGAAGCAGCCCCGACGGCGGCACCATCATCGTCGATGGGTACGCCGGTACGTTGCGCGAATGCGGTCAGCTTCGCTTCTGTACCTCCACCAGCGCCGACGCGAGTGTGGTGACGCAGCAGCATGCGGCCGGAAGGTCGATCAGCAACGCGAGGCTTTCGCGTTGGGCAGGTGCCGCGGCCAGCTCCTGGTCGAGCTGCTCGCGCAGGTTGGCGCTATACTGATGATCGTCATGGAAAAAATCGGTCCCATGAACTGCGATCCCGTCAAGGCCAATCGCGTATAGCGCGACGAGGTTACAGCTGGGGCTGCCGCTGGCGAGAATATCTGAGGCGATTCTCTGGCAGAAGTGGGGATTCAATGCTTTGTAAAATGTAAGACTCCATGCGCGCATCAGTTCAGCTTCTTTCGTTCCGTATCGAGACCTCGAACGGCGGCAGAATTGGCGCCGGCGAGGTTGATGACTATGCAACGCCCTGACCTGCGAACGCGCTCGGCTTCATCTTCGCTGACGGCATGGCGAAAGACTCCTGCCTGCTCAACACGCAAGGTGCCCCAATCCGAATTTCGATAAATGTGGTACCAGTGCTCGGCGGTGCGCCCGCTCAGGGATTCAACCCACTGTTGTGACGCGCCGGCGGCATCAGTGAGCTTGAGAATAAAGGGGACACCTTCTTTGAGTTCGTCATTGCTCAGCATGGTTGCCTTCGAACTGGTTAAGCGGTCAGTGGAGCGCAGTCACAGGTGCGAACATTCCGTGGATGTTCGCATTTTTTTATGGGCGCGTTCCTCCCTCAGCTTCACCAAGTCCGCTTTGGCGTTCACCCATTCTTCGACATGCCCGCAGTTCGTGCAGACGTAGCGTTGAATCGGAACCATCTCCAAGACGCGACTTCCAACAACGAGATGAGAATGCTCGGTCGGCCCCGGTGGGAAAGCGAATAGAGCGTCCGAGCCGCAGGAGAGACAATGGATGTGGGTGTTCAAAATTTATGCTTTCGATTTTGAGATACTGGCGTCGACGCTGGCATCACTCCGGTTATGTGTTTTCCCAGGCGTTGCGATGCCGGTCGCGATGAACGGTCTGGGCCTCGTCGTTAGCGGCGGTGACGGCGCGACGTTCTGCAGCTTCGGCGCGCGCCGTTTCCTGTTGTTCGCGCACGGGCGCGCCTGCGAGCCAAGCAGCTACTGCCGCCTTCATCGCACGCAACGAGAGGATACTCCAGGACGGTTTATCTGGTGTCGGCGCCGACGCTGCGAGCGGAGCCATACCGGGCCCGCCGTCGTCTTGCCACCGGCCCGTGCCAGACCGCAAGTCCGGTCCGGCCCCCTTAAGCTCCGCGCTCTTCTCGTCATCGAAGTGCTGTTCGGAGCCGTTGGCCGTGTCATATGTTTTGCTGTATTTGGACACTTTCATCGTGACACCCTTCGAGTTGAGTCTATGGGCGGCAAACTGATGCGGATGTGCATGTGTAAGCGTAGCGCTTCGCCAGCGAATACCTAATTAAATCTTGGGACATTACCTCGTCGCGTCTTTCCGGCTCCCAGCCACGATAAAGCGACGATCCGCGACGAGCATGTTGAACTTGTCGTAATTGGAGCGGTTTCACCGCTGATTATGGCCAACCCCGCAGACGTAAGAATTGATTGCAGATCATGTCCATCCTGTCGCTGCAACGCACAGGACGATGGTGGCAGCGCAGCGGGCCGAAAGTCCATTATGCGTTGAATGAACGTCATCGGCATGGCGCCGGCATGCCACGGATGAAGCAGCACTCGTCAGCAATGACACTCATGGCTGGTGCGGGCTGCGCGGGTTCTTCCGGCCGCTTGCGCCGCTGCCGTGCATGCCTCTCAAGCCACCGCCGCAACTGCGCTGCTTCACGATCCTGCCCGTCGGTCAGCACGATGAGCCGTTGCAATCGCCGGTGCCTCGTCGCGCGCGAAGGCATTCGGGCCACTTCACTGAAGTTTTCGTAAAATGGGCAGTCAGGAAAATCCGAAATTTGGACAGGGATCGCCGTCGCAAATGCGTTATCTCACATGCATCGAAGGCGTGCGACTCTCGTGAGCGAATGCGCGTTTGCTTCAAGGTTCCGTTGATTGTGGGATCACGCTTTTAAGAACTCAGCGGGAGCAACCGACGCCGGCTGCGCTGTCGCGTCTGAGGATGCTGGCCCTTTGACCAGCACAATCATCGGCACCAGTTGATCAATCTGATTTTGAAGCTCATTCATTGTTGTGACGCTTTGAATATTCTCGAATTCGCTCGCGACCTTTTTGTCGTTCGTCCAGAGGGCGACAACGATCTTCAGATCAGGGTTTCGGGCTCTAATAGGCTTGGTGAGATAACGCGCGTGTAGTGCCGCCTTCGGGGGCAGTGCCGACACCACCAGAATATCAGGCATTTGAGAGTCGATGGAGCTGACCATCTCCGACGCGAGCGAGATAGTGTTGGGCATGGTCACCGAGAATCCTCGCCGCTGCAGCACTTGCGCGACCATCATTCCGACGATCTGATCCGCTTCATCGTGGGCCGGTAGGCAGCGCACATTGATGGATGCGCCCTGAGGCAGAGGGGGGCGCGCGGACGAAGCACTGCGATCGAGTTGTCCTTTGGCTTGCACGACGACCGCATCACTCGCCTCGGCGGTATCTTCGCCTTGCTGTTGCTCGCCGAGCGCCTGCACGATTTCTCGAAGTCCCTGTCGGATGCGGATGTGCCGGCGATCATCCAGCTTTCCACGGTGCCAGTCACATTCGGCCTGGGCGAGCGCGGGAATCAGGATTTGATCGTAGACGGCTTCGAGTGGTCGGTCCTTCAGATACTCCAGTGCCATCTCGGCAGCTTCTTCGTCGTCGCCCGCGATCAGGCGCTGGTAGATTCGGGTGGTGGGATCAAGGACCGGCTCGTCTCCGAGCAGGACGTCAAACACCGCCAGCTGTGGCACGTACTTCCCCATCACGACGAGTAACACGGTTAGAGGTGTCGAGAGCAAAAGCCCGATCGGACCCCACAGCCACGTCCAGAAGACCGCCGCGATAAGCACGGCAATCGGCGAGACGCCCGTGCTGGAGCCGAGCACATTTGGTTCGACGACCTGGCTGACGATGATCTCAATGCCGACGAACATCGTGAGCGTGACAAAGAATACGCCGTTTCCCGGGTACGCTGCGAATGCCAATGCCAGAGGCACCGACGCGCCAAGCCAAGGACCGATGTACGGAATATAGCGCATGACGGCGCAGATCATTCCGGCAAGCAGTGCGGTGCGAACACCGCCTTGGCCGTTACCAACTGTTTGGTCGATGATCCAGAGACCCAGCGCGATCACGGCGCCGTATGAAATGTTGATCAGCGATTGTGCCGTGAGGAAGCGCCCGATCCGCGTCGCGGCATCGTCGAAGGCTTGCGTGGTAACGTGGAGTCGTCCGCCCCCGGCGAGAAGGATCATGCGATCACGGAGATTCTCGCGGCCGATGAGCATGAAGATGATGAATACGATCACCAGACCGGCTGTCGCGACCGGGCTCAACACCTTGCCCAGATACTGTCCCGCCAGTTCGAGCGCGCTCGCGGGCTTGGGATAGAGTCGAACCGCCCAGGGCTCATCCGGCGATGGCGGCACAAAAGGCACCGGAGCGATGACGACCGCGGATTTCAGCGGCGCGAGCGATGCCGCCGGGGAAGATGCGCCGGCAATGACCGTGGCTGTTTCAGTCGTGCTGGCGGCCGCAGTTGTCGGAGTCTCGTGAACAGCCTGGCGATACTCTTCTCTCGCCCTCTCCAGCACCCCGCCTGATCTCGTGAAGCTATGAAACTTAGTCTGAATGCCCTGACGATACTCCGGCAGCTTATTGACGATCTCCACGAAGCGTTGTTCGACGATCCAACCGAATCCGCCGACGAGCGCCACGCCCGCGAACACAACCAGCAGTGTTGAAAACACACGCCCCAGCCGCAACCGCTCCAGTATGGTGACGACTGGCGCAAGAAGAAATGCGATGAGGATGGCCAGCGCCAGGGGAATGAGCACTTCCTGGCCGAAATAAAGCAGGCCGAGCACGATTGCGACGGAGGCGAGCGCGTAGAACTGCGTTCGTTTCGAGTTGTCTGGTTCCGATGACGACATCTTTTTCTATTCGAGCGTACGCCTAGGCGGTCCGGTCGAAAATCCAACTAAACGGGTAACGAGGCGCGGACTTTAGTCGCGCCTCCATTTCGTCTGCTAAACGGACGTATTTCCGCGGCAGATCGCAGAGATACTTTTGCGCGCGTGCGGCCTGTCCCGACACGCACCGTTCCGCGACTCGCCAGGACTTCAGCAAGTGATCGGCAATGGCAGCGTAGTCGCGGACGGTGTAGATGCCCGTGCGCTGCGCGACGATTGCAAAATGATCGAATAGGTCGGGGTCTTTCCCATCGAACATCAGTTTTCCTGGCATGGCGATGATCCGGCGCAACATTTTGTGAAAGGTGATGATTCCGCCTTCTGGATCTTCGTCCATCACGCGCGACATCATGCGGGTATAGAAGGCTTCGTGGCGGCCTTCATCGCCGGCGATTTTCAGGCAGATGCGATTGAGGTTGGCCTCGCCACGAGCCGCAGTGAGCCGCGCGACGTTAGCGTGGGAAATCTTTGTCGCGCGCTCCTGAAATGCGGTGTAAATGAGTCCGCCATAAAGATCCGGCGCCTGCGGATTGAAGCCGTTGTTGAGGAGGTGGTGAATCGTGACCTCAACCGCGCGCATGTCCACTCGACCTGTAAGGCGCAGGTACGCGTTGAGCA
>JAICIO010000105.1 GCA_025924315.1 Phycisphaerae bacterium
ACACCCCCCCCCCGCGGGCTTTTTATTTTTCCCTTTTTTTTGGGGGGGGGGCTGCCCCCCCGCCCGGCGGGGGTCCCACCCTCCCCCTCCGGGGGCGCCCCCCCGCACGGCTAAATAATATCCAACTCAATTCGCACGTTCGCGCGCGCGCCATGCATCGGTTATCTCTGCCCGCATGGCACAGTCGTTCACCGCAAAAGAGAAAGAACCGCTCGTCAAGAATCAAACCAAGCGCCGCAAGGTGCTCGTAACCGGGGCGGCGGGAAATATCGGGTCGTACTTCGCGCAGAACTCCGGGAAGAAATACGAACTACGCCTGATGATTCACGGCGATGAAGATGAGAAGGCGGTCGAAGCGTGCCGAAAATGCGGCGAAGTCGTCACTGGTGACATTGGCGATCTCAATCGCATGAAGGAGTTCTGCGAGGGGATCGACACCGTCGTGCACATGGCGGGCAATCCCTCGCCCAATGCCGATTGGGACAGCGTGCGCGAGGTGAACATCGCCGGCACGTACAACGTCTTTGTCGCCGCCAAAGCCGCGGGGTGCCGTCGCGTCATCTATGCCTCGTCGATCCACGCGGTGAGCGGATATCCCAAAGACGTGCAGGTGAAGACGACCGATCCCGTGAACCCCGGAGACCTCTATGGTGTGAGCAAATGCTTCGGCGAGGCGCTGGCGCGCTACATGGCCGAGCAGGAAGGGCTCAGCAGCATTTGTCTACGGATCGGCGCGTTTCAACCGATCGAGGCCGCCAAAGCCGAAAGTGGGATCGGCATGCTCGACGCGTTCGTCAGCGAGCGCGATCTCAATCAACTGATCGAGCGCTGCATCGACGCCGAAAACCTCCGCTTCGGCATCTTCGCGGGGCTGAGCGACAATCGCTTTAAGCGCATGGACATTACCGATGCGCGGGAACTCCTCGGCTATGCGCCGCAAGACGACCTCACGGAAGTGAACGTCGCGCTCAAGAAGCTCAAGCTCGGCGAAAAGGTCGCGTCCCACAATCTCACCGACGACCGCCAGAAGAGCGGTATTCAGAAAGAAGTCGGCAAGTCCACCAAACCGCAGAAGGGGAAGGCGGCGAAATGAGTGTTAGTTGATAGTTGTTAGTCGTTAGTTGATAACTGCAAATCACAACTAACAACTAACCACGAACGACTAGCGCTATGTGGAATCCGACCACGATGGAATCGATGCCCGGCTTTTGGCCGCCGAAGGTCAATGGGGCATGGAGCGTTTTGCTCGAGCCGCTTCGGCGGCATTATCTGCACAGCTACTTCGGCATCTCCAAAGTCCAGCTCAATTTGCCGACCGATTGGAACCGCCATATCGGTCCGAACGATGGCGTGCTGCTCGCGCCCAATCACAGCCACGATTCCGACCCGCACGTGATGATGGCCGTTGCGAAGCAGCTCGATCGGCGATTCTATTTCATGGCAGCGTGGCAGATCTTTCGCGATCACCGCGGCATCGACGGCTTCGTGTTGCAGCGCATGGGCGCCTTCAGCGTCGATCGCGAAGGATGCGACCGGCGGGCAATGCGGCAGGCGATGGAGTTGCTCGCGAACGGCAAGTGGCTCGTCGTGTTTCCAGAAGGCGAGATCTATCACACCAACGAGCGCCTGACGCCGCTGCGCGAAGGGGTCGCGTTCATGACAATCAGCGCCCAGCGCGATCTCGGAAAGGAGAAATCCGACCGCCAGGTTTGGGTTCTGCCGGTTGCGATCCGTTACAAGTACGACGAGGACATCACGCCAAAACTAGAAGAAGCGACAAGCGCGATGGAGCAGCGATTTCTCATTCATCCCAAACCCGGAATCTCGCTGCCCCAGCGCATCACCGCGCTGGGTGAGGTGTTGCTCACGATCAAAGAAAAAGAGCAGCTTGGCCATTCGTGCGAAAGTGACGGCCCGCTTCCCGCGCGACTGAAGAATCTGATCAACCATGTCCTGGGCAAGCACGAGATGGAACGCTTTCACAAGACGCAGGAAGACGAATCGATTCCGCTGCGCGTGAAAACGCTGCGAAGGAGCCTGATCGAGTGCATGTTCAACTCCGAGTGCGCGAAGGAGCAGAAGAGCGCCGCCCACGAGGCCCTCGCGGACGTTCACCTTGCGCTGCAGTTGTACAGCTATCCGGGCGATTACATCGCGACGAATCCGACCCCGGAGCGCATGGCGGAGACGATCGACAAGTTCGAAGAGGATCTCGGTGGCGTCGCGACGATCAAGGGGAAGCGAACCGCTCACGTCACCCTCGGCGAGCCGCTCGATGTAAAGCGACATACAGAGGGGCGGGCGCGAACCGCGTCAGGTGAGCTCACCGCGCGACTCGAAGACGCGATTACCGGACTCATGCAAGCATCCCACTGAATCGTGATGGCTCCGCACCCGATATCTCATCAGGGTGTTTCGTTGTCTCGTTCCCATCATCTTGCTGCTGCTGACGTTATCGACGCGGGCCCGGAGCGAGCGGCGCGCAGCTGACGTCTATGATTCGGAGTTGAAAAACTTCGTCGATCAGTTCATCGCCGAGCAGATGTCTCACCGTAACGTGCCGGGCGCCGCGTTTTGCTGGGTCGAAGCTGGAAGCGTTCGTGTGCTGAGCGGCTACGGAATCGCAGACGCAAACACCAGCGTGCCCGTGGATCCGAATAGCACGATCTTTCAGGTTGGCTCCATCTCGAAGCCCGTCACCGCCATGGGCGCGCTGAAGCTCGCGCACGATTACCACCTCGATCGCAACGAAGATCTCTCGCGATTCCTGCCCGTGCTGCCCGCGAGCGCTCGAACTGCGCCGATCACGCTGCATCAGCTGCTCACGCACACGTCGGGATTTGATCCGGTCTTCGTCGACATCGGCGCGGCGGATCCGAGCGAGATGCTCGACCTGAAGGATTACGTGCGTCTGCGAACGCCTCCGCGCACAGTCGCGCCGGGGCAGTTCGTGCTCTACAACAACTTCGGATTCACGCTCGCCGGGAGAATCATCGAACAGATCAGCGGATTGTCTTTCGCGGATTACATGCAGCGAAACGTGCTCGATCCGCTGGGCATGCGCGCCAGCAGCTTCGCGCCGCGGAAATATGAGACGCTCGCTCACGGGCACGACTACGTCAACGGTCGCTACGTGCCGGTCCGATCGCTGTATCTCAACGACACGCCCGCGAGCGGACTCACGACGACCGCCGCGGACATGGGGAAGTTCTTGCTCGCCGCGCTCGGCGGGGCGAACGGTGTTCTGTGTGACGATGATTTGCAGCTCATGCATCGGTGTCAGTTCGCGCATCATCCGCAACTCGAGGGGCTGACCTACGGATTTTCCGAGCGAACGTTGCATGGCGAGCGTCTGCTCGAGCACGGCGGAATCTGGAACGGTTTCACCTGCAAGCTCTGCCTGCTGCCCCGGCACAATGCGGGCTTCTTTGTCGTTTACAACCGCTACGACCCCAAGCTCCTCGACGAAATCACACGGCCGCTGATCGAACATCGTTACCCTCGTGCGCCCGAAGCCGAATCGAAAACGGACGACAGCATCAAGCGATCTTTCGCGGAGCTCGTCGGCGAATATCGCAACACGTACTACGCGCACGGCACGATGGAGAAGCTTCGCGTGCTGTGGAAGGCGCCGGCGAGGGTTTATCTCGATGAGCACGGCGAGGTGATGGTGCAGGAGCCGGGCGAACAAGCGCGGCGCGTCTATCCCGCGGGGGACTTGCTCTTCGCGTCGCGCGGGGAGGCGCCGAGCGTAGCATTTCGTCGCGATTCATCCGGTGCAATCACGCATCTGTTCGTCGGCACAACCGCGTACGAGCGGCAACACTGGTGGGACTTGGCGCGGGCGCATCTCGTGGCGATTGGACTTTACGCATTCTGCTTTGTTTTGTGCGTGCCCGTGATGGTGGGGCGGTGGGGCTGGGCGCTATGTCATCACCGGCGCGTGACGGCGGCCGGCGCGGTGCTCCGGGGGGGCATCGCGCTGTGCGCCGCGTGCAACGCGGTTTTCATGGTCGCGCTCGCGCGGCTGCTGGTGAACTACGAGATGCGCGACATCGTCTACGGCCTGCCGACATGGCTTACGCGGTTGTTCGGCCTGCCGATGCTTGCTGCGGTTGGTGCGATCTGTGCCGCGCTCCTCACGGTTCGAAGTATCTACCATCACGAATCACGCATGCGCATCGCACGTCACACGCTCTTCGCCATTCTCGCGCTCGCATTCATTCCGCTGCTCGCCTACTGGAACCTGTTCATTCCGCGGTATTGATCGCGCACTTCGCGGCGAGGGGATCGACGCTCAGGTGCCAAAGCTTTCCGTCCGAGTGAACGTCGACGTCGTTTACGTTCGAAGTAAACTTCACAACCTGCCCCGCCAGTGAAATCGCCCAGACGTAGCGCGTGGACTTTGCATTGCGACGAAGGATTGCGACCGGCACGAGATGCGTTGGAGACATCCCCAACCCCATTGCTGTGATGATTTCGGTGTCATCGCCGGCCGCAAGATCGATCGCGACTTTCGGATTCAATGGCAGGCGAATTCCGTCCGCGGTCTCCCGCACGGTGGCGTCGCTGAGGTGCTTATAGCCGTCCTTTTTGGGAGTGTCCCAGCGCGCGACGGATGCGCGGCCACCCCAGGATCCTTCGCAGTGAATCGCCAGGTCCAGCGTATGCGGCTTATCGCACTGCACGTCGTCCACGAACACGATGAGGTTCTCATTGAGCATCACCGCGGTGCGGATGAATTCCACACCCGCGGCGATATCACCGGCGTCGGCCATGATGTACGGCATCGGGCCGGCGCTGAAGGCCAGGGATTTCCCCGTCGCGGGTTTCTGCGATGTTTCATCCAAGAGCAGCGTGTTGTGCGCGAGCGTCGTTCGATACCACTCGTTGTGTAGCGGTGTGCCGTAACGCGTGGTGCCCGGATCGGGCATGACGATTTCGCCGTCGTGATAGAGGATGAAGTGAAGCTTGTCGAAGTGGCCGTGCCCGCCGCCATCGGGACCGTATTTCAGGCACAGCCATGTGTTTGGACTCTGAAGAATCGCGTAGCCCGACCCCTCGTGATTGGATGAACTCCTGGTTGCCGTCGTTGGCGCGGCCAGGGTCTCTTTGCCGAAGCAGAGCGCGAGCGTGCTTTGTCGGTCGCTCTTGCTCAGCACGCGCGAATAGTCCGGGTTATCAAAGCGCGCGTTCGCCCACTCATAGAGATAAGCATAGGCGACAAGCGATTCGCGGCCGCTGTCGTTGAAGTTCGGCATCGCGAGGTCCGGCATCGCAAAGACGAGCGGCGCATCGCACATTTTCTTGAGCCGCGGATCCATCAGATCGATGCCGCAATTCCGTCCCGCTTCCACGAGCGGCCAGAGGGCGTTCAACGTGTAGAAGTGATAACCCCACGCGCCTTCCCACCACGCTCCATCCGGCATCACGCCTTTTTCAAGCTGCACGCGATATCCGCGGTCGGGATCGTCGATCGCATCTTTAACGAGTTCCTTGTCGTCGAGCAGCAAACCGATCGAACCAACTGCGCTGTTCTTCCAACACTGGATGTTGTGAATCGGCATCTTGTGCGGAAGGATGACCTCGCGCGCGGCGGGCTCAAGGAGATTCTTCGCGATCGTCTCGCGGTCGGAATCACTTAGCTGATCCCAGATCAGATCAGCGCCCTGACAAACCGGAATCGCCCACACCGCTTCATCGAGCGTCTGTGGGCCGACCTTTCCGCCACCGACTTTCGCTTCGCCGTGGATGTTGTGCAGCGGATAGGTCGGATATTTGGCGACGTAGGCAAGAAGAATATCGCGCGCCTTGGCGGCGTATTTCTTGTCGCCGGTCACTTGATACACCAACCCGCAATCGCGAATCAGGCTCGCATAATCGTCATGAATGCTGCTAATCACGCAGCCATCAAAATCGCGGCTGGGATTCTTCGGATCGCTCTCGATCACCTCGTGATCGACGGGACAGATAAACTTCCAATGCCACGGGCCGATCTGCGCGCCTTTCTCCAATCACGCCGCGTGCTTGGGGCAGATGTACCAGTGCCACCAATTTCCACCGCGAGGCGGAAGATCGATCTTATCCTCCAGCGAAGCATCGACGCGCTTCTTCATCGCCTCCCAATATTTCTTCGCGAAAGGCGCGGTAGCGATGCGTGACTTCAACTCTTCGATACCTTTTGAATTGAGGAGCAGGCGCGGGTGCGGTGGAAGCTCGGCGAGCGTCGACATCGTCATGATCAATGGGATCGTGAGCATCCAAAGGATGCGACGAAGAACGGTTAAATTCATTTGGAGTGACCCGCGGCGGCTCTTACCGAAGATTGGTTCGCCTCCGCGAGTTTATTTTTGTAGGCCTCATTTAATCGATACCAATTCGTCTCGTTTTCGAACGGCGAATTGATCGTCTGCCCGGGACGAATGGCCAAAGAGGCCGCCCATTTATAGAGTTCGAGCACCTTCCCGCCCTGATGCATCTTATTCAGCATCTCTTCAGCTTTGTGAACCGCGTCCACAGCTTGCGGCGTGACGTTCACGAAGCGCTTGATCACATCCATGTAGCACTCGCCCGCTTTAGAGTACTCCGCTTTGTCTTCGAAGAGTTGTGCTTCGCACATGCGCAAGTCGGCGAGATCGGGACGCAACAGGAAAGCGGAGAATGCCTTCTCCCAGATCCGCACCTGAACGTTCGGGTCGTCGACCGTCTTCACCATCGGCATCAGGATCGAAAGAGCGAAATCCGGGTACTTCTGTCCGCAGAGTTCTTGCACGAGATCGGCCCATCGGCGCTTTTGCTCGAGCGTCATCTTGTTCTGTTGCGCGAGCTCGCCGACCGCAGACCAACCCGGCAGATACGATTCGCTGCGACGCAGACCCATCTCGATCAGCTCAAGCGCCGCGGACGCATCCGCCTTTCGCGGCGGGGGAAGGCGACCGGCGCTGATGCCTTTGGGCGCTTCGGTCGCAACCTTGCCGGAACGGACGATCACTTCGGCCGCGTCCACATACGCAGCGGCCACCTGTCGCGCCGTGGGGTCCGCGCCGATCGCTTCAACCAGGATCGAGACGCACGAATCCGGAAGCGCCGCGCCCGTCTGTGGATCGCGCACGTTCCCACGGACGTGTTGGTACGAATCGTAACGCCCGCAATCAAAATCCCATTTCCCGTGTTTGTCGATGACTTGCAGGAATCCGACCCACGCGTGAGCGGTTTCAGACGAAGCGCCAACCGCGGTGGCAGTGGGGACGCCGATCGCCTTGCCGACCTGTTCGGCGAAGTACGCCTGATCGACGCAGACCCCGCCGTAGCGGAGAAGATTCGGCAGGTTATAGCCCGCGGACGTCACCTTCTTCGGCGTGCCATGGCTGAAATTGCTCCAGTCGTATGGGACGTCGAAGAAGACCGTGCCGATCATCTGCCGGCCGGCGTATCGGTCCAGAGCCCACTGCAGCTCCGGCACCGACGCCGTCGTGTTCACGACGTGCATCAACAGCTCGACCGGCACATTCTGGATGCCGAAGAACATCCGGTTTTCGTTGCTGCCGAAAAACTCGAACAGTGCGAGTGGATCGGTCGACGTCACCTTGTTTTCGTTGAGGCGAAGCTCGATCTTCTTGTCGTGCGTGAGGCTGATCGCCACGGCGAGGTTGGGTAGCTTTTCAACCGCGGCGGGGTATTTGCGCCGCAGGCGATCGAGGAGCAAGTACGCGTCTTTGCCGTCTTTTCCGTCGGCGAGGCCGAACGCCATCATCCGTGCGAGCGCATCGTGCGCGGGAAGGTACGCGTAAAGCTCCGATCGCGTCGGTTCGTCGAGTTTTTTCAAGTGCGAGAGAAAACGGCGAGCGAAAGCCGCGTCGCGAAATGAGTGCTCGTTTGATGACGTTCCGAATGCGACGAGCCAGCCGAATGCGCGATCCGCTTCATTGATGGCCTGATCGAAATCGCCGGATTTTGCTTCGTCATACGCGTCGCCGAGGGCGTCATTCACCGCGGTGTCGAGTTTGGCGGCCTGCTGCGTCGCGGCAGCCTGAGCGCGCGTCATCGCGGACGACATGCGCGCCGGCGCGCAATAACCGCAGATCACAACCAAAGCGATGATGGCGTCGCCACCAATGAATCCCCTCACGTGCTTCCCCTCATTCCTCTTCCGCCTTCGGCTTGTACTGCGCCGCGATCATTTGCTGGACTTGTGGCGGGACGGGTTCGTAGTGGCTGAATTCCATCGCGAAGGATCCTTGCCCGCCGGTGACGCTTTTCAACTGCGATTGGTACTGCATCACTTCGCTCAGCGGCGCCTGGGCTTTCACCATCGCCATTCCTCCGCCGATGAAATCCTGGCCTTGGATGCGGCCGCGCTTGCCCGAAAGATCCCCGGTGATCGTGCCCATCTTGTCCTCCGGCACCGTCACTTCCATGTTCACGATCGGCTCGAGCAGCACGGGCTTAGCCTTCAGAACCGCATCTTTGAACGCATATTTGCCGGCGGTTTTGAAGGCGACTTCCTTGCTGTCGACCGGATGATGCTTGCCGTCGTACACGATCACGCGCACATCCTGCAGCGGATATCCCGCAATCGCGCCTTGGTCGAGCAATTCGCGCACGCCTTTCTCGATCGCGGGGACGAACTGTCCGGGAATCGCGCCACCGAAGATTTCGTCGACGAATTCGAATCCGCCGCCACGCTCCATGGGTTCGATGCGCAGATACACTTCGCCGAACTGTCCCGCGCCGCCGGTCTGCTTCTTGTGCCGATGATGGCCTTCGGATTTCGTTTGAATCGTTTCGCGATAAGCGATCTTCGGCGGTTTGGTATCGACGTGGAGGCCGCGATTCCCGAGCCGTTCGAGCACCAGCCGCAGGTGCATTTCACCGAGGCCGTTGATGACGACCTCGTGCGTCTGCCGATCGGTGTGCCACTTAAAAGTCGGGTCTTCTTCGGCGATTTTCGAGAGCTGCACGCTCAGTTTCGTCTCGTCCCCGCGCGCTTTGGGTGTGATGGCGAGGCCGTACATCGGCGTCGGAAACACCTGCGGCTTGAGATGCACGCTGTCGAGCGCGTGGTCATCGTGCAGCACGTCGTTGGTGTGCAGGTCCTCGATCTTGGCGACGGCGCCGATATCGCCGGCGATGACGAAGTCGGCTTCCTTGTGCTCTTTGCCCTGCAAATGGAACACGTGGCCGAGCTTGATCGTCTTTTTGTTGTGCCCGATGTAGATCTGCGATTGGCCGCTGCATTTGCCTTGGTGCACACGAAAGATCGCGAGCTTGCCGACGAACGGATCGGTCGTGACTTTAAACACGTGCGCGAGCAGCGGGCGATTCGGATCGCCGTTGTAGGGAAAGGGCTTTTCATCCTCACCTTCGCCATAGACGAACGGCCGCAGGTTGCCTTCGAGTGGTGACGGGAAGTGCTTCACGATCGCGTCGAGCAATTCCATCACGCCGACGCCGGCCTTGGCATCGGTAAAAAGAATCGGCACGACGTGCGCTTCGTCCATCGCTTTCTCAAATGCCGGATGGAGCGCGCTAAAGTCCGGCTCATCCCCGCCGAGGTATTTCTCCATGAGGTTTTCGTCCATCTCGACGATCTGATCGAGAATCGCGGCGTGACAGCGTTTTACCGTGTCGAAATCGCTCGCGCCTTCGCTGCCCAGCAGGCATTCGACGACTTTCTTTCCGCCATCAGAGGGCAGATTGATCGGCAGGCATTCAGCGCCGAAGGTGTCCTGGATTCGGCTGACGAGCGATTCGAGATCGATCTCCGGCATATCGATCTTGTTGATGATGATCGCGCGGGGAAGGTTGCGTTCTTTGGCGGCTTCCATCACCCGGCGCGTGACGACTTCGATACCGTTCTGAGCGTTGACCACACATGCGACCGTTTCCACCGCCGGCATTGCGGCGTATGCGGCGCCGACGAGATCCGGCGAGCCGGGGGCGTCGATAAAGTTGATGCGCTTGCCCTGATGATCGCAATGCAGCACGCAGGAAAAGATCGAGTGACCGTGCTCTTTTTCTTCCTTCTCGAAATCGCTGAAGCTGCTGCCGTCGGTGACGGAACCTTTGCGGTTGACGGCGCCGGACGCAAACAGCATCGCGTCGACGAGCGTCGTCTTTCCCGATCCTCCATGGCCTGAGATGAGAACGTTCCGAATGTCCGCGGTGGTGTAACTGGGCATGAATTTCCTCGCGCCAAAAAGCCAGGAACAGAAGAACGGTCTGGTATTCTATTGGCTCGGCGCGAGGGACGGAAGAAAAGAATGGGTTGGTAGAGATAGCCCCCGCACTGCCGCTTGCGGTTTCGCAGACGAATACGCATTCGATCTGCGAAACCGCAAGCGGGGGAGATGACCTTTTCAGGTCGGCCAGATCAGCCCGGCGATGCGGGCGATCAGAGCCATTTGAGTGAAGGCCGGGGACGTCTTGTTCTTCGTCTTCGTACTCTTGCTGTCCGACGACGCCGTCACCGTTTCCGCCTCCGGCTGAGCGGTTTTTTTCTTCGGAGTCGTCTTCTTCTTTTTCGATGCGGTAAGCGATTGTCGCGGAATAAGCGTCGTGACGCTTTCCGCGGCGGTGTCGGCGCTGGTCTTCGTGACGAACGAGCGCGTCGGCGACAACTTGAGGGTATCCGTGGTGATCGGCGTTTCGATGTTGAAGCCCGCGCGGATATAGGCCATCGTCGCGGCGGCGGTGTATGCGCCTAACCAGTTATGACGCGACTGATCACGCGCCGCCTTGAGGAATGCCGAAACGGCTTCATGACCGCCGAGCGACTGGTTGTACGTCGCGAGCGTGCGATTCGGATCGACGTAGTTAATCGCCGACCACGTGCCATCCGTTTCGCGAATCGACTTCTCCCACTGCTTAAATGTCTTGCCGAAGCCGTACATCTTGAACGGGAAATCCTTCTTCGATGAATACTCGTTGCCGGCGTAGTAGAAGAGGTGTTTGCTGAACGTCGCCACCTGATCAACGACGGGCTTATCTGTGCCGGAGGTGTTCAGCACGTTATTCACGACGCTGATGCCACTCGTCCCGCTGTTCACGATGTTGTTCCGCCAATCGTAGATCGTGTTGTTCGAAACAGCGGTATCTTTCGCGCCGTTATTGATCGAGATTCCGGCCAGGCCATAGGGGCCGGTGCCTTTGTCGTGCGCGATGAGATTGCCGCTGACCGTCGCCGATGGAACATTACCGATGTTGAAGCCGACACCGAACGTTTGCGTCGGCAGATCGGTTCCTTCGAGCACGACATTCCCGCTGATCGTGCTGCTCGTATTCTGCACCGCCGCCGCGACCGGATTGCGGAAGAACAGGTTGTCAACGATCGTTCCGCCCGAGCGAAGCAGCACGCCGTTTAAAGACGCACGCGCGATGATGTTGTCGCGCACGGTGACATTCGTCGCGCCGGTGTTGATGTAGATGTTGTGATTGAACTGATTGGCCGCTGCGACGCCTTCCTTCCAGCCGTTGTGATCGAACGTGTTCTGTTCGATCATCAGGTGGCTGGTCGTGCCGGAGGCATACAGGCCCTGCGCATGCCCATTGCCGACTTTTCCCACGTTGTAAGCGTTCTCGATTACAGACCGGCGGAGGATGACCGACGACACGCCCGTGCCGTCACCTTGCAGAACGATGTTGTCCTTGTAACCGTCGATGTCGAGGTCCTGAAAGACGTAGCCGGTGCCCTGGCGCAGCAGGTGAATTCCCGTGGTAAGGTTGGACCCGTTCGTGCCGTCGTACTTGTTTGCTTCGAAGTGAATGCCATCGATGACAATGTTGTCGACGGGATGGCCGTCGTAGGTGGCGAACCCTTCAATCGCGCCAGTGTTCAGCAGCGGGCGGTCGCCTTTGCCATACGAGCCGAGCAGCATCGGTTCATCACTGCTTCGACCCGACATCGTCCAGTGGCCGAAGGATTCGTCGAAGTAATCGCCGCGGTTGAGCAGCATCTCATCCGGCATGCCGTCGCGCATCATCGACTTGGCGTGCTTGATCGTCCGCACCGGAGACTTGGGCGAAAGGCCGTTGTTCCTGTCGCTGCCGGTTGAGCTGCTCACGTAGATGACGCGGGAATCCTTCGACGGCGAGACATCGATGAACCCATCGCTGCTCATGCTGATCGACATGAGCGTTCGGGGTTCGAGCGCTTCGAACTGTTCCGCGGGGCGCGCGGAGCGAGACGGCTGTTGCATTTTCAGCTCTCCTGAACGGACACAAAATCGGCGCACTGGGCGCGAGAGAACGACGTGGAATGGACGACTGATCGCTTAAAAAGAGATCGGCACCACAGCCACAAAACCCTTAACCCCGACCCCGAGATTGCAAATTAGTAATCGCGAAACGAAAAATAAAGACTGATCCGTATTTCCGCGGAAATTAATTGAAATTTGGTGATTCGGACAACAGATCGCGACGAAAAATCCGATCTTCCCGTGCGAAGCGTAAGCTCAAGAACCTCGTCATAACAGACGCGAAATCGCAAGCGACGTTCCGATCGAATTTGCGGTCGGAAGCCGCTTGCGATTTCGCGTCTGTTTATGTTTCGATCGTTAACCTGCGAGCGCCTCGATCGCTTCGGCTTTGCTGATCGCGTGGCCCGTCTTTCCCGGCGCCATCATCGCGGTGACGATCAGCTGGAATACCGCGAACATCAGCATTCCGGCGAAGACGAAGATCAGGCCATAGGCCATCATGTGCTGGGCAAATTGCGTCACGTCAGGCGCGAGCGCTTTCGCGGTGTGCGGGTCGAGCAATTCGGCCGGTCGCACGCCGCGCGAGGCGAGTTGCTTCATGTCGGAGGCGATCAGGATGTTGAAGACGGTTCCGAGCACGCCGATGCCCACCGCTCCGCCGATCGTTCGGAAGAAGCTGATGCTGCTCGTCACACTCCCGCGGTACTGATACGTGACCGCTTCCTGCGCGGCGATGAGATAGCTCATCGACGTCGGGCCAAAACCGAAGCCGGTGATCGATAGGATCGCGGTCAGCATCCAGTGCGGCGCGTGATAGATCGCGCCCAGGAGAAGTCCGGTGAATCCAGTGATGATGAGCGCGGAGCCGATGAGCGCGACGCGGCGAAATCCCCAGCGAACGATCATCGGCGCCGCGATCACGCCGCTCGCCGCCCAGGTGAAAAATACCGGCGTGACGACGCTCGCCGCCGCGGTCGCGCCGCCGCCTCTCGCGCCCTGAACATAAAGCGGCACGTACGTGTCGAGACTTAAAAATCCGATGCCGAAGAGAAAGCTGCCGAGGATCGATGGCCCGATCGCGCGGTCGAGCATGAGCTTGGCCGGCATGATCGGATGCTCCGCCTTTCGCTCGTGCTGGATGAAGTACGCGATTGCGATGATCGAGAACGCGAGCAGGGCGGCGATCATCGGATACGACCAGCCTTCCGGGCCAAGTCGCGAAACGAGCACGAGGATCGCGGTGCATCCGAGTGAGAGCGAAACCACGCCGGGCAGATCGAGATCGACCTTATGTGGCCGTTCGCGGTCGTGATACTTGAGCATCAGCACGATCAGTCCGATCGCGCCGAATGGAAGATTGACGAAGAAGATCGACCTCCAGCCGAAGCTGTTCACGAGCGCCGCGCCGAGAGCGGGTCCCGCCAGCGCCGACGTTCCCCACACGCCACTGAAAAAGCCCTGGATCTTGGCGCGCTCCGCCAAAGTGAAAATGTCACCGAGGATCGTGAGCACGACGGGCATGATCCCGCCCGCGCCCAGCCCCTGAATTCCGCGGAAGATGATCAGCTGCGTCATGCTGTGCGCGAACGACGCGAGAACCGAACCCGTCGCAAAGATCAGGATTGAGCCAATGATGACGCGCTTGCGGCCGAGTGCGTCGGCCAGCCGACCGTACAGCGGCATCGTGACCGTGCACGCGAGCAGATAGATCGATGCGACCCAGGAGTAATGTTCGAGGCCATGCAGATCGCCGATGATTGTCGGCATGGCGGTGCTCGTGACCGTCTGCTCCATGGAAGCGAGTACCATCACGATCATGAGCGCGGCGGTGACATATCGGCGATCGAGTGTCGCCTCGGCCGGCTCGCTTGGCAGGGGCGCAGCGGGCGCCACGGTTTGAGACGACGGGGTCGCCACGGCTCCTTCCCATTCACGATTCATGGAAACAACAACTCGCGATCTGTCTGCGGATGACAAGGCTAGCGTAGGCGCGGCGGAGGTTAGGGTAAAGAGCGCGATTTTGGCGCACTCCACAGCAGCAGCGTGTAACCGATCAAAAGATGCGCGACGATGCATGCGATGCCGTAGGCGGGCAATGAATACGCGATGTTCTGCCCAAGATCGGTGAGGTGATACGCCATCGGCATCTGCGACCACGGGCCCAGATGCGCGAGGACTCCGTTGATCGCCAGCGCCGGATTCAATTGCACGAGCCAATGTACGAGCGTTGGATGCGACCAGTCGCGCATCGTCGCCGAGAGCCAGATCGGCCAGGTCGTCCAAAGCGTCGCAATAGTAATGATGATCGCGCTCGCGATAATTGGATGAATTCGAAAGCGATCAAGAACACTTGCGAAGCCCGCGAGAGCGATGCAGATCGCGAGGAGAAGCAGATAGCACATGAACCACTGCGAAAGTGAGATTGTGCCGGTGAAGCAGGTCATCAGCCAGACGATCGCGATGCCGTTGACGATGGCGGTGATCGGAACGAGTCGGCTTCGCACGCCATCCGTCATCAGAGTGATTGTGGGGACCAGAACGATTGCAAGAAAGAGGCCGGCGAGAAACAGTCCGAGCGACGCACCGGTGGCAAGCCAGGAGATTACCATCAGTGCGCAGGTACCGACGAACGGAGCGATCACGCGCGTCGCGGGTGGCGGTCGTGATGCGACAAGCTCTTCAGCCATGCACTCTCGGAACTGTCGCGAAGACGCAAGCGATGGCTGACGCGTTGGGAGCGCCGACCGACGCTTGTGTCTTCGCGCCAGTCTTAACCTACTTCACCGGTTCCGGTCGCGGCGTTGTCATCTGCTGATACTGCTTTTCCAGTTCATCGATCGTACGTTGGATGCGATCGGCCTCGTCGATCAGGCGTTGCTGTTCGCGCCGTAAAGCGTTGACCACTTCGTAATGTGCTTGAGCGGCCTCGCGAAGTGCTTCTTCTCTTGGCGCGACTTCTTTCATCCAGCGTTCTTTCAGCGAATCGACTTTTTGCTGATCGATGTGAACGGGGCTCAGCGGCTTGGTCGTCGGATCGGAGGATGCGGGGGCGGTGGTCGGTGCAGATGCGTCGGGATCGATTGACAACGTCGTCGGCGCGGTCGTCGTTCCGGCGGGCTCGATGATCATCGTGACCTTTGCACCTTTGTCCGGCATGAGGTCGGGATTGATTTCCCATTCGAGCGTTTCGTTGGCGCTGCTGGCGAGCTCGGGCACGTCGATCACGGTGAGATCGAAATTAACGATGCTGACAAGGTAGCCGGTGGCGTCGGCGGCATAGACGCCGTCTTCCATCGTGCGCGAGCCGGTGAAGATCCAGGTGAGCGGCGGCATCTCTTTGTGGGTTTTGATGTCGCGCATGAGCCGGTATGCCGGGACGCGCTGCGTTTTGCCGTTCTTCTCAAATTCGCAGGTGATGTTGATCGGCGGACCACTCGGCGGGGTCCATTTCTTGGTCGATTCGGAGTAGCTGACCGGCTTGCCCGGCTCGAGGCCGATCATCAGCAGCGCCAGGTGCAGATGCGACGGCTTCACCTTGGATCGCAGAACCGATTCGTGTTCATTCGATCCGTTGACGCAGCAAAAAAATTCCAACGGCGCGACGACGTGCAGCGCTTCGCACTCGACGCGGACCTGTTTGTTCTTTGCGTCGACTTCGATATGCGGAAGTTTGCCGACCGGCTGCGAAGCGGGTGGGGCGGCGAGGGCGACGATTGAAAAAAGAATTGCAAAGGCGATTGTCAGAATTCGCATGAACTCTCCGGCTTCTGAACAATCTAACGACATAGAAGAGAAGTAGCACGGGCTTTCGACTCGACTGAGCTCGCCGAAGTCAACCCGTGCCTTTTCCGACTCAGAAATTCGCCGAAAAAGCGATCGCCGGGTATCTTCACCATCGAAACAACCATGACGCGCATCCTCTGGATATTTACCGCATTTGTATCAATCGCAATGGCCAGTTTCGCGCGCGCCGGCGCGGAAATCCCAAAGCTCGTCGTGCCGGACGGCGCCGGGGTAAACATTCACTTCACCGACGCGCAGCCGGGCGAGCTCGAGATGCTCAAGGCGGCGGGATTCAAGTGGATCCGCATGGATTTCAGCTGGGCCGCGATGGAAAAGCAGACGGGCGTGTACGATTTCGCCCCGTGGGATCGCCTGCTCGCGTCGCTCGACAAGGTTGGCATTCACGCGATGCTCATCTTCGATTATTCGAATCCACTCTATGACGGCGGGCAGTCGCCGAACACGGACGAAGGTCGCGCTGCGTTCGCGAAATGGGCGGCGGCGTCAGTCGTGCACTTTAAAGGCCGCGGCGTTTTGTGGGAGATGTACAACGAGCCGAACGGCTTCTGGCGCCCGACGCCGAGCGTCGAAAACTACGTCAAGCTCGCGCTGGAAACCGGCAAAGCTGTTCGCGCCGCGGCGCCGGATGAAACGTTTATCGGTCCCGGTCTTTCCGGTTTCGATTGGCGATGGTTCGACGCATGTTTCAAAGCGGGGCTGCTCGAATACTGGTCGGCAGTCTCGGTTCATCCGTATCGCCAGAGCGCGCCTGAAACCGCCGCCGACGATTACCGTCACCTCCGCGCGATGATCGATCGCCACGCGCCAAAGGGGAAAACGATTCCCATTCTCTCCGGCGAATGGGGCTATTCGTCGGCGTGGTCGGGCATGAATCCCGACGCGCAAGGAAAGATGCTCCCGCGGCAGTGGCTCACGAACATTTCCAACGATGTTCCGCTGTCGATCTGGTACGATTGGCACGACGACGGGCCGAATCCGCAGGAGCCGGAGCATCATTTCGGCACGGTTTTTCTGGACTATCACAAGAGTCGCGATCCGGTGTACGACCCCAAGCCCGCGTATCTCGCGGCCAAGACGTACACGACTCAGCTCGCGGCTTTCAATTTCAATAAGCGATTACTGATCGGCTCGCCGACGGAAGATTTTGTGCTGCTGTTCGACAAAGGCGAGGACGTGCGCGTGGTCGCGTGGACGACGTCGTCGAAGCCGCATCCGATCACGATCCCCGCGAGCGCGGGCGCGTTCAACGTCACATCGCACACTGGCGAGAAACTGCCGGCCGTGAATGCCGACGACAAGGGGCTGACGATCACGCTGACAGACGCGCCGCAGTATCTCGCGGCGGATAAGTCGAACGATCTGTTGCGACTCGCGGCGGCGTGGCAACGCGCGCCGCTGGAGATTCGGACAAACGCCCCGGCGGCGGTGAATGTCGAGCTTGGATTGACGAATGTGCTCACTCATCCCGTGACGATCACGGATGCGGCCGGCCCGCATCCAATCGCGGCGGGGCAGGCGATCAAGCTGAACCACGCGGTGAATCTCACACGATCGAGTGCGCCGGTTCCCGTGCATTTGGAATGGGACCTCGGCGGCGCGAAGTTCGTGCAGCAGTCAGAAGTGCTGGCGCGAAATCCGATTTCGGCGGGTGTGCTTCCGCCGACGGGGGATTCGCTCATCGTGAAGATCGAGAATCCGTCGGACGAGCCGCTCGATGGAAAGGTGCTCGTGACCGACGAGGCGGGGAAGTCGATTGTTCCTGCGACGGAAGTGAAGCTGGCGGCGGGCGGGGAAACGCTTGTGCGATTTCCGTATCCGCCGGCACCCGTGACGAAACCGGCTCCTGCCGCGACGACGCAAGCGACTCCGGCGACGCAATCGGCAAGTCGTCGGTTCGTGCTCAAGATGCTCGATGCGAAGGGGGCAGAGATTCTGTCGAAACCGGCGGTGCGGTTTGAACCGGTTGATTTCAAGTTGAGCGATCTCGTGATCACTCCGGAGGGAGACCCGAAAGTCGCCAGCGAACAGTCGCTGGCAATGGCGCAACCGCCGGATGGTCCGCCGGCGCCGGGCGCGACTTCGGTTCAGATCAACTACTCCTTTGCGCCGGGGTGGAAATACATTTGCCTCCAACTGAGGTCACCCGAAGCGCGCGTGATGCACGGCAAGCCGACCGCATTGGGCGTCTGGGTGCATGGGGACGGCGCGGGAAACATCGCGCGCCTGCGGATCGTCGATGCGACGAAGCAAACCTTCCAGCCCGACGGCCCGCCGATCAATTGGAAGGATTGGAAGTACATCACGTTCCCGCTCGACGGCACGCACGCGGGGCGGTGGGGCGGCGCCGCCGATGGGATCCTGCACGAGCCGGTTTCGCTCGACACGATCTTCCTGATCGACAGCGCGTCGCGCAATAAGACCGGTGGGACGATCTACCTCAGCACGCCGACGCTCATCTATCACGATTGAATGTGTCGGGATCGGGAGGGGGGGGGGGCCCCCGCCCCCGCCGCCCCCACACAGGCCCGACGGGCGGG
>JAICIO010000106.1 GCA_025924315.1 Phycisphaerae bacterium
ACGACTCTCGATTCCGAGATCCTTCGCTGCGCTCGGGATCACTCTGGTGATTATTTTGACGACCGACGCCGCTCGACTCTCACGCTTCACCCTCACCCTTACCCTTTCCCTTGCAGGGAGAGGGGATAACAGCCGCGACGCTCACTTCTTCGCCGTGAACTCGTACGTTCCGCTGCCGAGTTCGTAGACCGCGGGCGATGTGGGATGATCCTTTGTGAAGGATTCCGCTGGCTTCACGCCAGCATCCGTCTTGATCGAATCCGGATCGCTCGTCGGCACGTGCACCTCGGCCGTCGTGTTGATCGGAATTACGACTTTCAGCTTGATCGTGTCGCCGTCGATTTTCCAATCGGACACGATTTTGCCGTGGATGGAATCGAAGCTGGCCTTGGCGTACTTTAGATCGCCGCCAGGGAGCGGTGCGATTTTGAAGCGGTCGAAGCCGGGGGTGATCGGATCGATGCCGGCCACCGTCATGTACAAATACTGGCCGACGGAACCGAACGCGTAGTGGTTGAAGGAGTTCATCCCCGGGTCCTGGAAGCCCTTGTCCGGCGTCCAGCCATCCCAGCGTTCCCACATCGTCGTCGCGCCGAGTTTCACCTGAAACAGCCATGATGGGAATGTCTCCGTAAGCAGCAGGCGATACGCGACATCAGGTCGCCCGGCATCGGTCAGTCCCGGTAACAGGCGTGGCGTGCCGATGAAACCGGTCGCGAGGTGCCAATCTTTCTTCTTGATCTCATTGACGAAATGATCGGACGCCTGCTTCGTGCGATCCGGCGGAACGAGGCCCATCGTAAACGCCAGCGCATAACCCGTCTGGCTGCTGTCCTTGATCGAACCATCCGGCAAAACGAATTCCTTTTCGAAGACGGCTTTGATGTCGTCCGCGAGCTTTTGATATTTTTGCGCTTCGTCGGTCTTGCCGATGGCGGTCGCCATCTCGCTCATCAGGCGCGTGACGTATTCGAAGTACGAGGTGCCGATCACTTCCGACTTCGCGCCACCGCCGAGGTTTACCCAGTCGCCGTATGGTCCCTGCTCGCGGACGAGGTTCTTGCTCGTGCGCTTCAGGTAATCGATGTACTTGGTCATGTGATCCCAGTGCTGCGAGATCACGCGCGTGTCGCCATACATCCGGTAGATCGTCCACGGGCAGATAATCCCCGCGTCGTCCCACGCGACGGCGCCGTAGCCGATGCCCATATCGGGCGCCACATGCGCGAACGCACCTTGGTCGTTCTGGCCATCCTCAACCAGATCGACGAGCCACTTCGTGAAGAACGACGCGACGTCGAAGTTGTAGCTGCCGGTGCGGATGAAGAACTGCGCGTCGCCGGTCCAACCGAGCCGCTCGTCGCGCTGCGGGCAGTCGGTGGGCACTTCAAGGTAGTTCCCCTTCTGGCCCCAGATGATGTTGTGAAAGAGCTGATTCACCAGCGGATTCGAGCAGTCGAATTCGCCGGTCTGCGTCATCTGCGTGTGGATCACGACACCGGTGACCGTGTCCATCGACGGCTTGTGCGGCAGGCCGCTGACTTCGACGTATCGGAACCCGTGGAACGTGAACCGCGGCATGTAGATTTCTTCGCCGGTGCCTTTCGCGATGTACGTGTCCTGCGCGCGGGCGCCGCGCAGCGCCGTGGTGTAGAGCGTGCCGTTCGGGTTGAGCATTTCCGTTTGACGAATTGTCACGCGCGTGCCGGCGGGGACATTCACTTTCAGGCGAACCGTGCCGACCATGTTCTGGCCAAGGTCGAAGATGTACTTGCCCGGCTGCGGCTCGGTCATCTTCTTCGGATGGAATTCCTGATCCACGCGCACGGTATCGGTCGGGCTGGCGCACACCAGCGGAATCTTCACGTCATCAACGACGACCGGTTTCCATGATGATTCATCCGCCCCCGCTTTGGCCCAGTCCTTGATCTCCTTGCGCGCGTCGTACGCTTCGCCCTTGTAAATGTCCGCCTCGCGGATGGCGCCGTAGCGCGCCTTCCATGACTCGTCGGAGATGATCGTTTCGCTCGACCCGTCCGTGTATTCGACCTTAAGCTGCGCGAAGAGCCGCGGTTTATCGCCCCACCACGAACGGCCGGCCTTGAAGCCGAAATAGCCCGCGTACCAACCGTCGGCCAAAATCGCGCCGATGGCGTTGTCGCCCTTCTTCACCATCTTCGTGACGTCGTACGTCTGATAGTGCACGCGCTTCTTGTAATCGGTGAAGCCGGGCGTGAGGCGATCGTGCCCGACGCGCTCGCCGTTGAGATGCAGCTCGTACAACCCGAGCGCTGAGCCGTACAACGTCGCGCGCTTGATGTCGCCCTTGAGCGAGAACTTCTTTCGCAGATAAGGCGGCGGCGGAAGATCGAGCGGATGCGTCGCGATCTTGCCCCAGGGCTGCGCGCCCCATTCGCCTTGCGAAACGGCGTTATCCCATTTGACGCCCGCGGTGTGAGCGGTCTTTGCATCGACGGGTTTGGCCGCTGCCAACCACGCCTCATCGACGTCGACGATCATTGGATCTCCGCTGGCGAAGTCGATGCGCAATCGCCCGATCACTCCAGCGGGGTTTTCGCCTGCATTGTGGGCATCAATGAGGAAGAGGTTGTCGCCGGTATGAAGCTGCTCATGCACATCGCACATCTGCGGCGACTTAAAGTCGGTGCCGAAGCCGAGCTTGACCTTGTTGCCCCAAAGCTCGAAGCCATCGTCCGCGGCAATGAGAAACCACGCCGAAACGGGGCGACGATCCGACGGGATTTCCACGTGCTTCTGGAAAAGCGCCGCGCCTTTCGGCTGATTTCCTTTCGCATCCGCCTTCTGGAACCACACCCACTTGCACCTCTGCAGGTCGATCTTCGGCCCGGTCTGCTCGAAGAGCTCGTCGGCCGGCGCGTCATAGCCGATCCACTTGGCCTTGAAGTCGCTCTTGTCGAGCAACCCCATCGTCCACATCGCCGGCTCGCTCCAGTCGGACGCATCGCCGTTGCCGTTCCACACGCGAACGGTCCAGTAGCAGTGCATCTCGCTCTTGAGCGGCGATCCACCGTAAGCAATCTGCGAGGTCTTGTTCGAATCAACCTTCGCCGAATCCCAAAGATCGCTCTTGCCTTCCTTCAGCCTGTCCTTCGAGGAAGCGACGAGAATCTGATACGCGGACTGCTTCTGATCGCGCACCAGCGGATCGCTCGCGTCCAGCACCCAACTGAACCGCGGCTGGACGACGTCAATCCCGAGCGGATTGGTGCGATATTCCGTGCGAAGGTTCGTGGCGGAGAGTTTGCTCGCGCGACCGGCATGTGACTGCGTCATCGCACAACCAAACGTGAGACCGGCGAGAAGACAACCGGAGATCAGTGGAAGATTCATCATGAGCATTTTTGAATTCCTGAAACGGCTGTAATGAGTCGGGAAACTTTACCGGCAAAACGACGGGAGGGCGAGGCTCCTGCCGAGCCGTTCATTTGATCCGCAGATTGCGCAGATTTCGCAGATTGCATTCCATTGCTTTTTTCAAATCTGCGTAATCTGCGAAATCTGCGGATGTCTTCTCCCGAACCGGCTCGGCCGGAGCCTCGCCCTCCCATCAATCCATGCGCAGCAGCCGCACTTCCAAGGGTTGCAATGTCAGCGGATCGTCCACCGCCTCGCCGCTCAACACATCGACGCAGTGAACCGGTGAGCCAGCGTGCAGCAGGTGAATCGGCATCGGATCATATCCGTAATTGCAGATGTTGATGATCGTCTTGCCCGACGTGTCCTTCGCGCACTGCCATTCCATCATGCCCGGCCGATGAGCCGTCTGCACGCCAATCACCTCAATCTCCGGCGGACCAACAAGCTTCGATACCGTCCCCTGCAGATCCGCACGCGACACCACTTCTGAATTCGGCAGCAGTTGCGGCACGTGCAGCCGCGGTTTTTCGTAACCGCTGCGCGTGAAGCAGTCGTCGCCAAGGAGCAGCACCTTGCCGGAATATTTTTTCAGCGCCTCGAGCGCGTTGTGCGAGAAATGAACGACGTGCGGGACCACGACGACACTCGCGGTCGGCATCGTGCCCTCTTCCAGCTGCCGCTCGGTGATGAAGCCGATGCGATGGCCGAGAATATCGCACGCGATAAAGCAATCGTTGAGCGTCTGGTCATACCCCGGATCGGCCCACGCCGCCGCGGTCGTGCTTTGCAGAATCTGGATCGTCGGTGAAAGCTGCTGAAACGCCCGCACTTCGTTCGCCACGCGATTGAGATCGTAATTGACGCGGCCCACCGCTTCCGCGCACGCGGGTCGTTCCATGATGCTGCCCGCGAAATCGTGATTCGGATCAAATCCGCGCTCCCACACCCAGATCGTCGTCGGGCTCTGCCCGCGCATCGCCGCCTGCCACAGCGCGCAGCGAATATGCTCTGGCGGAACCGGACGCGGATCTCGATCCTGAATCAGATGATTTTCGCTGTTGAAGATCGGCGCGTTCTTCACCGAGCGCAGGAGCGTGTAGCCTTTCGATTCCGTCCACCACGTCTGCGCAACGCCGCTCTTGTCCCACTCGCCGGGAATGAAATGATTCAGGCTGTCGCATCCCATGATCTGGCTGAACTTCGCAAAGAGCGTCGCATCCACGCCGTATTGCGCGTCGATGTCGCTGTGATCCGAAACCATCAACCACGTCGTCGCCTTCGCGTGGACCGGAACATTCGGCGCGACCTCGTGAATCATCTGCGCGAATTTCGCATGCCACCCGGCGAAGAATTCCTGGTTCCACCGCACGTAATCGCACCACAGCGGACTTGGGCGCTTGATCGCCTTCGCATCAAATGGATTCGCCATCGGCACGTCGTCGAATGAGTTGTAATTCGTCCCCCACGCGCTGTTGAGCGTTTCGATCTTCTTGTGTTTCGCTTCGAGCCATGCATGCCACGATGCTTTGGAGAACTCACCCGGCTCTTCGAAGTTGCAGGGCTCGTTCGTCAGGCAGATGCTGAACAGTGCCGGCTTATCTTTGATCGGCGTGAGAACTTTTTCGACGAACGGTTTGAGCAGATCCCAACCGGCCGGCGCATAAGGAGAGAACGGCCACAATCCGCCGTAGCGCCGCTTCGCGAGTTCCGGATGCGCTGAGATGTACCACCACGGGAAATAATGCGGGCTGATCAAGAGATCGACCGCGACGCCCGCCTTGGCGGCGCGGTCGAGCATCGCCTTGGTCTGCTCGATGTAAGTATCCGAAGTCACACCCGGTTTCGGAAACACGCCTTCTGGCCCGAACTCCGCGGACTGGATCAGGTTGATGCCGTACGCTGGGAATTTCTCGATGTCGTTGCGCACCTGCGCGAAATGGCCGTAACCCATGAAGATGAACGGCCGGCCCTGCGACATGAACGACGTCCCATCAATCGTCGGCCGGGCCTTCCCGTCCCATCTTGGAACGGTCGGCAGCTTCGTCTTCCCCGCGATCGCATCCGCGAGTTCGCGATCGAGCCGCGGCGCCATCGTTTCCATCTCGAGGATCGCGCGTCGAGCGCGATTCTGTGCGAACGCGTTGTCGGTGTGATTGAGATCGTCCTGCGCGTACTGCGTGAAATTGTCGAGCACGGTGTACGACACGAGCGGATACGAAACGTCCTGTCCGCTCGCCCGCAGTTGATCGAGTTGCTGTTTCCACGCCGGCAGGCGATCGCGTAGCGCCTTCACGCGCGCCGCCGGATCATCTGGGGCCGCTGCGAGGCTGGAAGCGATCGTCAGCGTTACAAGAATGGTTTTAAGCATCAGCTTCATGTCATCCTGAGCGAAGCGAAGGATCTCGATATCGAGCGCGTCCTCCGATCCCGAGATCCTTCGCTTCGCTCAGGATGACATGCTCTCTCTCTATCTCAGTGGTTTCGGTAGATCGTGTGCGGTTCGATCGTCACGTGAGCCGGCGAATTAGGAACCGACGCTTCGACCGCCTTATCCGTTGTGTTCAGCATGAACGTCTGGTCACCGCGCTGCGTCGTCCAAACACCGGGACCCGCGCTGAACACGCTTTTCAAATCTTTGAATCGCGTCTCGACTTCTCTGATCAACCCGTTCTTCTTCGCGACGATGACGCGTGGATCCTGCGCCGCAAGCAGTTTCCACGGCTGCCCTTCCACGTTCGAGACTTTGGCGCTCTCCGCGAGCAGCACGCTTCCGCCCTTCTGCACCCAGGCGTCGATCGTGTCGAGGATCGGTTGATCGACGACGTCGCCCTGGAACATCACGAGCAGTTTGTATTTTTCATTGAGCGCGCCATCGGTAATCAGCAGCTCGTCCAGCACGTCGAAATCGGCGGCGTCGCGCAATCGGCGCGATGAGCGAATCGTTGGTTCCAGATCGCCGCCCAATCGATACAACGTCGTCGGACAGTAGACCGCCACCTGCGTATCGCCGCCCTTGCCCGTGTAAAGATCGATGTACTTCTGAATATCCGGCACGTGCTGCTGGAACTCATATGTGAAATGCTGCGACGCGCCCACGCTCGCATCGGAAAACATTCGCCGGACGTAATCATTGTGATTCAGTCCGCCGGCGGGTTCGGTGGAAAGCGTGACGTGATAGAACTGATACGCGGTGCCGACCCAGCTGTCGCCGAAGATTGCGCCTTGAAAATCCGCGGGCTGGAGGACGATGCCGTACGGCTGCGCCATCTTCGCGTAGCCGGGGCAATACGTGCCCCACGCGATCGGATTCACGCCGCCGGCGTTTCCGCCGGGCTTTGTGCGGACTTTTTCCTTGGGGAAGTATTTGAGCACGACTTTGATCGAGCCTTCCGCGAAGTCGATGATCGCCTGGTGATACCACGTGATGAAGTCGAGCCACTCGCGACGCAGCTGCGGCGTGTTGAATTTGTCCGGCGACGGCTTGAACTTTTCATCGCTCAATTGTTTCGGCGGACGAACGTCATCAAAACTTTTGTAACTCGATCCCCACGCACTATTGAGCTTCGCGATGTCGCCATACTTCTTCGCCATCGCGGCGCTGTAGGCTTTGAGCGCGTAGTCATCGCCGCACCAGTAGCCTTCGTGGCAATGGCCGATGTTGACCCAGTCGGGAACGTTCAGCGGATAGTTGCCTTCACCGTATGGCCCGAGAATGCACGCATAAATGTCGTCGATCTTGTCGCCGAAGTGATCGTGCAGCGCTTTGTAGAAATGGTCGTAATGCTCGAGCGTTTTCGGATCGAAGATCGAGAGATAATTCGTCGTCTCGCCATGCTCGAGACATTTCATCAGCGTCGCGTCCTTGCTGTGACGCAACCAGGTCGGGGGAAAGTGCACCCAGTCGTAGACGACGTACTTCAACCCCGCGGCGTGCTCGGCCTTTTCGACCGCATCGTGCTGCTTCCAATCCCACTCGCCTGGCTCGCGCTCGACGGCGCCCCACGCGATGTAATCCTCATCCGCCACGAGGCCTTCCGACTTCCACTTCTTCAGCTCGTCCACATTTGGCGGCGGTTCGTAATAGTTCGGCGACGGATGCGCACCGATCGGTGAATGCTGGATGTATGTCACCGAAACGTTCCCGGTGGAGACATTCCATTTGCTGCCATCAAAATCGGCAGCGACGACAGACGCGGCGCAGAGAGCTGAACACAAAGCGAGCAGAAGTTTCATTCGTCTTTCCTGTAGCACGGGCCACCAGCCCGTGCAGACTTGGGCACGGGCTGGTAGCCCGTGCTACGGATCAGAGTGGAAGTTTTTCGATTCCGCTGTCCGTGAGTTTGAACCGCTGGGCGCGGATTTCGCTGCCGCCGCCTTCGCTGTAGTAGATGATCAGCACGCTGTGATCTTTCAGCTCGACGGTTGACGGATACGCGCCGATGCAGTTGTCGATCTCGAACGGCCCCTGCCACGTCTTGCACTCATCGCGGCTGATGTGGATCGAGGTGTTCGGCACGCGATGCGAGAGAATGATCTCGCCGGTGCTGAGGCGATTGAGATGCGGACAATGGCCGGGAAAGCCGATGTCCTTCGCCTCCGCCCAGCTCTTGCCTTCGTCGCTGCTCATTGAGAAATACATGTCGTTCTTTGATTGACGAAGGGCGGCGAAGAGCGTGCCGTCTTTCAGTCGGATCCAATCCGTCTCGGCATCGAGCGAAACACCTTTCGGCGCCGGAATGACCGCCGGCGCGTCCCACGTTTTTCCACGATCGGGAGAACGGATCGTCGCGCCGGTCGACGGGTCTTTGCCGTAGAGACCGAGGATGCAGGTGCCGTCGCTCAGCTGTCTCACCGGCGCTGAACAGACCCACCCGTCTGCGATCGTATGCGCCGTCTTCTCCCACGTCCTTCCGCCGTCGGTCGAGCGGACCATCTGCGCGCCGCTGAGCTTTTTCACCTTGTTGAAGTAGTCCCAGGTGAAGTCCTTCGCGCGCTTCATCGGCGGTTTGTTGCTCGACCACGAGAAGAACGTGCAGACGAGCGAGCCATCGTCCAGCTGCGCGATATGCGGATCGCGGTTGTCGTTGGCGTCGTCGAAAAGCACTTTCGGCACCGTCCACGTTTTTCCCTCATCGCTCGATCGGACCATGCAGATGCGGCCGCCGTTGGGGCAGTCATCAGCTGCCAAAGAGACGTGGCCGTAACCCGCGTAGAATACCGCGAGGATGTCCCCATTCTTGAGCCGACACAGATCCGGAAAGGCCTGATAGCTCATCGCCTCCGGACCCTTCGAGATCACCTTGTACGCCGGTGCGGCGGGCGCTGCCGCTTGTCTTCGACCCTGAGGCTCAGACCCGATGGGCGGCTTAGCGGGCACTTGCTTGCGCCATTCGGCGATCCGCGCATCCAGATCCTTCCCGCCCTCCTGCAGATAATCCGCCCCCTGCTCGTGCGCAACCTTGTCAAACCGATTGAGCACATCCCCATACGAATCGCCCACGAACTTCGGCCCGCGCACCACCTTCACATACAAAATCGGCAGCTCCGCGCGATCCACTTTCTTCTGCAGCGCCGCGTCATCGCCGGCGAGATCGTGCGCCTGCTTCATGAGCTCCGTCGCGCGATCGAGAAACTCTTTCGACAAGAACGAAATGTCCATCGGATAACGAATGCCACCGGGCGGAGAGGCGAGTTCCTTCGCGTGATCCTCGCCTGCCTTGCGCAGCAGCGCATCGTACTCCGCGATCGCGGGGGCGGCTTTGCCGAAGTAGCCGCTGATGAAATCGTCGACCAGCGCCTGCTGATCGAGCGACGGATCCCACATGAGCTTGGCGATCACCCACGAGCGCATCCAGTCGCGCTCAGTGCAACCTTGGTATCCGCCCTGCGTCATCACGCCTTCGGCATGATTCGCGACCCAGAACTTGATGTTCTTCGCGATGACGTTCATGTTCGGCATCGGCGCGAGGTAGTGGCTGAAGTTGACGTTGTAGTCCCACACATAGATGCGGTTGTGCGCCGCCGACCACGCCTTGGCGATGTCCGCGACGGGGCAATCCTCCGCGGCGGTGAAGGGTCGGCCCCATGCGCCGGGCGCGTCGTTGCAGAAGCGAATCGCGACGTTCTTCCGCGGACGCATCGTCTTCGGGACCTTGATGGTGTCGAGATACGCGAGCGTGTCGATCGTGACGTTCGGATAATCCTTCTCGATCGCCTCCGCGACCTTGTTCACCAGCACGAGCTGCACCGCCATCTCCGCGCCGCCTTCGGCTTCGCGAACCTTTTTGCAGTTGTCGCACTGGCAGAGCTGATCGCCGCCGCTGTCGTTCTTGCTGACGCTGATGATTTCGGTCTCGGGATGTTCCTTGAGCGTCTTGCGGACGGCCTCGATCACGATCTTGGCGACGTCGGGGTTGGTCGCATCGAGCTGAGCGGGATTTCGGTGACCGCTCGCGTCGAGGAAGAAGTATTCCGGATGATCCTTGAAATATTTCGCCGGCGGCACAAGCGACGCGGCGGTGTGAACGAACATGCCGTCGTAATCGATGTGTCCGCCGAACTCCTCAGGGACGTGGGCATCGGGCGCCTGCGTGCGATTGCGCAGCGACCATACCGGATCAAACGAGACTTTATAAAACGGATCGCGCAACCGCAGCTGCGGCACATACGTCCGCGGAACGACCTGCACTTTCAGCGTCGGCGATTTCGGCAGACGTGGTTCGCCGTTGTCGTACCAGCGGCAGCCGATGTCCTCTTCGAGCAGCGCGTAAACCGCATTGACGATCCCGCGCGTGCGACCGCCGCGCAAATACAGATTTCCATCGGACTCAGAGATGCTGTAGCCGTCCTCTTTCAGATCGACATCGGGCAGCAGCGCGTCCTGCATCAGCTTCGTGTTGCCGATGCTGATGATCATCGCGCCTTTCGGCTTGACCTTCAGATCGAACTTCACGCCGACGTGCGCGCCGGTCATCTGCTTGAGCCAATACTGCAGATCGTCGGCGGCCTTCTTCTCCATCGAGTTCGCTTCGGTGGGAATGATGATGACGGCGGTCGCTTTGCCGTTATCGACGAAGGTCAGCTCGTCCGTTTTCGTTCCCTTCGGGGCGAGGGCGTTCTTCCATGCGTCTTCCCCAAATGTGCTCGCAGTCATGGCGAGCACGAGCAGCAACACGAGATGTTTCATGATGTAGTTCCGTTGCAATTCGTTCACTTCGACAGCGCCTCAATCGCGTCGCCGATCTTTTCGCGAAGGGCGAGGTACGGCTCGGGGTTCTTGTCGTAATCGGTCAGACTCTGGACCATCGTCTTCGCCTGGTCGCGGAGCTTTTTCGCGTTCTCGACTTCCGGCGCGGAGCTGTGCGCCCCAATCAATCGATCGAGCAGCTTGAAGTATTCGTAATCCTCTTCGCCGTCGCGCATCACTTCCAGCCGGATGCTCGAGAGCGGCTGCGACGGGGTCGGGCCCGGATACATCGACGAGCCGTCGCCGGGCGCGCCCGGGTCGGTGATGAAATTCGGCGCATCCTTCGGCGGAACGCGCTCGTGCGGACCTTTCACATCCGCGGGCCACTTGTTGTTGTACCACGACCAGAAGTCCATACCCCAGTAGAGCAGCCCATCCACGTCGTGACTCCAAGTCTGCCAGAAGAGAATGCGATGCTGTGATGCCGGCTGATCGATAAAGAGGTTCGCGTAGCGGCGATCCGATGGCTGAACGCAAACATACCACCAGTACTCGTACCCCTTCGCGTGCGTCTCGTCGCGCCACTTCGCATCAAACCCGGGCGAGAGCGGACAGGGAATCCGCAAGAACGGCCGCGCCTTCGTGGAAGGCGCCGTCAGCAAAAGCTTCACATCCGGGAACTTCTCGAAGATGTCGCGATAGACGTTGATCGACGCGGGCTCGCTCGTCTCATCGCGCAGCTGGAGGTAATGCAGGTCGAACACGCCGCGCTGCTTGTAATGATCCTCCATCGTCTTCACGGCGAGCTCGACGTTCTTCAGATGCTGCGCTTCATTCTTGTTCGCAGGCTGAAAGAAATTACCGAAGTGATGCGTCGTGCCGAGATGTATCGTGCTTGCCCCGCCGGCGACCATGTGGTCGATGTACTTGTCCCATTTGCTGAAATCCGGATGCGGATTCGCATCGCCGGTGCTCGTCCAGTCGCGCGTCGTCGGCATCTTTTGAATGTCGACGAGCTGCTGGCAATGCCCTTCGTACACGTCGATTGGATTGAGACGATGCACGAGCGCGAAATCGATCCACTTGAGATAATCATCCAGCTTCACCTCATCGACGTGATAAAACCGGTTAATCTGGTCGCGGAACATCCAGAAGCTGGAGCGGAGTGTGATCTTCTTCGGGATCTCGAAGGTGCGAACGTGCAGGGAGTACGGGATATCGAACGAGTGCGAATTGCTTTGGATCGTGATCGCCCCGTTGTACATCCCGGGCTTCGAATCACGCGGAACGTGAACGGTGATCCACACCGGCTGATTCTCGCCCGGCTTGAGCGAGACCGTGTCGCCGAGCAGAAGTGGATCGGGCATCAGATCATTCGGATGAACGCGTACGTATCCGACGGGGTTGATCGTTACGTTCGAAGCTCCGATGACGGCGTCGCCGCATTTCAAATCGCCCGCGACAAGTTTCGCGTTCGTCGCAGATCCGACGAGCGGAGTCAGGACGATCTGAAAGCCTTCGTACTCCGCGCGCGCTGCGCTCAGCTTCACCGCGGCTTGTCTTCGACCCTGAGGCTCAGACCCGAAGGGCGGCTTCGCGGGAATGATCTCACCGCTCGTGACATCATCCAGCGCGATCTTCTGCAGATTGCTGGCCGTGCGAATGATGCATTTGATCTCTTCACCGAATTTTCCACCGTCCGACCATTTCTGGAAGATCTCATTCAACTTCGCCGGAAGTTCGTTCGCCCGCGGCGTCGCGTTCGTCCAGGCGAAATAGTTTTCCACCACCTTCAGATAATCGGTCGCGGAAATCGATTTTGCGTTCAGAAGCGTTTGGCATTCCTCGATCCGCCGATCGACCGGCGGAACATTCGCGGGCGAAGTCAGATACGGCGCCATCTCCGGCACGACGTGAACGATCGGCCGTGGTTTTGCCTTGGCGATCTTCAGTGCCTTCACGGCGTCTGTGAGAAACGAGTTCTGATGCTCGCGTCGCATCGCCGCTTTATCCGCAATCGCCAGCACATCGGACGTCGCATTCGCGATGCGAACGCGGATCGATTTGCCTGCGCCGGCGTTGTGGATCAGCACGCCGATCCAGAGCTGGCCATCCCAGTCCTTCGGCGCGAACTTCGCCGGATCGATCGTCGTTCGCTGCGGGTCTTGCGACGCAGTCAGGAGATTCCCGCGCATGGTCAATTTGCGTGATCCAGATCCCCATCCCGGCGGGTGCTGCGGCCGCGAGGGTTGAATCAGCCCCAAACCGAAGATCGATCGTCCATCCCAACCTGCCGGCGTGTGATAGTCGAGCGAAACGCCGACGAGCGAGAACGGATCGAAGGTCGAATACCCGCCGCTGCCGGAAACTTCCAGCTCGATCGGCTGACGCCAGGTGGTTTCGAATCCCGCAAAGCCGAAGCCCCATGGGCTGTTCCCCATCGCGCAGTTGAACTCGAGCGCATGAGGGTCGAAGAGCGCCGAGTCGTCTTCCTTGTAGCGCTCTTCGACGATCTGGCGCACGGGCATCACGTCCGCAGCGCGAACCGCAATCGCGATCAGCAGAACGAGCAGAATCGCAAACGTTTTTTGCATCAGATGCTACTTCGTAATTTCCAGCAACCGCGGAACGACGGGCTCGAGCGCGATGTTGTTCAGGTCGACCGGATCGCCGCTCAGCAGATCCGTCGCCTTTTCGCCATTGCCCGCAAGCTTCACCGTCTGCGCTTTTCCGCTCATGTTGACCATCGGGACAAGCGTGCGATTCGCGTCGTTCACGACCCGATATTCGACGCCCCACGCAAGCTGACCGCCGGTTGTTTCGCGAAGCTCGTTCATCGCGATGCCTTCATCGGTGAGGTGCTTGCGAAGGCTGACGGCGTTCGCTCGCTCGTCTTTGCCGAGTGTGAACACCGGCCACGACTTCGCCTCCGCGGGCAGTTGCCGCGGGAGGTGATATTCGTCGAACGTCGCGTCCTTCTCGCTGCAGCGGATGATTTTCTTTCCGGACTTCACGAGCGCCGCGAGGGCGGCGTCGCTTACGTGCGTCGCCTTGGGCAGGATAATGCACGGCGGAAGATTCGTGCGGCCGTTCTCCAATTCCTTTTCGCTCACAAACGTAATCTGGGCACCGCTGTAATTCAGCTGCGTGTAGAGCGTGAAGATCGTGCCCTGGTAATCGTTCTCCCAGAAGATCGACGGCGGAGAGTAGAGCAACCCGACGGTTGGCGCACTTTGATTGATCGCGGCGACCTCGGGCGCGAATCGCGCGAGGTCCAGAAATGCTCTGCCAGCGCCGTAAATATTTCCCGGTCGAAAGTAAATGCTCCCGCTGAGCGACGGATCAAGCAACTCTTCCCACACCCACGTCGTTGTCACGCCCTGGTGATGGAGCGCGCCCTGCCAGTATTGCGACCGCGTGATGTCGGGCGAAATGTGACCTGGGGCGCTGCCGTCGGGGATCACGTGGTTTTCGCTGTTAAACACCGGCTGGTTGCGGAAGGAATTCAGCAGGTCGTACCAGAATTCGTTGCCATGCCAGCTGTAGGTGTTGCCACTTTCGGGAAAGCAGTACGCATCGCAACCGGCCAGATCCGTGACGCCGGTCATAAGTTCCGGATCCACGCCCCAGCCATTCTTGTCGTGGTCCATCGTGAAGAAGACCATTTCCTTCGAATGGGTAAATGCGTTCGGCAGGATGTCCTTTACCTGTTGCGCCAGCCAACCGTGCCACTCGGCGAAGTTGATCTTGTTGAATGTGCACCAATCGTAGTAGATGCGCTGCTTGGCGACTTCCTTCGGCATGCCATTTCCGGGAACAGGCACGTCTTCGAATTTCGTGTAGCTCGTCTCGTAGAGCTTGTTCAGCGTGTCGATGTCTTTGTGCGTGTCCTTCAGGAACTTCGTCCACTTCGGCAGGCTGTACTTGTCGTGGCCGCTCACCATGTACACCGGCTCGTTGCTGAGGCAAACGCTCAGCAACGCCGACGAGCCAAGCAACTTTGGCATGAAGCTCGAGATGAACTTCGAATTGACCTCCCGCGCTTTCGGGTGATCGATGTTGTAGAAAATGAATCCACCGTTGCCGTTCTTGAGGTCCGGAGCCTGCTTCACCGCCCAATCCGGGAAATAGTGCGGCGAGAGCAGGTAATCCACCTTGATCCGATTCGCGGCGGCTTCTTTCTGCGTTTCGAGAACGGTGTCGACGACTTTCTTGAACGAGCCATCTTCGTTCATGCCGGATGGCCCAAGCCGGCCGTCCTGGATGACCGTCGCGCCGAGGTCCGGAAAGTTCGGCAGATCCTTCTGCACCTGATCGAAGTGACCGTATCCGCCGAAGTAGAACGGCTGATCTTTGATGACCTTCCCGTCGAGCGTGACATCCGTGTAGAAGACGCCGTTGTGCAGTGTGACCGCGCCGCCGGTCGGCTCGGGCACGTGCACCGCTGGCGTGTTGTTGGCGATGCACTTCTCGATGCGCTTCTGCGTGTCGTCGAGCACCCCGCCGACTTCTTCCAGCTGCATCGTCGACCACGATAGCGACTGCTTCGGATGCTCTTCATTGTCGTTCACGCGATCGATGAACCGCTTCGCGACGGTCACGCCGAGCTTGATGTACGCGTCGTCGGCCAGGTCATTGTGCTGAATCAGAAGCTGAAGGACCTTCCTGAACTTCGCCCGCTGCGCGTCGATCTTCGCGTGGTAGGACTTTTCAAACTCCGCCAGCTTTGCTTCATCGGAATGGATCGGCTCGAACGTCACGTCGTCGACCCACAGGTCTTTCACCTGGCTTTCCATGAGGACCATCAGCTCATAGTCGCCGGCGTCGGCGCCGGTGGTTGTGTCCATCGACACCTGCGTCCAATCGAAATTGCCTTCGGGAAAACGCTTGCGCTGGGTCCACCCCGGGCCGCCGCCGATCCATGCGATGCCAACGCCGTTGCCTTTCACCCAGCAACTCATGCGATACGTGGTGTATGGCTTCAGGCCCGATTGCAGTTGCGTAATGCGCGCGTACACGTTTGGCGCGAAGCCGCTCTTGTTCGACATGTGGTACGAACGCTTGCCGGTGTGCGCGACGTTATCGACGAAGTCGCCGCTGGCATCGGCGCCGCTGGGGATGAATGGCCACCCGCCGTCTTCTTCGAATCCGCCATTATGCACGAGGTTGATCGAGCTCTGCGTCGCATACGAGGCAACGCAGTAACAACTGAGGAAAAGTGCGAGGAACAATCGTGTCCGCATAAGAACGTCATCCTGAGCGAAGCGAAGGATCTCGATATCGAAAGCGGTTCTGCATCCCGAGATCCTTCGCTGCGCTCAGGATGACAACGTGAAGAGAAATCAATTGTTCACATGCTCGATATAAATGCGGTCGACATAGATCGCACTCGCACGCCCATCGCCGATGGGCGCGACCCAGAAATACATCGTCGGCGTGAGATTCTGGGCCATGATGCCGTACGTGTGATACTCGCCGTCGGCATGGCCGGGAATCGCGGCGGAATTGCGGGCGAGCATTCCCCCGCCACCGTTGTCGAACAGACCGTATTCAAAGGCGCCGCCCTTTTTCGCCTTCGCATCGATCCGCGCGACGATATAACACTTCCACGGACCGGCACCGTTGATCTGCGGCACGTCTTTAAGATGAAGCTGAATCGCCCATTCGGTGTGGTTGGTGGTCAGTCGCGCGGCCCAGCCATCCGAGGCTTTCGAATCCTGGGTGAGCGTCGTCAGCTTTCCCTTGCCGTAGAGCGTGAAGCGATTCTGCTGCATGTCGAACTGCCCCGGCGCGAGCTTCGCGCCGGCTGCGGGAAGCTCAGGCGGAACCCACGAATCCGGCTTCATCAAGATGCCAGGCTTGATCGATTCAAACGGCCCGCCTTCGCTGATGAAATGGAAGCCTTCCTTCTCCGCGTCCACAAAGAACTGATTCGCCTGCTGACGATAATCCTCGGCGGCGGCTTCGGCGGCGGCGCGGGTCGTGGGATGGCTGCTTCTCTTCGCAGCGAGCTTTTCATCGAACGGATAATTCTGAAGGCCGAGATACCTCAGCGGCAGGCGCTCCCGGTGCACGCGATGCAGCTTCGACGCATCATCCTTCACCGCCGCTTCGGCCTGATCGAACAGCTCATTCGCCTTCGCCTGCGCGTCAAGCGGGAAGAACGAGAGATCGCCGTTGTATGTGCTCAGCCCCCAGTTCATCCGCTTCGCCGCGGCGTTGTTGATCAGGTCGAGATACTGCTGCAGATATGGCCCCGCGGCGCCGTAGTAGCCGTCGAGGAATTCCTTGATCAGCGCCTTCTGATCGCGCGACGGATCCCACATCTCGTGCGCCAGCAACCATCCGCGAAGCTGCACGAAATCGCCGGTGTGGTTGTACGCGTCGCCCTGTTCGAACACGCCGACGACGTCGTTGTCGGTGAACAATCGCAGATCGTCACCGAGGTATGTCATGTTCGGATGTGGCTGCATGTAGTTCGCGAAGTCGGTGACGTAGTTCCACACGAACAGATTCTTCGCGAGCTTGCCCCAGGTTTGCAGATCGCGGCCGAAGTCTTCGTCGCGAAGTGGATGAGCGAAATCCGCTTCGATCGAGCACAGCCGCACGAGCACGTTGTCCGCGGGCTTCACGGTTTTCGGCGGTTTGCGCGTGTACTGATACGCGAGCGTCTCGACGAGGAAGTTCGGATACTCTTTGTGGATGTCCGCGGCTACTTTGTTCACGAATTCGATCAGCGGCCCGGATTCCGAACCTTCTCGTTTCACGATCGCCTGGCATTTTTCGCACTGGCACGGATTGCCGCAATCGTTTTGCGCGATCGAAATGATTCCCGCGCTCGGATCTTTGCGAATGCGCTCGAGCGCGTTCTTCACCAGCTCCTTGCGCATCTCCTCGTTCGTCAGGCACAGCTGCGCTCCACCGGCAATGCGCTTTCCGTTCACGAGGCTGAACCACTCCGGATGCGCGCCAAAGTATTTCTGCGGCGGGATCAGCCCGTAGAACGTGTGGCACCAGCCGATGATCGTGTAATGCCCGCCCCACTCCGCGGGGATCGAGCTCATGTGGCCGTTCACTTTCATCTGCGCGTTGAACTCAGGATGAATGTGCTTCCCGACGAGATCTTCGTAAAACGCCTCGCGGTAGAGCAGCTTTGGCACGTACGTTTTGTCGAGCGACTCGAGCTGCAGCGTCGGCTTTTTCGGGATGTCGCGTTCGCTGCTCGTCCACCAGCGCACGCCGCAGTTGTCTTCGAGAAATGAGTAGACCGAATAAAGCGTCCCGCGCGGACGTCCCCCGGCCAGCACGAGATCCTTGCCGGCGGTTTTGATGACGATGCCGTCGGTGCCGAGCGCATCCCAGTTCACATCGGGCAACAATTTCCTCGCCAGCGCCGATGGGCCGACGAAGATCTTCGGTCCATCGCTGTCGGATTTCACTTCGAACTTCGCGCCGGTGATTTTCTCGAGATGATCCGCCAGATCGTTCGCGGCATTTTTCTCGGGCGCCGTCGCATCATTTGCGATGACGATCGTGTAGTTCGTCTTTCCATCCTGCGCGAGGGTGATCGGATCAGCCTGTGCGACCGCGGGGATCAGGAATGCGAGAGAACACAACAAACAGCCATACCCAGCGCGCGGCGATCGCACAAACGTCATGAATCCTCCGAATATCCCCCGTTTCTTCTACACGCCGAACCCTCAAATGTTTACGCGTTGGGAGGGCGAGGCTCCCGCCGAGCCGTTTCTGCGAACCCACGAAGACGGCGCGGCAGGAGCCACGCCCACCCACGACGAACCGGGTTAGTGCGCAAGCTCGGGCGCCGGCGTGTTCTGCGGCGCGGGTTGCCAGCGATACAA